>NZ_FPBW01000022.1:0-129519 GCF_900116795.1 Methylobacterium sp. UNCCL125 | reverse complement strand
TTGTAGCCGATCTGGCCACCGCCGGAGAAGCCGTCCTGGCTGCGGTTGCGGAAGGAGGCGACGGTGCCGGGGGCGGCGTAGGGGAACGGCACGGCGAAGGTGTTGCCGGTGTTGCGGTCGCTGGCGTCGAAGGCGTAGCCGGCGTTGATACCGAAGTAGGCGCCGGTCCAGGTGAAGACCGGGACGGGGGTGAAGACCGGCGGCGGGGCGGCGCGGCGCGGCAGGTCGGCGGCCGAGGCGGCAGCGGTCAGGGCGGTGAAGGCAGCCAGCGAGGCCAGGAGCTTGGTCATCAGGTAAGGTCCAAATTTCGATCTGGACGTATGGCTACCGATCATCGACGAAAATGGCTGTAGTTTTACGGACACACCGCCCGTCGATGGCGGGCAATGTCATAGTAAATCATCCCTCAAGATTCGCCGACGTGCCGAAATACATCGCTCATACCGCGAGCGCGCGCGAGAACAATGTGAAGGCGTTTTGGTTGCATCGCACTGTGCCTACGCCCGCACCTGTGGCTGTCGAGCCACAGGTGCCCCTGCGCGGCCGGCCGGCCTCGTGGGAGGAGGGCGCCGCCTGGGCCGGGCCTGACACTCGAGATCGATCCCGCGGGATTCCGGACCCGGCCGCCGAGCCAGTCGCCGGCAATCGCGCGCCGCGCGGATGATCGGGTTTCGGCACCCTCGCCGCTGTCCGGCAGCCGATCGACGGTAAATCCTATGGGCCGCCCAAAGTTATCACTCCCGTTACCAGCGGGAAAATAGACGGGATCGACAGTCATTGTCTCGAGCGACCCATCGATAGGAACCCGGCTGCCATGCATGTGAGAGTTCGCCTCGACGGCGCGAACCCGCGCCGCTGGCACGTCGCGCTGCTGACGCGACTCTCGGGCCTGCCCGGCATCGAAGCCGTCAGTGTCGAGGCCGCACCCGGCCCGGACGGTTGGCCGGTCCAGGCCGACCTCCTGTTCCGGCTGGAATCCCTGATCTTCCGGGTGGCCCCGAACGGGTCGGCGCCTGTGCCGCCGGCGGACTTGGCCGCCTGGACCGATCCCGCGGCCCCGGACCTCTTGCTCGACCTGTGTGGCGATGCGGTCGCCCGCTGCCCGGTCTGGCGGGTGGCTTACGATGGCGGCTTCGGCGAGATCGGCCTGCTCGGGAGCCTGCTCGCCGGCCGCGTGCCGCGCCTCGACCTGCTGGAAGGCGACACCGTCCTGGTCTCGGGACGCCTCGGATCGGACTACCGGGGCTCCATCGCGCTGTCGTTCGAGGACGCGCTGGTGCGCACGACCACGCTGGTCGCCGCCGCGCTGCGGGACCGATTGGCGGGCCGCGCCGCGGCTGAGACCCCGGCCCCGGCGGCCGCCGGGCCCGCGCGCCCGGCGCGGATCCGGGCGTCCCGACCGGCGCGGCTTCTGGCCCGCAGTCTCGTCGGCCGCCTGTACAGGCTGTGCTATCACGCGCCGCACTGGCGCACCGGATGGCGGGTTCTGCGCGGGCCGGATCTCATCGACCTGGGGCGCCATCCCGAGGGGGGATGGCAGATCCTGCCCGACGACGGCCGTCGCTTCTACGCCGACCCGTTCCCGCTCGCCGCCGATGGGACGACCCACGTCTTCGTCGAGGAATTCCCGCACGCGACCGGCAAGGCGATCATCTCGGCCGTCCGCTTCGGGCCGGACGGTCCCGTAGGGGCGCCCATCCCCGTGCTGGAGGAGCCGTATCACCTCTCCTACCCGTTCGTGTTCGCGCGGGCGGGCGCCGTCTGGATGGTGCCGGAGAGTTCCGCGGCGGGCACGGTCGATCTCTACCGGGCGACGCGCTACCCCGGCGGCTGGGTGAAGGAAGCGACGCTCCTCTCCGGCGTGGTCGCGAGCGACGCGACGCTCCTCGAACAGGATGGCCGCTGGTGGCTCTTCGCCACCGTGCGCGACGCCCCCCCCGGCGCCCCGGCGGGATCGGGGTGCCACCACGACGCGCTGTATCTCTGGTCGGCCCCCGACTTCCGGGGACCGTATGTGCCGCATCCGGCCAATCCCGTTCTGGTCGACCCCTCGTTCGCGCGGCCCGCGGGCCGGATCGTCGCGCGCGGCGGGCGCCTGATCCGTCCGGTTCAGGATTGCGCCCACGGTTACGGCCGCGCCCTGTCGCTGGCGCGGATCGACCGGCTGGACCAAGACGGGTTCGCCCAGACCGTCCTCGGCCGGATCGAGCCCGGGCCGGCTTGGCCCGGCAGCTGTCTCCACACGCTCAACGCCGGCGGCGGCATCGAGTGCATCGACGGATCCGGCCGGGCTTCGCGCCTCAGGGCGCGGCTCGGCGCCTAGAGCCGCACCCGGCCCCGGGCGAACCGGCACGGCGTCGGATGCGCGTTCTCACAAGCCCTCCGGCGCCGAACCGGCATCCGCCCTGCGCCCCGGAGCCTCGATCCGGGATCTCGATCCGGGACCTCGATCCGATGCGTGTCGCGGCGGAGGCCCGGCCCCCAGGAACCAGCCGGCGCTTTCCGTGTTCGCTCACGAACCCGGAGACACGTCACCCTCATGATCATGATCCTCATCTGCTTTCTCGCGCCATGGCTCGCCATGTTCCTGCGCGGAAAGGTGCTTCAGGGTATCCTCTGCATCATCCTCCACCTGACGATCATCGGATGGATCCCGGCGACGATCTGGGCCCTGGTCGTGACCCGGAGGGAGGCGGCCTGACGGACAGCGCCGGGCCGGTTGCGGACCGGCCCGCCTTACGCCCGAAGATCAACGGAGGCCGCACCGTCGCGGAAGGATCGATCCGAGCGATCCCACCGAGGGACGTGACCGGCCTGATGCTCGGACTCGGCTCCAGCGGCCGGCCCGAGCCTCGGGAGACCGGCCGAGGCGGCCGGCGGCGTGCCGACTCCGGCGGTCTCGAACCGACAATCCGCTTCGCACGGTCAGGGACTGTCGGGCCTGATCCCGCATGCCGGCGGGATTCCGGTTCGCTTTACCGTCGATTGGGAGCGGTGCACTGCGCCCGGCCGTCATGCGCCTGCCGGATCCCGCTGGGCCGGCCGGCGACTGGAAGTTGGCTGCGTGCGCGGCGGTGCCGCGATCTGCCCGGTCCCCGAACGCGACGACGGCGGGGCAAGAACCCCGCCGCCCGCGAAGACCGTCGCCAGGGCAGCCTCGCGGGCTGCCAGTCTCCGTCGCTCAGAAGCCCATCAGGACGCCGGCCGAGCCGGTCACCGTCATCGCGAGGCCGCCCAGGAAAGCGCCGATCATCGCGTAGGAAAAGCCCTTCAGAACCATGTCGTGCACTCCTTTCATCACGCGGCGGGCCTTCGGAGGCCCGGGAAAACCAACTGCAACGATGATGCCGGATCGGCCGGGCGCGTGCGGTGCGATGCGTCACGTTGCATTGCGGAACCGTTCGGCGCAGGTTCAGCGACACGGCTGAGCGTGCCCCGGCGCGGGACGGGATGCGGCGGTCGGCCGTCCCGCCGGTCCGTCCTACGCGAAATGCGCGGGAAGGCTCAGAGCCTGCGCGTAGGTGACCAGCGCGATCGCGCCCGCGATCAGGGTG
This sequence comes from Methylobacterium sp. UNCCL125, assembly GCF_900116795.1. Lineage (NCBI taxonomy): Bacteria > Pseudomonadati > Pseudomonadota > Alphaproteobacteria > Hyphomicrobiales > Methylobacteriaceae > Methylobacterium > Methylobacterium sp. UNCCL125. The sequence goes on along the minus strand of NZ_FPBW01000022.1, from coordinate 125,965 downwards.
GCGGCGATCGTGATGCGGTTCGTCCAGGTCATCGTCATCTCCATCAGATGTGCGGCGGCGTTCGCGGTGTGATCCTGATGTAAGCTCAAGCATTCAGGTCCGGCGTGTCCTGAAACACCCGCGGTGGAGGGCGCCCCGCACATCGTCTGCGCGGCGATGGCCGGCGGAGCCCGCACCGCGCTGCACGCCGGCGCGGTGCGGGCTCGGTCCGTCCTTCTGGCGCGGGCCCCTCCACAGAACCGGCATCCGCTTCGGCGGAGGGCGCCCTAGGCACCCTGCTGAAGACCGGAGGCACCGTCCCGCGCCGCACCGCGGAGGGCGGCCGGTCGCGCCCGGCAGCGTTCCAGATAGGCCTCGAAGGCCTCGCTGGCCGGGAACGCGGCGCGGCCGAAGCCCAGCGCGCTGGCGATGAGGATGTCGGCGCCGGAAAACCTCTCACCCATCGCGTAGGGGCCGCGCGCCAGGGCGGTTTCGAGGCGGCGGACCACCGCCTCGTGGGCGCGGCGCTTCTGCGGCGATCCCGGGAGCTCGCCCGCCATGCCGGCGAACAGGGCAGGCTCGAACTCTGCCACGTACCAAGCCAGCCAAGTCAGGTATGCGCCGCGATCGGGGTCGCCGATCGCCGGCGCCAGCCCCGCTTCGGGGAAGTGCTCCGCCAGATGGAGCACGATGGCCAGGGACTCCGCGACCAGCACGCCGTTGTGCAGGAGGGCCGGGACGCGTTTGTCGGGATGCGGGTTGGCGGCATCCGGCACGCCCTCCCCCGTCATCGGCCGGAAGATCGAGACCGGCTCGATGGCGTAGGGAACGCCCAGCTCCTCCAGCAGCCAGATCATGCGTGAGGATCGCGATTGCGGGGCGTGATACAGGGTGATCATGGCGCGGTTCCTTCGTCACGGCGGGCGGGATGGCCGCGACGGGAGGCTTGTAGGACCACCCTGCTGACAGCATCCTGTCAGCAGGAGTCGAGTGATGCGCCGCGCCGACAGGCTGTTTCAGATCATCCAGATCCTGCGGCGTGCGCCGCGCCCGGTGACCGCCGCCGAGATCGCCCGGGAGCTGGAGGTGTCCGCCCGCACGGTCTATCGGGACGTGGCCGATCTCGTCGGCCAGCGCGTGCCGATCCTGGGCGAGGCCGGGCTCGGCTACGTGCTGGGCGAGACCTTCGACATGCCGCCGCTGATGCTGACACCCGACGAGATCGAGGCGGCGGTTCTCGGCGCGCAATGGGTTGCGGGCCGGGGCGAGCCGGTCCTCGCCAAGGCGGCGCGCGATCTCATCGCCAAGATCACCGCCGTCGTGCCCGAGCGCCTGCATCCGTTCATCGCCGATCCGTCGATCGGTACGCCGCCGGCTTTCACGCAGACCGCGGACGGGATCGATGTCGCGCGGACCCGGGCCTGGATCCGCGAGGGCCGCAAGATCCGCATCGACTACCGCGATGCGCGCGGCGATCCGAGCCGGCGCGTGATCTGGCCGGTGATCGTCGGGTTCTTCGATCAGGCACGGATGCTGGCCGGCTGGTGCGAGCTGCGCGGGGAATTCCGGCACTTCCGCACCGACCGGATCACGGACCCCGACTTCCTGGAGGAGCGGCACGGCCTCCGGCCCGCCGTCCTGCGCGCCCGGTGGAAGCGGAGCCTGTCGGGCCGGCCGGTGGGTCCGCACGCGCCGACGCAGGTCGTGACGTGAAGGCGTCGGGATCCCGGCTTGCGGCCACCCGCCGTCGAGGGCGGGCGCCCCCTGGCGTTCCGAACGCGATCCGGGTCGCGCCGCGATCGCCCCCGTCGCCCGCCCGGCTGTCACGCGCTGGCCGAACTGCGCCCGCGCCGCCCGGGGGCGGCGCGACGGATCGCCCTTGGGACGCCGCCGCGCTCTTCAGATCGCCCAGTCGGCCGCCAGTGCCGCGGCGGCGTATCGGGCGCGCGCCGCCGCATCTCTCTGAAGCCCGGCCCGCTCGCACCACGCGGCGAAGATCTCCGGCTCGATCGGCACGCGCACGACCTCTACGCCGCTGCGCTGCACCTCGCGTTCCATTTGTTCGGTGGCGACGCGCCACGTCTCATAGTCGGGCGGCAGCTTGGCGCCATCCGCCAAGCGCGCGCGCAACTCCGCGTAGCGCTCCGGAGCGTACCAGGGCAGGCCGACGCGGCGGGGGCGGTCCATGGGAGGCTCTTCGAACGGTCACGCTGAACGGCCATCAACGGTCCAGAGCGCTCTTCGGTTCGAACCAGGATGGCCGGAGCGGCGGTGATCGTGCCGCAGCGGCCGAACGCCCGATGGCCGAGCCTGCGGCTCGCCGCTACGCGGCCCTCATGGATATCGTCCCGTTCGCCCTCATGGCCTCCGCCCTCACGTTTTCCGGCTTCGTCGTGCTGCTCGGATGGCGGTGAGTTCCGCGGCGTCGAGATCGCGTCGGTGCCGTGAACGCGGAGGAGGACGCTGCGGCACCGTGAAACCCGCTCCGTCATCCCCGCAGCGGGCAAGTTGCTGGCGACCCCGGTAGGGCTCGAACCTACGACCTGCCGCTTAGAAGGCGGCTGCTCTATCCAGCTGAGCTACGGAGTCAGGATGCCAAGCGGCCCCAGAAGCCACGGGCTCGCCCGGGGGTCAAGCGCGAGACGAAGACGTCCGCCGCCCCCGGGTTCACATCGGCGGTGACGATGTGGACGTCTGGATCGTGCCGCGGATCCGGATTGGGGTTGCGCGACGCTGCGGATCCGGACAGGCCGGGGCGCGGTTCATGCCGGGGCACCGCGCCCCCGTCCGGAGACCGAGGTTGCCCGCGCCGAGTCCCACAGCTTCGCCTCCTGGGCCGGCCCGGCGCCGGTGGAACGCCGCGGGTCGGGGCAGCCTGAACCGGCCCGGCTCGGACCTGCGGCGCCTGCCGACGGGCCTCGACCTCCGGAACGTCCGGCTCGTGGAGGGCGTGCGCGCCGCCTTCGCGTTCGGCGTCGTCATCCTCCTCAACATCTGGATCCAGTGGGCGCCGCTGCTGACGATGGCGCTCGCCGCCAACCTCGCCTGCTTCTGCGACAACGGCGGCCCGATGCGCGCCCGCCTGCGGGTCCTCACCGCCTTCTCGGTCCTGGGCGGCCTGCTCTGGGCCGGACTCGGCCTGATCCAGCCCCTCGGCCTGCCGGTGGTCGTCCCGGTCGCCTGCGCGCTGATCTTCGCCTGCTCGTACGCCCGCGTCTGGAGCGTTCAGGCCCAGTCGGCCGGCAACGTGCTCGTGGTGGTGCTGTGCATCGCCCTCGACCGGCCCCTGACCCCGGAGCAGGCGGCCGTCACCGCGCTGATGTTCGCGGCCGGCGGTCTCTGGGCGACGTTCCTGGCCCTGGTGATCTGGCGGCTGCACCCGTACCGGCCGGCCCACCGGGCGGTGGCGGAGGTCTGGCACAACCTCGCCCGGCTCTGCGGCGACCTTGAGCGGCTCGTCGTCCTGCCGGAACCCGATACGGCCGCCTTCGACGGCCACGCGCGGGGCCACCGGCGGGGCGTGCGGGCGAGCATCGAGACCGCCCGGACCATGATCCTCGACCTCGCCCGCTCCCGCGAGCGCGTCTCGGACCGCACCGCCCAGGCCCTGCTGCGCCTGGAGAGCGCCGAGCAGATCTTTTCCGCGCTGATCGCCGTCGGCGAGCTGATCGACAGCCGTCCCGATGCCCGCCGCCGGGCCCTCGCCAAGGTTTTTCTGCGGCGCCTGCGCCCCCTCTTGGTGACCATCGCCCGGGCGATCCGCGACGACGTCAACCTCGACCTCGACCGTCTGGAACACTCCATCGCCCGCGTGGCCGAGGGGCTGTCGGAGGATCCGACCCTCGCCCGCCTCGCCGAACGGATCGTCGGGCGCGTGCGGATCGGCGCCAAGCTGTCGACCCCGGAGGGCTATCGCCCCGGCGGCACGCTCACGGAGGGCGGCAGCCTCGACCGCTGGACCCGCTATGTCGGGCCGCTGCGGCAGAACTTTACCCTGGCCTCGCCCAATCTCCGGCACGCCCTGCGGGCGAGCGCGGTCGCGGCCCCGGCGCTCGCCGCCACCCTGACCTATGCGGGCGCCTTCACGCACTGGCTGGTGATGACCGTGGTGCTCACCATGCAGCCCTTCTACGCGGCGACGTGGCAGCGGGCGCTGGAGCGGATCGGCGGCACGGTGCTGGGCGGCCTCGTGGGCGCCGTGCTCGCCTACTACGCCACGAGCCCCCTGGCGGAGGCCGGGCTGATCCTCGTGCTCAGCATCGTCGGATTCGCGGCGCGCCAGATCTCCTACGGCTTTTTCGTCACCTGCCTGACCCCCCTCGTGGTGCTGCTGGTCGAGCTGCTGGAGCCCGGCCACAGCTCCTGGGAGATCGTCGCCATGCGGGGCGGCTTCACGGTGCTGGGCGGCGTGATCGCGGTGGCGAGCTGCCTGGTGCTGTGGCCGATCTGGGAGCCCGATCAGGTCCGGCAGGAACTGCGCCGGGCGCTCAAGGCCCAGGCCGGTCTCGCCGAGGCGGTGCTCCGCGCGCCGCCCGGCGAGGGCCGCGAGACCGCGATCGCGGCGCAGAGCCGCGAGGCCGGCCTCGCCCTCAACGATCTGGAGGCGGCACTCTCCCGCGCCCTGCAGCAGCCCCGGGCCGGCAGCCACCCGGAGGTGGAATCCGCCCTGGTGGCCGACGCGACCCTGCGCCGGATCAGCGCCCGGCTCATCGTCCTGCGGCACGCCCCGGAGGCGGCGGCCCCCGAGGCCGAGCCCTGGCGGGCCTGGATCACCGCGACCCTGGCAGCCCTGGGCGCGGACAGGCCCGTGCCCGAGCGGCCGGCGCTGGATCGCGGGCAATCGCTCGTGCGTCTCGTCAGCCAGGTCGATCTTCTGGTGGGAACCCTGCGCCCTGGAGAGATCCGGGCTGGGACGGCGGCCGTCGGCGCGGTGCCGGGTCCGGCAAACGGCGCCACCGGCCTTGCCGACCGGCCCGTCCCTCACACCTGAGGGTCCGCCGGTCCGGTGCCCCGATCACGGCCGGTTATCGGGGCCCGCGGAGCCCGCGGGCCCGTTCGCCCGTCAGAACCGCGGCAGGGCATTGGCCGGGCCGCCGGCATGCGGACCGCTGTAGCGGTAGGCGGCCGCCCGCGCCGGACCGGCGGCGTCCCGATGCAGGACGGCGCCGTTGCCGACCCAGCCCGAATAGGCCGAGGCCGGGTAGGGCGAGTGCTTCGAATCCAGGCCCTGCGCGAGGGCGGGCGTGGCGACCGCGGCGACCAGGGCGGCGGCAGCGAGCATGCGGACGGTCATGATGATCTCCTGGTGTCTTCGTACGACTTCAGCGGGAAGTCATCCGGTCAACCGTGTCGCGTGAGGAAGATCGTCGGGTCGGCGGTCTTGATCACTCGGGCTTTGCTTGGCCGAATGTGACCTCTCAACGAGGATATTCTGCTTCGGGTTCGGCCGAGGCCGTGCGCTGGCGCACGACGGAGACGGCCCGGGCCCGGAGGCCGGCCCATCGCTCCGGGCGGGCCGGACCCGGCCCGGGGGTGCGTCCCGCGCGGAAGCGTGCCACAGACCGCGCCGAACGGAGTCCCGCGGAACCCTCTGACATGAAGTTGATCGTCGGCCTCGGAAACCCGGGCGCACGCTATGCGGGCAACCGGCACAATATCGGCTTCCTCGCCGTCGACGCGATCGCCCGCCAGCACCGGGCGAGCCCGTTCCGCCACCGCTTCCAGGGCGAGGCCGCCGAGGCGGTGCTGGGCCCGGAGCGGGCGATCCTCCTGAAGCCCTCGACCTTCATGAACGAGTCCGGCCGCGCCGTCTCGGAGGCGCAGCGCTTCTACAAGATTCCGCTCTCCGACGTGATCGTGCTGCACGACGAGCTCGACCTCGCCCCCGCCAAGCTGCGGGTGAAGCTCGGCGGCGGCAATGCCGGCCATAACGGCCTGCGCTCGATCACCGCCCAATGCGGCAACGACTACCGCCGGGTGCGGCTCGGCATCGGCCATCCCGGCGACAAGGCGCTGGTGCATGCCTACGTGCTCAACGATTTCGGCAAGGCCGAGCTGCCCTGGGTGGACGATCTCTGCCGGGCCGTGGCCGACCACGCCGCCCTGCTCGCGGCCGGCGAGGATGCGAGCTTCCAGAACAAGGTCCATCTCGCCATGGCCGGCCGCGGCTGGGACGAGGTGAAGACGCTGGGCGCCCGAAATTGACACGCCCCCGCGGGGACGGGATATCGGGGCGGGCGAGAGGGTCCGATGAAGGCCGTGCGCCACAAGCCCGGCTGTCGGCGGTTCGATTGCCTCCCGGTGGCTGAGGCCCGGCTCGCCGGTGCCGCGCGTGCTCGACCGAGGACAGGGCGCACGGTGCCGTGTTCGCGGGCCTGACTCTCCGCAACCCTTTTTCGCGCGTCGCCCGACGACGTGCTGCGACGGAACTGATTCATGGGCTTCAAATGCGGCATCGTCGGCCTGCCGAACGTCGGCAAGTCGACCCTCTTCAACGCGCTGACGCAGACGGCGGCCGCCCAGGCGGCGAACTACCCGTTCTGCACCATCGAGCCGAATGTCGGCGAGGTGGCGGTGCCCGATCCGCGGCTCGATGACCTCGCCCGCATCGCCTCGTCGAAGGAGAAGATCCCGACGCGCCTGACCTTCGTGGACATCGCCGGCCTCGTGCGCGGCGCCTCCAAGGGCGAGGGCCTGGGCAACCAGTTCCTGGCCAACATCCGCGAGGTCGACGCCATCGCCCACGTGGTCCGCTGCTTCACGGACGGCGACGTCACCCACGTGGAGGGCAAGGTCGATCCGGCCGCCGACATCGAGACGATCGAGACCGAGCTGATGCTCGCCGACCTCGACAGCCTGGAGCGCCGCGCCGTCGCCCTGGAGAAGAAGGCCAAGGGGGCCGACAAGGAGGCCAAGGAGAGCCTCGACCTCGTCAACCGGGCGCTGCCGCTCCTGCGCGAGGGCAAGCCGGCGCGGCTGGTGGAGCGCAAGCCCGACGAGGAGAAGCTGTTCCAGTCCCTCGGCCTGATGACCGCCAAGCCCGTCCTCTACGTCTGCAACGTCGATGAGCCCGACGCCGACAAGGGCAACGCCTATTCGGACGCGGTCTTCGCCCGCGCCAAGGCGGAGGGCGCCGTGGCGGTGGTGGTCTCGGCCAAGATCGAGAGCGAGATCGCCGTGATGCCCGAGGCCGACCAGGCGGAGTTCCTGGAGGCGGTGGGGCTCGCCGAGCCCGGCCTCAACCGGGTGATCCGCGCCGGCTACGACCTGCTCGGCCTCGTCACCTACTTCACGGTCGGCCCCAAGGAGGCCCGCGCCTGGACGATCACCAAGGGCACCCGCGCCCCCGGGGCGGCCGGGGTGATCCACTCGGATTTCGAGAAGGGCTTCATCCGGGCCGAGACCATCGCGTTCAAGGACTACACGGCGCTCAACGGTGAATCCGGGGCCCGGGACGCCGGCAAGCTGCGGCTGGAGGGCAAGGAGTACGTGGTGCAGGACGGCGACGTGCTGCACTTCCGCTTCGCCAACTGAGGCTCGGGCCGCGCTCAGCCCTGGGCGACGCTGCGTCTTGGCGAGCGGAGCGAAGCGATCCAGGGCAGCGCGACATCGGTGAGCGTGGCGCTCCTGGATTGCTTCGCGCCCGCTCGCAAAGACGGCGATCCCGATCGCCCGCCCCACCGATCAACCAGACGAGCCCGCCATGCCCGATCCCGCCCTCGAGGATTTCGCCGTCGGCGACGTGATCGTCGGCGCGCCGCTCACCGTCACCCGCGACGCCATCGTGGGCTTCGCGCAGGCCTTCGACTTCCAGCCCTTCCACCTCGACGAGGCGGCGGCGGAAGGGACCTTCGCGGGCCGGCTGATCGGCTCGGGCTGGCACACGGCGGCTTTGGGCATGCGGCTGCTCCAGCAGGGACCGTTCAAGGGCGGCTCGTCGCTCGGCGCGCCGGGGATCGACGAGCTGCGCTGGCTCGCGCCGGTCCTGCCGGGGGACGCGCTGACGCTGACCTTCCGGGTGGTGGGGCTGCGCGATTCGGCCTCCAAGCCCGGGCTCGGTTTCGTGACCGCCGAGGTCGCCCTCGGCAACCCGCGCGGCGAGACGGTGCTGACCCAGCGCTTCACCTTCATGCTGGCCCGCCGCGGCACCGATCCCCTGCCCCCGCGGCCGGTGGAGATCGGCGTGCCGGGACCGGTCGCCGAGCCGGAGGATGCCGAGATCCTGCCGTTCCTGCGGGATGCCGAGATCGGCGCCGTGCGGGAGCTGGGCGCCTATCCGTTCACCGCCGAGGCGATCATCGCGTTCGCCGAGGCCTACGATCCGCAGGCCTTCCACCTCGACCACGCGGCGGCCAAGCGCAGCCATTTCGGCGGCCTCTGCGCCTCCGGCTGGCACACGGCCGCCGCCTACATGAACCGGATGCTCACGACCCGCGCCCGCGACGCCGCCTACACGGCCACCCGCGGCCCGGTCCCGGAGGCGGGCCCCTCCCCCGGGTTCAAGAACCTGCGCTGGCTGAAGCCCGTCTACGCGGGCGACACGGTCCGGTTCAGCGCCAAGCTCACCGACAAGCGCGCCTCGGCCTCGCGGCCCGGCTGGGGCCTGGCCTTCGCCCGCAACACCGGGGTGAACCAGCGCGGCGAGCCGGTCTTCGCCTTCGACAGCGCGGTGTTCCACCGCTGGGAGCCCTGAGCGCACCGGGCCCGCTCCCGCGCGTTGACACCCCAGACACGGACGGGATCAGGCAGGCATGTATCAGAAGAAGCTCGGCAGCACGGGGCTGTTCGTCTCGGAACTCTGCCTCGGCACCATGACCTTCGGCGGCGGGGCCGGGATGTGGCGCCAGATCGGCGCCCTCGACCAGACGGAGGTCGGGCGCCTCGTCGGACGGGCGCTCGATGCCGGGATCAACTTCATCGACACGGCCGACGTCTACGCGGAGGGGCTCTCGGAGCAGATCACCGGCCAGGCCCTGCGCGACCTCAAGGTCCCGCGCGACAGCGTCGTCGTCGCCACCAAGGGCTACGGGCCGATGGGGCCGGGCGCGAACGCCAAGGGCGCCTCGCGCCTGCACCTGATCGACGCCTGCAAGGCGAGCCTCAAGCGGCTCCAGCTCGACCACATCGACCTCTATCAGGTCCACGGCTTCGACCCGGCGACGCCGATCGAGGAGCAGGTGCGCGCCCTCGACATCCTCGTCCAGCACGGCCACGTCCGCTACGTCGGCGTCTCGAACTGGGCGGCGTGGCAGATCGTGAAGGCGCTGGGGATCAGCGCGCGGGCGGGGCTCGCCCGCTTCGAGACCCTGCAGGCCTATTACTCCATCGCGGGCCGCGACCTGGAGCGCGAGATCGTCCCGATGCTGCGCTCGGAGGGGCTCGGCCTCCTGGTCTGGAGCCCGCTGGCCGGCGGCCTGCTCAGCGGCAAGTATGCCGGCGGCGCGGGGGAGGGCCGGCGCGCGAGCTTCGACTTCCCGCCGGTCGACCGCCCCCGGGCCGACGCCTGCATCGACGCCATGCGGCAGGTGGCGGAGGCCCGCGGCGTCTCGGTGGCCCAGGTGGCGCTGGCCTGGCTGCTACACCGCAAGGCGGTGACCAGCGTGATCGTCGGTGCCAAGCGCCTCGACCAGCTCGAGGACAACATCGCGGCGACCGAACTCAGCCTCAGCGACGCGGAACTCGACGCCCTCGATGCGGTGAGCGCCCTGCCGCCGGAATATCCGGGCTGGATGTTCGAGCGCCAGGGCGCCCGGGCGCAGCAGCTCGCGGAATCGGGCCGGCCCGGGGTGCGGTGAGGCGGCTCACGCCGCCTTCCGGCGCTCCGGATAGAGCCCGTACAACCCCTCGGCGCTGGCCTCGCAGATGCCGCGTTCGGTGATGATGCCGGTCACCAGCCGGGCCGGGGTCACGTCGAAGGCGGGATTCGCCACGGGACTGCCGGGGGAGACCACCTCGATCGTGGCGAAGCCGCCATCGGGCAGCCGCCCGGTCATGTGGGTGACCTCGCGCCCGTCGCGCTCCTCGATCGGGATCTCCTTGACCCCGTCGTCGAGGGTCCAGTCGATGGTCGAGAACGGCAGGGCGGCGTAGAACGGCACGCCGTTGTCGTGGGCCGCCAGCGCCTTCAGGTAGGTGCCGATCTTGTTGCAGACGTCGCCGCTCGCCGTGGTCCGGTCCGAGCCGACGATGCACAGGTCGACGCCGCCGTGCTGCATGAGGTGGCCGCCGGCATTGTCGGCGATGACCGTGTGCGGCACGCCGTGGCCGTTCAGCTCGAAGGCCGTGAGCGCGGCACCCTGGCTGCGCGGCCGGGTCTCGTCGACCAGGACATGCACCGGCACCCCCCGCTCGTGGGCGGCGTAGATCGGCGCCAGCGCCGTGCCCCAATCCACCGTGGCGAGCCAGCCGGCATTGCAGTGGGTCAGCACGGTGACCGGTCTGTCGCCGCCCTTGGCCCTATGCAGGTCGGCGATGACCTGGCTGCCATGGGCGCCGATGGCGCGGCAGCTCGCCACGTCCTCCTCGGCGATGCGGCCGGCCTCCGCGAAGGCGCGGGCGAAGCGCTCGTCCGGCGCAACCTGCCGCAGGTTGGTGGAGACCCGATCCAGCGCCCAGCGCAGGTTGATGGCGGTCGGACGTGTCGCCGCGAGCGTCGCCACCGCCCGGTCGATCCCGTCGTGGGAGGCATCCGCCCGCATGGCCAGCGCCAGCCCGTAGGCGGCCGTGACGCCGATCAGGGGCGCCCCGCGCACGATCATCGTGCGGATCGCCACCGCGGCGTCCTCCAGCGTGGCGAGGCGCTTCAGCTCGAACGCGAAGGGCAGGCGGGTCTGGTCGATCACCTGGACGCTGACGCCGTCCGGGTCCGGGAAGATCGTGCGGTAGGGCTGGCCGTCGATATTCATGGCCGCTCCTGTGCCACAGCGGGGCGGCTTTTGCATCCTCCCGGGCGGGATCGCGACGGCCCGAGGAGGCCCGGCCGGGCGCCGGTGAGCCTTCCTCAACCTTAGCAGGTCGTTAAGGCGGTCATGCCTAGCCTCGGGCGTAAGTCCCCGTCTTGCGTCCGGTCCCGCATGCGCTCGCTTCGCCGTCCCGCATCGCCCTACGAGACTTTCGTCGACAGCGTTCGCCCCTTCCTGGGCAAGCGCCTGACGGAACTCGGCGGTTTCGTGCTCTTCACCGGCGCGGTCGCGCTGACCGTGGCCCTGGCCACGTGGTCGATCGACGACCCGAGCCTCAACCACGCCACCGACCACGCCGCCCACAACGTCCTCGGCCAGCCGGGCGCCGTCGTGGCCGATCTCGCCATGCAGATCCTGGGCCTGGGCTCCCTGGCCTTCGTGCTGCCGCCGGTCCTCTGGGGCATCCGGCTGATGCGCGAGCGCAACCTGCCCGAGGGCGGCCTGCGCATCGCGCTCTGGATCATCGGCTTCTGCGCCGCCAGTGCCGTGGCGAGCGCGCTCCCGCCGACGACCCGCTGGCCGCTGCCCACCGGCCTCGGCGGCGTGGCCGGCGACGGCCTGCTGTCGATGGCGCGGGTGATCGTCGGGGCGGTCTCGTCCGCGGCGGCCCATCTCGTCGGCTTCGGCTACGCGGCGGTGGCGATCCTCAGCCTGACCGGTGCCTGCCGCTTCGGCGCCGTCGAGGAGGAAACCCTGCACGACGACCCCTATCCCGTCCGCCGCGCCCCGGCGCGCGGCCGGGAATCGGCCCGCGACGAGCGCGAGGATTCCGACGAGCCGAGCCTCGGCCTCGTGGGTGTCGGCGCCCTGGCGCAGGGGCTGATGGGCCTGCGCGTCGCCGCGGCGGACCGGATCGCGGCATGGCGCGCCGGCCGGGCCGAGCCGATCGACAGTGCCTCGCCGGCCCTCGCGGCGCGGCGCGCCTTCACGGATGCGGATCTGCCCTGGGCCGACCACCTGCCCGAGGGACGGGCGCCGGGGCCGGGTCGGCGCGAGCCGGTCTTCGAGGCGCCCGAGGACGGCCCCCCGGCCACGACCGCCCGCCGAATCGCGGCGCCGCAGGTCGATGCGGAGGACGAGCTGGAGGCGTTCGAGGCGCCGCAGAGCCCGGTCCCGCCGCGCTCCGAACCCACCGCCTCCCGGGTCGCTCCGCCCCCGGCCGCGCCGGTGCCGGCGCGCCGCGCGCCCGCGCCGCCCGTCCGCCCGGAGGATTACGCCCTGCCCGCCCTCGACCTGCTGGCCGCCCCCCGCGGCCCGTCCCAGGCGAGCCTGATCTCGGCGGACGCCCTGGAGCAGAACGCCACGCTCCTCGAGGCGACGCTGGGCGATTTCGGCGTGCGCGGCGACATCCTGGCGGTGCGGCCGGGCCCGGTCGTCACCCTCTACGAGCTGGAGCCGGCACCGGGCACCAAGTCCAGCCGCGTCATCGCGCTCGCCGACGACATCGCCCGGTCGATGTCGGCGGTCTCGGCCCGCGTCGCGGTGGTGCCCGGCCGGAACGTCATCGGCATCGAGCTGCCGAACGCGACGCGCGAGACGGTGTATCTGCGGGAGCTCCTGTCGTCGGCGGATTTCGCCGAGAGCAAGCACAAGCTGGCCCTGTGCCTGGGCAAGAACATCGGCGGCGAGCCGATCATCGCCGACCTCGCGCGCATGCCGCACCTGCTGGTGGCCGGCACCACCGGCTCGGGCAAGTCGGTGGCGATCAACACCATGATCCTCAGCCTGCTGTACCGGCTGAAGCCGGAGGAGTGCCGGCTGATCATGGTCGATCCGAAGATGCTGGAGCTGTCGGTCTACGACGGCATCCCGCACCTGCTCTCCCCCGTGGTCATCGACCCCAAGAAGGCGGTGATCGCCCTCAAGTGGGCGGTGCGCGAGATGGAGGAGCGCTACAAGAAAATGGCCAAGATCGCCGTCCGGAACATCGACGGCTACAACGCCCGGGTGGCGGAGGCGGGGGCGCGGGGCGAGGTGCTGACGCGGACGGTGCAGACCGGCTTCGACCGCCACACCGGCGAGGCGGTCTACGAGGACGAGGCGATGGATCTGGCGCCGCTGCCGTACATCGTGATCGTGGTCGACGAGATGGCCGACCTGATGATGGTGGCCGGCAAGGACATCGAGGGGGCGATCCAGCGTCTGGCGCAGATGGCGCGGGCGGCGGGCATCCACCTGATCATGGCGACGCAGCGGCCTTCGGTGGACGTGATCACCGGCACGATCAAGGCGAACTTCCCGACCCGGATCAGCTTCCAGGTGACGAGCAAGATCGACTCGCGCACGATTCTGGGCGAGATGGGCGCGGAGCAGCTTCTGGGCCAGGGCGACATGCTGTTCATGGCCGGCGGCGGGCGCACGACCCGGGTGCACGGGCCGTTCTGCTCGGACAGCGAGGTCGAGACCGTCGTGGCGCATCTCAAGCGCCAGGGCCGCCCCAGCTACCTCGACGCCGTCACGGCGGATGACGAGGAGGGCGCGCCCGAGAAGGGCGGCGAACGGGCCGGGAAGGGGAAGGCCGGCGCGGCGGAACTCGAACTCGACGGCGCCGTGTTCGACCAGGGCTCCTTCGGCGAGGCCGGCGGCGATCTCTACGATCAGGCCGTGCAGGTGGTGCTGCGCGACCAGAAGGCGTCGACGAGCTACATCCAGCGCCGCCTGCAGATCGGCTACAACCGCGCCGCCTCGCTCATGGAGCGGATGGAGATCGAGGGCATCGTCGGTCCGGCCAACCATGCCGGCAAGCGCGAGATCCTGGTGGAGGAGGCGGTCGGCTGAGCGTGCGGGCGCCGGTGCCGCCGGTTCCGGTCCGGCGCCCGTCCCAGTCCCCGGCCTCATCCTGATCTCTTGGGGCCGGAATGCCCGGTCCGACAGCCTGCAGCGTCGCGGTCAAAAATTTTCGCTCGGCCTGGAACCCGCCCTCCCCCGGCACGTTACGCGCGTGCGAGGCCCGGAAACGGGCTCGCGGTGAGGGCGCCGGACACGGTGTCCGGCGTCGCTTGTAGTCACGTTGCTCGTCGGAGGATGTGGTTATGAGGACTTACGACGTTTCGCCCCTGTTCCGGTCGTCCATCGGGTTCGACCGCCTGTTCGAGCTGCTCAATCAGGCTGAGCGCGTCGAGCCTTCGGCCGCTTGGCCGCCCTACAACATCGAGAAGGTCGCCGAGGACCAGTATCGCATCACCATGGCGGTGGCGGGCTTCACGCCCGAGGAGATCGAGCTGACCCAGCAGGACACCACGCTCCTGGTGTCCGGTCAGAAGGCCGCCCAGGAGGGCGAGAGGCACTACCTCCACCGCGGCATCGCGGCGCGCACCTTCCGCCAGACCTTCAATCTGGCCGAGCACGTGACGGTCGTGGGCGCGTCCCTGGAGAACGGCCTGCTCACCGTCGCGCTGAAGCGCGAGGTGCCGGAGGCGCTCAAGCCCCGCCGCATCGCCATCGGCGGCACGACGGCCGCGTCCGGCCAGGACAACGCCCCGGCTCAGATCGCCCGCGACGCCAAGGCAGCCTGATCGGCGGCCCGGGCCGCGCGTCCGGGCACCCCGTGCCGACACGCATGACATCCCTCACGGGTCCGCGGACCCGCCGCGGGCCTGTTCCCACGACTGCATCGCATGCGCTGGAGAATGGACCATGAGCGTGAGAGATCTGATTCCCTGGAGCCGCAGCACGGCCCCGGCGCCCACCGCCCTGTCGCAGGAGCCGGCCAGCCCGTTCCTGACGCTGCACCGGGAGATGAACCGCCTGTTCGACGACGTGTTCAGCGGGTTCGGCGGCGTGCCGAGCCTCGCGAGCCGCGGCATCGGCTGGCCGCAGGTCGAGCTGGTGGAGGCGGACGGGGCGCTGCGCGTCTCCGCCGAGCTGCCCGGCCTCGACGAGAAGGACGTCGAACTCCTCATCGCGGACGGTGTCCTGACCTTGAAGGGCGAGAAGCGTGCCGAGACCACCGACAAGGCGCGCGGCTATTCCGAGCGCAGCTACGGCCGTTTCGAGCGGTCGATCGCCCTCCCCGTGCCGGTGGAGGAGGACAAGGCCGAGGCGACGTTCCGCAACGGCGTGCTCACCGTGACGCTGCCGCGGGCCGCCGAGGCGCCGGAACGCCGTCGGCGCATCGCGATCAACGCTACCGGCGCGCCGGCCGCCAAGCACTGAGCCGGCTTTGGATCGACCTTGCCTGCGGCCGCCCCGGCGGCCGCAGACCTGAACGCATGATGCGGCCGCCGGTGCGTCCCGATCAACGTGCCGGCTGCCCCTGCCTTTGCTCACGACGAGGAGGGTTGCATGCAGCCGATCGATACGACGTCCATCCATCCCGAGATCGAGCGCCTCGGTCCGGTGGCGGCCGCCACCCTGAGACCGCAGGCGGTCGAGCCGTTCGACGCCTTCGTGGCGCCGGGCGACGTCTTCCGGCATCCCCGCGAGGTGCTGCGCTATCCGGGCCTGTCGCACGCCGAGAAGCGGGCGATCCTGGCCTCCTGGGCCTCCGACGCACGGGCGGTCGAGTCCTGTCCGGCGCTGCGCTGCTTGCCCGGTTGCCGGGCCGAGCCCGTGCCGCTCGACGCGATCCTGGACGCGCTCCAGGCGCTCGACGAGGGTTCGGCCCCGCCCGTCTCTCCGGCGCCGCCCAAGCCGCTCGTCCCCGCGGCGTTCACCCGCCGCTGGCGGCGCGGTCCGACCGGGCGCGAGCCTCAGCTGAACTGAGCCGGAGGCGTCCGATGGCAACCTTCGACCTGAGGGGTGGGCACAGGCGCGTATCCCGGTTGCGGCATGGCCGGCGTGGCGGGCCGGGGCAGGCGACCGACGGGGCCGTGCTGGGCCGCTGGATCCTGTCCGCCGCGCTGTGCGTCACTTTGGCCGCGCTCTGCCCGTCACCGGCCCTGCCCTGGGTGCTGGCCGTGCTGCTGAGCCTGTCGGGCTTCGTGTGGCTCGGTCTTGCGATCACGCAGGCCGGGCCGCCGGCCAACACCCCGCATCTGACTGCCTGGGACGCCGCGCTGCTCTCGTTCGCGGCGAGCTTCGGCGTGCAATCGGCGGCGCGGCTTGGTCTCTTCGGCGGCTGAGCGCGCCTCAACAGGGAGGCAACCATGCAGGATCGTACGATCGGACTCGGAGACGACACGCCGCCCGCGGGCGCAACGAGGCGCGCCGGCCGCCGGGCGCCGATCCGCCACGGCGGGCGCTCCGTCGAGACATCCGGCCGCGCCCGGGCCGAGAGGGGCGGCCTCGCCGTCGAGCGGGCGACGCCTCCGGAGATCGGGCCGCCGATGGGCTGGACCGGCGAGACCGGCACGCCCGCCACGGAGGAGGCGCCGACAGGCCCGACAGGGGAGCGGGCGGCAGCCTCTGCCCCGGGCCGGAGCCGCCCCGACAGGCCCGCGCCCGACCCGGCGGACCGACGTGGTCGGCCAGGCACTGTGCGGGTCTGGCGCTCGAACCGGGACGCGGCGCCCGTGCAGGTCCGCGCGACGGCGCAGGGTCGTTCCGCGGACGATCGCGTGACGGAGGGGCTGCCGGATCTGGAGCGAGCCCTGGTCAACCCGGCCGCGGTGTTCGTCACGCCGGCCGCGGTCCTCGATCATCCCCGGCTGCTGCCCAGCTGCAAGCGCGAAATCCTGCGGCGCTGGGCGTGGGACGAGTACCTGAAGGAAGTCGCCGCCGCCGAGGGCATGGCCGATGGCGAGCTGTCCCGGCTCGACGCCGTGACGGTTGCCCTACTGGCGCTCGGCGAGACGCGGCGTCCGCATCCCGCCGCGCCGGCCGCCGCGATCCCCGGCCTGCGGGGACGCCCGCAGGCCGCGTGAGGCCGGAGCCAGCCGTCAGACCGGATCGGCCGGTCCCGGATCGATCCAGGCTTCGGCCCTCAGGGCGCTGCGGCCCGGCGGTATGCGCCCTGACGGAGGCGTGAGGCTGGCGCGACGCGCCCTCACACCACCGAGAACCGGAACTCCGTCGTCGCCGCGAAGGTCTCGCCCGGCCGCAGGACCGCGGAGGGAAAGGCCGGCTGGTTCGGCGCATCCGGAAAGCCCTGCGTCTCGAAGCAGACGCCGTCCCCGGACCGGTAGATGCGTCCGGAGGACCCGATCAGCCGCCCGTCGAGATTGTTGCCGCTGTAGAGCTGCAGCGCCGGCTGTGTGGTCCAGACGTCGAGCCGGCGCCCGCTGCCGGGGGCGATGCAGGTCGCGGCCGGCCGCAGCGTCCCTGCGGCGCCGCGCAGGACGAAGGTGTGATCGTAGCCCTTGGCGTAGGCGAGCTGCAGGTCCCCTTCGCGAATCCGGGTCTCCAGGGCCCGGGGCGTGCGGAAGTCGAACGGCGTCCCGGCGACCGGCTGGAGCGCGCCGGTGGGGATCTGGGTCGCGTCCGTCGGCGCGAATGCGTCCGCTTCGACCTGCACGATGTGGCCGAGGACGCTGCCCGTCCCCTCCCCGGCGAGGTTGAAGTAGCTGTGGTTGGTGAGGTTCACGACCGTCGGCCGGTCGGTGACGGCGGCGTAATCGATGCGCAGCACGCCGTCCTCCGGAAGGCTGTACGTCACGCGGACATCGAGGGTGCCGGGAAATCCCTCTTCCCCGTCCGGGGAGCGGCGGCTCAGGACGAGGCGCGTCGCCTCGGAGAGGTCCGCCCGCCACAGGCGCCGGCCGAAATTGTCCGGGCCGCCGTGGAGGGTGTTGGGCGCCTCGTTCACAGGCAGGCGATAGCTCTGCCCGTCGAGGCTGAAGCGCCCGTCCGCGATGCGGTTGGCGTAGCGGCCGACGATGGCGCCGAAGCTCGGGCTCAGCGTCTCGTAGGCCGCGAGGGTGTCGAGGCCGAGGACGACGTTGGCCGAATGGCCGGCGCGGTCGGGCACCTCGATCGCCGTGACGGCCGCGCCGAAATCGATGATGGCGACGCGCAGACCGTCCCGGCTCAGGACATGGCGGGTGACCGGCCGGCCATCCGCGGTGGTGCCGAACGCTTCGGCCGGCATCGGTCTAGCGCTTCCAGACGCCGAGCCGTTCGCTCCGGGCGTGATCCTCGGCCGCGACCAGTTCGGGGCTCGCCTCCGGCGAGGCGCGACCGCCACCGTTGAACAGCACCACCTCGGAGAGGTCGCGCCCGTCCACGAGGCAATTCATGGTCGTGCTGCCGGGGGCAGGCTGGCAGGTCACCGGCCGGTTGCCGATGTACCGGGCCAACTCCTCCGCCTGGCCGCCGCGCACCCATTCGACGCCGAACAGATGCACGACCTTGCCGCCGACCTTGAGGGTCGCGGTATCGATGACTTGGGCCTGTCCCGTCACGGCATTCGGCGGCAGCGGCGCGTCGGGCTCGGACTCGCCTCCGGTTTCGGGGGGCGGCGTGACCGTGTCGGGGGCTGCCGCCGGGGCGCCGGAGGAGGGATTGTTCGGGGTGGCGCCGTTCGGGGCCTCCGTTCGGGGCGCGGCCGGGGCCGCGGGGCGCGCGGGATCGGGCGCACGGCCCTCCAGGACGAGGCCCGCGGCGATCACCGCCGCCAGGGTGCCGGCACTGGCGCCCAGGAGCAGGCGGCGCTGCCGGCGTGCGCCCTCGTCCGCGCCGTCTCCGCCGCGGCCGAACCGGTCGCGCAGACGGCCGAAGCCGTCACGGAGGGACTCTCCGACGCGGCCGGGGCCGCTGTTCCAGGCCGTTGCCGGATCGACCCCCGGGCTCGCCCCCGTGGCCGCGTCGGTCCGGACCGTCGCGGGACGGGCGAACCGGCCGCGCAGGCTCGTCCGCAGGGTGGCGAACCGGCCGGCGGCGCTCTGCGCCAGAACCCGACCCTGCTCGGAGGAGCGCTCCGCCAGGGAGCGGGCCCGTTCGGACTGGGTTTCGACGAAGCGCGCGGTGGCGGCCTTCATCTCGTAGGCGCCGCTCAGCAGGGACGAATCGCGGGCCTCGTCGGCGGCCTCCGGCGCCGATTCGGGTTCGGGCTCGGGCGGCAGGAACAGGGCCGGATGCCGGGCGCGCAGGTCCGCCACGAGATCCACGAGGGTCATCGGCTCGGACGTGTCGTCCCGCAGGCGCACGGCACCGTGTCGATCGAGCACGCGGAGGCCGGTTCCCGCCTCATCGGGGGTGCAGGCGGCCTCGGCCAGGAGCTCGAGGGTCCGGACCGCCACGGGGCGCGGGCGCGCCCGCGCGATCTCGGCCCGGATTGCCTCGCGCAGGGCGAGGCGGCCGGGACCGTCGAGGGCCGGACGCGCCGGCTCCGCCGCCTGTTTCCCCACCACCATCGAAGACGTCATACACCCGATCCCGGCATCACCGCGCGCGGCGTGAAGGAGGCCCGGCCGCGCCTCCCGACGAAGCCCGCCCGGGGCGCCTCACGGAACGCCCGAGCACCGGGACCGATCCCATGACGCACCACCTCGCACGCCCCTGCCCGCCGCGAGGCGGCGGACCATGATCCGGGGCTCTTACGCCTTGCCGGGCGAAGCGGCCAGGGTTCCGGCCTGGATGCTCCGCCGCAGGACGCGACCGGTCTCGCCGAGGATGTAGGGTCGCGTGCCCGCGAAGCCGACCTCCAGGATCAGCTCGGCCTCGCCGCTGGAGACGGCGCCGCGCCCCGGATTGGCGGTGCGGAAATCGACGATCGTGCGGATCGTACAGGTCTCGGCATCGCAGGCGGCGCGCATCGCCCGCGGCTCGTAGCGACGCTCGGGCCAGCGCTGCACGAAGCTGCGCTTCTCGGCCACGAGGCCCGCCGTGGTGATCGGCCGCCCATAGAAGCGCACGCGGGTCGCGTAGAACCGGGTCGCGGCATCGACCATCGTGTCGCTCGAACCCGAGACGGTGGCGAGGTAGCTCGTGGCCAGCGCCCGGGCGGCGGCGGCGCGCTCGGCCGAGACGCCGGATGCCGGGACCATCGCGGCCGGCGTCTCGGCGAGCCGGTGCTGAGGGCGTGCGTGATGGTGCAGGGATTCCCGGACCGGCGGGCGCTCCAGGGCGGCGGCCCGCTTCGGTCCCGGCCCCCGCGTCGCCGCAGCCTTCGGCAGGGCATCCTCCCCCGGTTCCGGTCTGGCGGCCTGCCGGAGCGGCTCGGCGCCGCGCCCGCCTTCGGGCGGGGCTTTCGCCTGAGCGGTGACGGGCTCTTGGGTCTGTGGGCCTGCGGCTTTGAGCGGGGCCTTCGGGGCAGCCGCAACGGGCGCGGCCGCCCGCGGGGGCGGATCCACCCAGCCGCCCCCGCCCGCAGCACCCGGCTGCTGGGCCGCGGCAGAGCCCACGATGGCGAGCGGCAGGACCAAGCCCAGGACGAGGGCTGGGGGACGGGTGGGACGTGTGGCGGGCATCGGTGCCTTCCTGGCGGCCGGGGCGGACTGAGACAGAACGCGCCTGCGTGAGTGCGGGGTTCCACGGGGGCTTCGGGCGCGCGTCACATCCTGCCCGACTGCGCGGCGGCGACCAGCCCTGGATTGCGGGGATGATGGGGTTGCGTTCGTGCGTTTGGGTACCAAGTCGGGGACAGTCTCGGCCTTTCGCCGTTCCCGCGTTCCCCTGGCACCCCCTTGCCGCCGTGCACCGAGGATCCCTTGGCCCGACCTGAGACCGAAACGCTGTCCGGCACCCGTCCCGGACGCACACGATGAGCACGCGCCAGCGCCGGGCCCTGCTGATCTGTAACGCCAAGGCCCGCAATGGCGCCCTGGATCTCGACGAGGTGCGCGCCATCCTGCGGGAGGGCGGGATCGAGCCGGAGGAGCCGTCGCCGGAGGCCGATTGCCGGGATGTCATCCGCGACCGCGCCGGCGCGGTCGACCTCGTGATTCTCGGCGGCGGCGACGGCACCATGAACTACGCCGCCCCGGCTCTGGTGGAGGCCGGCCTGCCCTTCGCCATCCTGCCGCTCGGCACGGCCAACGACCTCGCCCGCTCCCTCAACCTGCCGCTGGATCCCCTGGCGGCCGCCCGCTTCATCCCCGCCGCCGAGGCGCGGCCGGTGGATCTCGGCTGGGTCAACGGTCATTACTACTTCAACGTGGCGAGCATCGGCTTCTCCGCCGAACTCGCCGGCGAACTCACGGCGGAATCCAAGAAGACCTGGGGCGTGCTCGGTTACGCGGTCGCGGCTGTCCGCGTGCTGCGCCGTGTCCGGCCCTTCACCGTCACGATCGAGCATGACGGCACGGTGGAGAAGGTCACCACGATCCAGGTCTCGGTGGGCAATGGCCGCCACTATGGCGGCGGCATGACCGTCGAGGAGATGGCCGCGGTGGATGACGGCAAGCTGGATTTCTACAGCCTGGAGATCGATCACTGGTGGCGGCTCATCACCCTGCTCCCGGCGCTTCGGCGGGGCACGCATGGACGGGCGGCCGACGTGCGGGCGTTCCACGCGCAGGAGATCCGCCTCTCCACCCGCAGACCCCGGCCGGTGAACACCGACGGCGAGCTGACCACGCACACGCCCGCCCACTTCAAGGTCTTCCCGCAGATTCTGCGGGTGCTGGCTCCCGAGCCGGTGCGCGGCCCCAGCCCGTTCGACCTCACCACCCTGGGCAGCCGCTTGTTCCCGACCAGTGAGGCCCCCAGCCTGTGACCGACCTGCTCCAACTCGCGAGCCAGCCGGCCGTCTGGGCCGCCCTCGCCACCCTGGTGGTGATGGAGGTGGTGCTCGGGATCGACAACCTGATCTTCATCTCGATCCTGACCAACAAGCTGCCGGCCGATCAGCAGACCCGGGCGCGGCGTATCGGCATCGGGCTCGCGCTGATCCTGCGGCTGGGGCTGCTCGGCACCGTGGCGTTCATCGTGCAGCTGACCGAACCGGTCTTCGCGGTGCTCGGCCAGGCTTTCTCCTGGCGCGACCTGATCCTGATCGGCGGCGGCCTGTTCCTGCTGTGGAAGGCCACCAAGGAGATCCACCACACGGTGGATCCGGAGCCCGAGACGGACAGGCCGACCGGGGGCAGCTTGGGCTTCGGCGCGGCGATCGGCCAGATCCTGCTCCTCGACCTCGTCTTCTCCGTCGACTCGATCATCACCGCGGTGGGCATGACCGAGCACGTGCTGGTGATGATGGTGGCGGTGGTGGCCGCCGTGGTGGTGATGCTGGTCGCCGCCGAGCCGCTCTCGGCCTTCATCGCCCGAAACCCCAGCGTGGTGATGCTGGCGCTCGGCTTCCTGATCATGATCGGCATGACGCTGATCGCCGAGGGGTTCGGCGCGCATGTGCAGAAGGGCTACGTCTACACGGCCATGGCCTTCTCGGCCGGCGTCGAGGTCCTCAACATGCTGGCCCGCCGGCGCCGCCGTCCCGCCCGGGACGGTGTCCCCGCGTCGACCGGGCCGGCGCGGCGCGCCTGAGGCGGAGCGACCGTCATGTGGATCCGCGCAGCCCTCCTCCTCCTGCTGCTCCCCGCCGCCGCACATGCCGAGACGAGACCGATGGCACCCGATCCGACGGTCCTGCACGACCTCGCCCCCACCGGCACGCTCCGGGCGGCGATCAATCTCGGCAACCCGGTGCTCGCTCAGGGAGGCCCGGACGGGCCCGCGGGGGTCTCGGTGGATCTGGCCCGGGCCCTGGCGGCGCGGCTCGGGGTGCCGGTGGCGTTCATCACCTATCCGGGAGCGGGCGCGGTTTCGGGCTCGGCGGGCTCCGGAACCTGGGACATCTGCTTCCTGGCGATCGACCCCAAGCGCGCCGAGGGGATCAGCTTCACCGAGCCCTACGTGCTGATCGCCGGCAGCTACCTCGTGCCGGCCGCCTCGCCGCTCCGGTCCCCGGAGGCGGTGGATCGCGACGGCGTGCGCGTCTCGGTGGGGCGCGGCAGCGCCTACGACCTATTCCTGACCCGCGCCCTGACGCACGCGACCCTGGTGCGGGCACCGACCTCGGCCGAGGCGGTGACGGCCTTCGCGCGGGACGGGTTGGAGGTGGCGGCGGGCGTGCATCAGCCGCTGGCCGCCTACGCGGCGGCGTATCCGGAGGTGCGGTTGCTGCCGGGGCACTTCATGGAGATCCCGCAGGCCATGGGCCTGCCGGTCGGACGCGCGGCCGGGGCCGCCTACCTCGCCGCGTTCATCGCGCAGGCGAAGCGGGACGGACTGGTGCGGCGCGGTCTGGAAGCCAGCGGGCAGGACCCGGAGTTGGCGGCGCCTTGAGGGGCGTCACGCGGCGCGCTGAGGCCTTCGTCAACCCGGCGCTGTGACAGAGGCCCGGCAGAGCCGTCCTCGCCCTGGAATCCGCTGACCTCACCCGTGCCCTCATCCTGAGGTGCCCGCGTCGGCGGGCCTCGAAGGAGGGCACCCGGGATCGCCCGGCTGGCGGGAGCTCTCTTTCGAGGCCTCCGCTGCGCTCCGGCACCTCAGGATGAGGATGGAGGGTGGGATGGAGTCGATTCCCGATGGGATCGGCAGATCGACGCCTCACACCACCAGGTTCACGATCCGCCCCGGCACGACGATGACCTTGCGGGGCGCCTTGCCCTCCAGGACCTTCTGGACCGCCTCCAGCGCCAGGGTCGCGGCCTCCACGGCCTTGGCGTCGGCATCGCGGGGCACGGTGACGTCCGCACGCTTCTTGCCGTTGATCTGGACCGGCAAGGTGATCTCGTCCTCGACGAGAAGTCCCGCCTCGGTCTCGGGCCAGGGCGCCTGGGCCACGAGGCCGCCGCGGCCGAGGACGGACCAGCACTCCTCGGCGAGGTGCGGCATCATCGGGGCGATGAGCTGGACCAGGATGCCGGCGGCCTCCCGCGCCGCTTGTCCCGAGACCGGCCCGCGCAGGCCATCCTCCAGGGCGTTGGCCAGCGTGTAGATATGGGCGACGCAGCGGTTGAAGCGCAGGCGCTCGATATCGTCCTGCACGGAGGCCAGCGCCCGGTGGGCGGCCTTGCGCAGGGGCAGGTCCGCGGCGCCGTCGCCGGTCGCCTGCACGGCCGCGTTGACCAGCCGCCAGACCTTCTGGACGAAGCGGGCCGCGCCCTGCACGCCCTCCTCGGTCCAGATCACGTCGCGCTCCGGCGGCGAGTCGGAGAGCATGAACCAGCGCGCCGTGTCGGCCCCATAGCTCGCGATGATGTCGTCGGGGTCGACCACGTTCTTCTTCGACTTCGACATCTTCTCGATGGCGCCGATCGTGATCGGCGCCTGAGTTTTCACGTGAAACGCGCGGCGCTCGCCCTCCTCCGTGGCGAAGCGGATCTCGGCCGGGGGCACCCAGGCGCCGGCCGCGTCCTTGTAGGTTTCGTGAACGACCATGCCCTGCGTGAACAGGCCGGCGAAGGGCTCGGAGACGCCGGCCCAGCCGGTCTCGCGCATCGCCCGCATGAAGAACCGGGCGTAGAGCAGGTGCAGGATCGCGTGCTCGATGCCGCCGATATACTGGTCCACCGCCAGCCAGCGATCGACCACGGCGCGGTCGGTGGGCGCGTCCGTGAGCCAGGGCGCGGTGAAGCGGGCGTAGTACCAGGACGAATCGACGAACGTGTCCATCGTGTCGGTCTCGCGCCGGGCCGGCGCGCCGCATTGCGGGCAGGGCACGTTCCGCCACGCCGCGTCGCGCTCCAGCGGGTTGCCGGGCTGATCGAAGGAGACGTCCTCGGGGAGCTTCACCGGCAGGTCTGACACCGGAACCGGGACCGGGCCGCAGGACTCGCAGTGGATGATCGGGATCGGGCAGCCCCAGTAGCGCTGGCGGGAGACGCCCCAATCGCGCAGGCGGAACTGGACCTTGCGCTTGGCGATCCCCTCCCCTTCCAGGCGCCGCGCCACGGCCTCGAAGGCCTCCCCGGTGCTCATGCCGTCGAGGAAGCGCGAATTGATCATCCGCCCGTCCTCGACATAGGCGGTGTCGGTGATGACGAAGGTCGCCGGATCCTGCCCCTCGGGGCAGACCACCGGCGTGTTGCCGAGCCCGTACTTGTTCGAAAAATCGAGGTCGCGCTGGTCGTGCGCCGGGCAGCCGAACACCGCGCCGGTGCCGTATTCCATCAGCACGAAATTCGCCACGTAGACCGGCAGCGTCCAGGACGGGTCCAGGGGATGGCGGACGGTGAGGCCGGTGTCGAAGCCGAGTTTTTCCGCCGTGTCGATCGCCGCCTGGGCCGTGCCCGTGCGCCGGCATTCTTCGATGAAGGCCTGGAGAGCGGGGTTTGTTGCGGCAACCGCTGCCGCCAGCGGATGATCGGCGGCCACGGCGAGGAACTTGGCGCCGAACAGGGTGTCGGGCCGCGTGGTGTAGACCTTGATGTCACGGAGGACCCCATCCGCCGCACGTTGGGCCGCTGCGGCGTGGGCATCCGGAACAAGTGCGAAAAGAACCTCCAGGCCCTCCGAGCGGCCGATCCAGTTCTTCTGCATCAGCCGGACCTTCTCCGGCCAGCGGTCCAGCCCGTCCAGCGCGGTCAGCAGGTCCTCGGCGAAGTCGGTGATCTTGAAGAACCACTGGGTCAGCTCGCGCTGCTCCACCAGGGCGCCGGAGCGCCAGCCGCGCCCGTCGATCACCTGCTCGTTGGCGAGCACGGTGTGGTCCACCGGGTCCCAGTTCACCTTGGCGGTGCGGCGGGTCACGAGGCCCTTCGCCAAGAAGTCCAGGAACATGCGCTGCTGATGCTTGTAATAGTCGGGATCGCAGGTCGCGATCTCCCGGCTCCAGTCCAGCGACAGGCCCATGGCCTTCAACTGGTCGCGCATCGACGCGATGTTGGCGTAGGTCCAGTCCCGCGGGTTGACCTTGCGCTCCATGGCGGCGTTCTCGGCCGGCAGGCCGAAGGCGTCCCAGCCCATCGGGTGCAGCACGTTGAAGCCGCGGGCGCGCTTGTAGCGGGCGACGACGTCGCCCATCGCGTAGTTGCGGACATGGCCCATGTGGATGCGCCCCGACGGATAGGGGAACATCTCAAGAACGTAGTATTTCGGACGGCTGTCGGAATTGTCGGTCTCGAACAGGCGCCTCTCAGCCCAGGCTTCCTGCCAGCGCGGCTCGGCATCCTTGGCGTTGTAGCGCTCGACGGGCTGGGGGGCGGTGCTGGTCATGGATCCGGCTGGGTCAGGGGCTCGTCGGTCATTCCGAAGGATGACCACGGCACGGTCGCGCCGCGATAGCATATCTGCGCCGCAGCCGGTCAACGCAGCGCGCGATTCGGGCTTGCGCGGGGCGCGCGAACGCATAGGTCGGACAGGGAGAGGCGGGACATGAGGCGGGGTCGCGCCGGAGCGATCCCATCCAACCCCCTCATCCTGAGACGCGGCGCCGCCGCCTCGACGGCGGGCTGCAGGGTGGCGGACGGCCGGGACCCTCCTTCGAGGCCTCCGCGGCGCTTCGGCATCTCAGGATGAGGGGGTTGGACAGGATGACCGTCCCCTCGAGAATCACGGCAGCGGGGATGCGCGGACCGCCGCCCGGCAGCGACAGGACAGGCAAGGCCATGGACGACGCGAAGACCGAACCCAGCGCGCCTCCCACCGACGGGATGGGGCATGTGACCGCGAAGCTTCCGGTGGGGCAGGCCGATGTCGCCGCGGGTCTCGCCGAGGTCCGGGCGGCCATCGCCCGGGCCGCCGAGGATTCGGAGCGCGATCCGGCCACGGTCCAGCTCGTGGCCGTCTCCAAGACCGTGCCGGCCGAGGGCATCCTGCCGGCGCTCAAGGCCGGACAGCGGGTCTTCGGCGAGAACTACGTCCAGGAATCCGTAGCGAAATGGCCGGACCTCCGGGCCCGCTACCCGGATGTCGAGTTGCACCTCGTCGGGCCGCTGCAATCCAACAAGGCCCGGGAGGCTGTCGCCCTGTTCGACGTGATCCACTCCCTCGACCGGCTGTCGCTCGCGGCGGCGCTGGCCAAGGAGATCGACCGGTCCGGCCGGACGCCGAAGCTTCTGATCCAGGTCAATACCGGCGCAGAGCCGCAGAAGGGCGGCGTGCTCCCGGATCAACTCGACACCCTGCTCTCCGAATGCCAGGAGACCCACGGCCTCGCCATTCAGGGGCTGATGTGCATCCCGCCGGCGGAGGATCCGCCCTCGGCCCATTTCGCCCTGCTGGCCCGGCTCGCGAAGGCCCACAACCTGCCGATCCTCTCCATGGGCATGAGCGCGGATTTCCCCGCGGCGATCCAGCTCGGCGCCACCCATGTCCGGGTCGGGACCGCGATCTTCGGGGCCCGGACCCGGAAGGCCTGAGCCTGAGGTCGGGCCTCAGCCGATCCGCAGATGCGTCCGCGGCCCGAGGCGGCGCAGCAGCCGCAGCAGGTCGGCCCGGGCCAGGGCGACGCAGCCCTCCGTCGGGCGGTAGCCGTCCCGGGCGATGTGCAGGAAGATCGCCGAGCCCCGCCCCTTCCGGATCGGGGCGCGGTTGTAGTCGAGATCGATCACCACGTCGTAGAGCCCGTCGCCGCGCCACATCGATTCGGCGCTGATCTCGGGGGCCGGCAGGCGGATCGGCCGGTTGTAGCGGCGGTCCCGGCTCTCGTCGCACCAGCCGTCGTCGGGCCGGGTCGCCCGCAGGGGCAGCAGCGTGCGCGGCCGGATCCCGAGATGATCGGGCCGGTAGGCGCCGGCCCGCAGGCGGAAGCGCCCGCGCGGCGAGCCGCCGTCGCCCTCGCGCTTGTCGATCACGATCCCGCCCGCCCCGAGGGCGCAGGGGATCACCGCCGGGCCGACGAGAAGCTGCCCGCGCCGCCGGTCCCCCACCGTGGCCCGCACGCGGATGTCCCCCAGGGTCAGGCGGACGGGTCCCCTGCTCGGCCGCCGCATCTCCGTCCTCCCGAATCCACCCGGCCCGGCGCGCCTTATGCCCGAGATCCGTACTCCGAACCGGTGAAAAATTGCGCGCAAGGCAACTTCCGGCCACAAAGGGCGCTCTATTTCTCGGTTGAACCCGGGCCGCCGAGCCGGGATTCGGGAGCCAGCCCACCGCCTCGCCGTGGGGTCCGACGCCTTGATCCTGAAGCGGTGCGCCCCGATCCCGCAGCCCGTTCACCGCGGCGATTGCCGCGGCGGCGAAAGGATGCGGAAACACAAGCCTCGGTAGAGTCGCGCCGCGATCCTGCCGAGATCCTGACGTCATCGCATGCTGCACCCGGCAGGCGGCCCCCGCCTCTCCCGCAGCCTGCTCTGGGGCCCCGGACGATGCCGAATGCCTACCGCCTGCTGATCTGCGACGACGACGCGATCCTGCGCGATACCCTCACCGAGCAGCTCGATCTCTGCGACGAGTTCACGGTCTTCACCGAAGCCAACGCCACGGACGCGATCCGACGGGTCGCCGCCGAGCGCATCGACCTCGCCGTGATGGATGTCGGCCTGCCCGACCTCGACGGGCGCGAGGCCGTGCGCCGGATGCGGGCCGGCGGCTTCCGCGGCCCGGTGATCATGCTGACCGCCCAGGATTCCGAGGCGGACCATGTCGAGGGGCTGGAGGCCGGCGCCAACGACTACGTCACCAAGCCGTTCAAGTTCGGCATCCTGCTGGCCCGGATCCGCGCCCACCTGCGCAGCCACGAGGCCTCCGAGGACGCGGTGTTCCAGATCGGCCCCTACACGTTCCGGCCGGGGGCCAAGCTCCTCGTCGGCGAGCGCGGCTCGAAGCTGAAGCTCACCGAGAAGGAGACCGCGATCCTGCGCTTCCTCTACCGGGCGGGCCGGGCCGTGGTGAACCGCGACACCCTCCTCGCCGAGGTCTGGGGCTACAACGCCCAGGTGACCACGCATACGCTCGAGACGCATATCTACCGGCTGCGCCAGAAGATCGAGCCGAACCCCGCCACCGCCGCGATCCTCGTGACCGAGGGGGGCGGATACAAGTTGCTGCCCTGACGAATTGAAGCTTTACGTGTAGGCGATCCGGCAGGTTCGCGTATGCGCAGGGTGGTGAGGCGTTCTTGGGGCTCGACGACGACATCGCGATCCTCGCGGCCGCACCGCTGTTCGGCTTCCTCGACCGGGATGCCCTGCGCCTGCTGACCTTCGCGGCGGAGCGCCGCGACCTCGCGGACGGCGACCTGCTGTTTTCCCGCGGCGATCCGGCCGATGGCGGCTTCGTGGTGATGGCCGGGACGATCCGGCTGGCACCCCGGTCCCCGGGGGCCGAGCCGGTGCGGGCCGGGCGCTCCGCCTTGATCGGCCAGCTCGCCCTGTTCGTACGCGGGACCCGCCCGACCGAAGCCCGGGCCGAGGGGAGCGCCGCGGTGATGCGCATCACGCCGATGCTGATGCGCCGGGTGCTGGAGGAATTCCCCGCGGCCGCGCAGGCCGTCCACGACACCCTGGCGGACGACCTCGCCGGGCTGGTGACCGATCTCGATCAGGTGCGCGGGCTCCTCGAGGTCATCGACGGCATCTCCTCAGGTGACAGCTCCGATGGCCGCTTGTAAGCACGGGCTCCCGCCGCAAGAGTTCTGACCCGTTCCATGTCCCAGGCCGGCCTGCCCCATTCCGATCTCGCCCAGACCATCGAAGCCGCCTGGGAAGACCGCGCCAACATCTCGACCGCCACCCAGGGGGCGGTGCGCGAGGCGGTCGAGACGGCCCTGGAGCTGCTCGATTCGGGCAAGGCACGGGTCGCCGAGAAGAGCGGCAACCACGACTGGGTGGTCAACCAGTGGCTGAAGAAGGCGGTGCTGCTCTCCTTCCGCCTCAACGACATGGCGACGATCGAGGGCGGCCCCGGCGGCGCGCCCTGGTGGGACAAGGTCGCGTCGAAATTCGCCGGCTGGGGCGAGGCCGAGTTCCGCGCCGCGGGCCTGCGCGCCGTGCCGGGCTGCTTCGTCCGCCGGGGCTCCTACATCGCCCCCGGTGCCGTGCTGATGCCGAGCTTCGTCAATCTCGGCGCCCATGTGGGCGAGGGCACGATGGTCGACACCTGGGTGACGATCGGCTCCTGCGCGCAGGTGGGGAAGAACTGCCACATCTCCGGCGGCGCCGGCATCGCGGGCGTGCTGGAGCCGCTCCAGGCCAACCCGGTGATCATCGAGGACGATTGCTTCATCGGCGCCCGCGCCGAGGTGGCGGAGGGCGTCATCGTCGGCCAGGGCAGCGTCCTGTCCATGGGCGTCTATATCGGCGCCTCCACCAAGATCGTTGATCGGACCACCGGCGAGGTGATGTACGGCCGCGTGCCGCCCTACTCCGTGGTCGTCTCGGGCACGATGCCCGGCAAGGCGCTCCCGGACGGATCGCCCGGCCCGGGCCTCTACTGCGCGGTGATCGTCAAGCGCGTCGATGCCGGCACCCGGTCGAAGACCGCCATCAACGAGCTGCTGCGCACCTGATGTCCTGAGACTGGGCGGGAGCGTGCTTGGCGGGAGCGCGATGGAGACGCTGGAGCTGAACCTCACGGTGGCGGGCCGGCCGGTGCCGACCCCCTGCGACGTGTTCGGAGCGGGGCCGGACGCCCTCCTGCTCCCGGCCCTGTCGACCATCTCGGCGCGCGCCGAGATGCGGGACCTCGCCCGCGACCTGGGAACCGCGTATCGCTGCCTCGTGCCCGACTGGCCCGGTTTCGGCGCCCGGCCGCGGACGCGGGTGCCCCTCGCCCCCGCGACCTTCCACGCCTTCCTCGACGCCCTGCTCGCCGCCGCCCCCGGCCCGTACGCGCTCGGCGTCGCGGCCGGCCATGCCGCCGGCTACCTCGTGGCGGCGGCGCGGCGCCATCCGCAGGCCTTCGCGCGCCTGGTCCTGGTGGCGCCGACCTGGCGGGGGCCGCTGCCCACCGCGATGCCGGGACGGGCGCACTGGTTCCCGCGCATCCGCCGCGCCGTGGAGGCGCCGCTCCTCGGCGAGGCGCTCTACCGCATCAACATCAGCCCACCGATCATCGGCCGGATGATGCGCGCCCATGTCTATGCCGACGCCGCCCGGGTGACCCCGGCTCTGATCCGCGACAAGCACGCCATCACCCGCCAGCGCAACGGCCGCTTCGGCACCGCCGCCTTCGTCACCGGAGGCCTCGATCCGGTGGGCAGCCGCGACGCCTTCCTGGCCCTGTTCGGCGACGGCCTGCCGCCGACCCTGGTGCTGCGGCCCGAGGGCGCACCCCGGCGCTCGGGCGCCGAGATGGACGCCCTCATCGCCGGCGGCCGCGTGACCGGCGCCGCGATCCCCGGCGCCCTGAGCCCGCACGAGGAGCATCCGGGCGCCGTGGCCGCCGCGATCCGGGCGGCGTGATTGCGGCGGGGGCGCGATCACGCGTGACAGTCGGCGCGGATCGGCACCGTCACCCTGGACAGAAGAGGGCGCCTGTGCAGGGACTGGATGTGCCGGCTGAGCCGTTGGTCCGGCAGCGGGCGCGCCCCGCAGATTCCATCCGATAGAGCCCCGGATCCGATGCTGCGCACGCCGTCCCTGCCCCTCCTCGCCCCGGCCGCCCTCGCCCTCCTCCTGGCCGTCGCGGCCCGGGCTGAGGATGCGCCCCACCACCCCCCGGCGATGACCCCTGCAGCCCCGTCCCTGGGCGCCGAGACGCTGAAGCCCGGCAAGCCGGCCGTGAAGCCCTACCTGGCGGACGCGGCGGTGCCGGACGCCGTCCAGATCCTGCCGGCCCCGCCGGCCCACGACGCGCCCCTCGACAAGGCCGACCGGGCGGCCTTCAACAGCACCCGTGTCCTCAAGGGAACGGCCCGTTGGGACCTGGCCGCCAACGACGTCGCGGAGGGCGCGGCGGCGGTGCTGGAGAATTTCGCCTGCGTCCTCGGCACCCGGATCGATCAGGCGCGGGTGCCGGCGGTGATCAACCTCCTGGAGCGCGCCCGCCTCGACCTCGCCCGGGCGACGCGGGGCCCCAAGGTCCATTACCGCCGCCTGCGCCCGTTCGTGGGCAACGAGGCGCCGATCTGCGTGCAGCGCAGCCAGGCCCTGGCCGACAGCTTCAGTTATCCCTCCGGGCACGCCACCCAGGGGTGGGCCTACGCGCTGATCCTTGCATCCCTGGTTCCCGAGAAGGCGACGCCGATCCTGACCCGCGGCCGGGCCTATGGCGAGAGCCGGATCGTCTGCGGCGTGCACTGGCTCAGCGACGTGGCGGCGGGACGCCTCACCGGCACCGCGGTCTTCGCCGCCCTGATGGGGGATGCAACCTTCCGGGCGGACCTCGACCGGGCTCGGGCCGAGCTCCGGAGCGCCATGGCGGGCGCCGGGACGGTGCCGGATCAGGCCGCCTGTACCCGGGAGGCCGACGCCCTGCGGGAGCCGCCGCTCGAGTTCTAGGCTCGAACCGTTCCAGATTTGAAGTCTTCTAAGTGTGTGATTTACAACACGTTTTCGGCTTGCTCAAGGACCCGTGAACGATGGTACGTGGACCCCAGGCGCCGCGTAAGGGCGCGTTTCGGGGTCTCCGATGTCATTCCGTATCGCCCAGTCCGGCCTGCTGCTCGCCACCACGGCGCTGACCACGATTGCCCTCGCCCCGGCGGCTGCCGCGCAAGAGACCGCCGTGCAGCTCAACGAGATCTCCGTGGAGGCCGCCCGGCCGGCCGTGGCGGCTCCGACGGGATCCGGCGGCGGCGGCGGCAATGTCAGCGGCGGTGACGGCGGCAGCGCCGCCACCAGCGGCGGCGGCGGCGGGCCCTCCGGCATCACCGGCTACGTGGCGCGGGTGAGCCCGACCGCCACGAAGACCAACACGCCTCTGATCGAGACCCCGCAATCGGTCTCCGTGGTCACCCGCGAGCAGCTCAACGACCGCAACGTGCAGAGCTTCAGCGACGCGCTCGCCTACGTTCCAGGCGCGACCATCAACGTGTCCGGCTTCGACCCGCGCTTCGATCAGATCTTCATCCGCGGCTTCGATGTGCTCTCCAACCAGGGCACCTATCGCGACGGCCTGCGTCAGATCGGGAGCGGCTTCATCTTCCCGCGCATCGAGCCCTATGGCTTGGAATCCGTCACCGTTCTGCGCGGACCGGCCTCCGGCCTGTACGGTCTCGGCTCACCGGGTGGCATCCTCGACGCCACGTCGAAGCGGCCGGTCTTCGCGCCGTTCGGCGAAGTCTGGTTCCAGTCGGGGAGCTTTGATCGCTTCCAGGGCAATTTCGATCTCGGCGGACCGATCGAGGGCACCGGCGGCACCATGGCTTACCGCCTGACGGGTGTGCGTCGGGAGGCGGGGACCTTCATCGGCCGCGGCACGAACGACGACCAGCTCAACATCGCCCCCGCTTTCACGTGGAAGCCCTCGGCCGATACGACCTTCACGTTTCTGAGCGAATTTCAGGTCCGGAATACGCCGGCGACGGTGTTCTACTACAATGATCCCGGCTTCCGCGTTACCAAGTATTACAGCGGCGACCCCCGCTTTGCCGGGCTCGATCAGACGCAATACCGTGTCGGCTACGCTTTCGAGCACCGCTTTTCGGACGACCTGATCTTCCGTCAGAATTTTCGGCACTACGGGGTCTTCCTGAGCGCGAAGTACACCGGAATCGATTCGATCAACGAGGCACGCACCATCGGTACCCGATCGACCGGCTACATCCGCGAGGGATTGGTCCAGCAGACTCTGGATAACCAGCTCGAGGCGCACGTCACCACGGGCCCGATCTCCCATACCCTCGTGGCCGGTGTGGATTACGCCCATTATGGCCTGAGCAACCGGTTCGGCGCCGGTTCTGCGCCGTCTCTCAACCTAATCACCCAGAATTACGGCCAACAATTCATCCCGACACCCGTTCTCGCGAGCCCGACGCGCCAAGCCCAGGACCAGATCGGCGTCTACCTCCAGGATCAGGCCAAGTTCGGCGACTTCGTGTTGACGCTGAACGGCCGTCATGACTGGGTCTTCCAGGATAACCGGACCTCACCCGTCAGCGCGGTGACGAGCCAGGACAACACCGCCTTCACCGGCCGGGTCGGCCTGAACTATCTCCTGGCGCCCGGCCTCGTGCCCTATGCCAGCTATGCCACGACCTTCACGCCGCAGGTGGGCACGGATGTGCGCGGCCAAGCTTTCAAGCCGGCGACGGGTGACCAGATCGAGGCGGGTGTAAAGTACCTGATCCCCGGGACCAACATTCAGACCGCTTTCGCGGGATTCGACATCGTGCAGTCGAGCATCCTGCGGACTGACCCGACCAACCTCGCCTTCCAGGCGGCCACCGGCTCCGTGCGGTCCCGCGGCTTCGAGGCCGAGGCCACGGCCAACCTCGCTCCGGGCACGAACCTGACGATCGCCTACACCCACCTGGATTTCCGCTTCCTGAGCCAGACCTCGTTTACGGGCGCCACGCAGGATGGAAACCGCGTTTCTGGCATCCCCAGCGACACCTACACGTCGTTCCTGACCTACGCGTTCCCGACATATTCGCCGTTGCGCGGGCTGACGGTGGGCGGTGGCATCCGCTACATCGGCACGAGCTTCGCTGACGACGACAATACGGTGCGGAACCCGACTGTAACGCTCTACGACGCTCTGGTGGCCTACGATTTCGCGGCGATCGATCCGAAGTATCAGGGGCTGCGCGCGCAGGTTAACGCCTACAATATCTTTGACCGGACCTATAACACCTGCGCGTTCGGGAACTGCTATCGCGGCGCGCCCGCGACGGTCATCGGCAGCCTGATCTACCGCTGGTAGGTCCTGTGAGCGGGGGCCGCGGCATGGCAGGTCCCCGCCCCCG
Source organism: Methylobacterium sp. UNCCL125 (assembly GCF_900116795.1). Lineage (NCBI taxonomy): Bacteria > Pseudomonadati > Pseudomonadota > Alphaproteobacteria > Hyphomicrobiales > Methylobacteriaceae > Methylobacterium > Methylobacterium sp. UNCCL125. The sequence goes on along the minus strand of NZ_FPBW01000022.1, from coordinate 91,474 downwards.
GCACTGGAGATGGCCCCGCAAACCGTCCTAAGGCCGGAGCATCGTCCTCCGACCCGGACCCGCCATGCTCTCGACCGTGCTGGTCGTGCTGCCGATCTTCGCGCTGATCTTCGCCGGCTGGCTGGCCCGCCGGATCGGCGTGCTCGGCGCCGCCGCCACCACCGAACTCAACCGGTTCGTGGTCTTCCTGGCCCTGCCGGCCCTCCTGTTCGACGTCACCGCCCACGCCCATTGGAGCGCCATCTGGAAGCCCGGCTTCATCGGCGCCTTCGGTCTCAGCAGTCTCGCGGTCTTCGCCCTCACCGTGCTGATCCGGCGCGGGGAGGGGCGGCCGCTGGCCGATGCCGCGGTGGACGGGCTCAACGCCGGCTACGCCAATACCGGCTTCATGGGGTTCCCCCTGGCGCTGGTCGCCTTCGGGCCCGAGGCGCTCGCCCCCACCACGGTGGCGGCGATCCTGACGGTCTGCGGCGTGTTCGCGGTGGCCATCGTGCTGATCGAGACCGGGCTGCGGCGCGAGGCGGCCGCGTCGGGCCGGAGCGGGCCCCGCATGCCCGTCTGGCGGTCGGTCGGCCGCTCGCTCATGCGCAACCCGCTTCTGGTGGCGCCGGCGCTGGGCGCCCTGGTGCCGAGTGCCGGACTGACCGTGCCGGAATCCGCGGAGACCTTCCTGAAGCTCCTCGGCGGCGCAGCCGCGCCCTGCGCCCTGGTGGCGCTCGGCCTGTTCCTGGCCCAGACCCGTCACGCCGGCGGCGGGCAGGGGCGGACCGCCGCGCTCCTCGTCGGCCTCAAGCTCGCCCTTCATCCGCTGCTGGCCTACGGCCTCGGCCGCTACCTGTTCGACCTGCCCCCGCTCCTGCTGCACACCGCGGTGCTCATGGCCGCCCTCCCCACCGGCACCGGACCGTTCATGCTGGCGGAGTTCTATCGGCGCGAGGCCGACCTGACCGCCACCGTGGTGCTGGTCTCGACGGTGCTGGCGATCGTCACGGTCTCGGCCTACCTGTCGGCGATCGCCTAGGATTTCCGGCCGGTCATCGGATTTCTCTCCCGCCGCGGCATGACATTCGGAAACCGGACGATCACGCTCTTGCCGCAGAGGAATCGTAACGTTTGCCCCCTAGCGTCGTGGCGCGGCATGCCGTGTCCGCGCTAGAACGATCCGACAAGCGGGGGCGGAACGACGGCGGATGGTGGGTTCGGGAGTTTCCATCGCGAGGCGGATCGTCCGCCTCGCCTGCGCGACCGGCCTGGCGCTGAGCCTCTCGGCCTGCTTTCGGCCGCTCTACGGGCCGACCGCGTCGGGCGAGTCCGTCCAGGCGCTGCTCGCCTCGGTCCAAGTCGACGACGTGGCGATGGCCCAGGGGCAGGAGCGCCTCGGCCATTACCTGCGCAGCGAACTTGTCTTCGATCTCGACGGGTCCGGTCATCCGGCGACCAAGCGCTACCGGCTGAAGCTCTCGGGCTCCGAGATCGTGCAGACCCCGATCGTCTCCTCCACCACCGGCCGCGCCGAGGCCGGCACCCTGGTGGCCAACATCAAGTACAGCCTCGAGGATATGAGCGGCGCCAAGGTCTATACCGAGGGCGTGGCCACCTCGACCGCGACCTACGATCGCTCGGTCCAGCGCTTCGCCAGCCAACGGGCGGCGCGGGACGCCGAGATCCGGCTGGCGAGCGTGCTGTCCGATCAGATCAAGAGCCGCCTCGCTGCCGTGCTCTCGACGAAGCCGTAATCCGACGTGACGGCGGTCAAGGCGGGTGAGATCGAGGGGCTGATCCGGCGCGGACCCGATCCGCGCATCCCCGTCATCCTCGTCTACGGGCCGGATACCGGGCTGGTCACCGAGCGGGCCCGGAAGCTCGCCGAGGATTTCGTCGACGACCCGGCCGATCCCTTCGCGCTGGTTCGGATCGACGGCGACGCCCTGGCGGCCGATCCGGGCCGGCTGTGCGACGAGGCCGGGACGATGGGCCTGTTCGGTGGCCGCCGGTCGATCTGGGTCCGTCCGGGCACCCGCAATTACGCCCCCGCCGTCGATGCGGTGCTCGGCGCGACGGTCGCCGACGCCCGCATCGTCGTCGAGGCCGGGGATCTCGCCAAGAACAACCCGCTCCGCACCCTGTGCGAGCGCTCTCCGAAGGCTCTGGCGATCCCCTGCTATGCCGACGACGAGCGGACCCTCTCGGACCTGATCGAGCGAACCCTTCAGGAGCGTGGCCTGCGCATCGACCGGGCCGCCCGGGAGGTTCTGGCCCGCAGCCTCGGCGGCGACCGCCGGGCGAGCCTGATGGAGATCGAGAAGCTCGCCCTCTACGCCGGGGGCGAGGGGGGAGGGGACAAGACCGTGACCCTCGACCATGTGGAGGCGATCACCAGCGACGTCGCGGCGAGCGTGCTCAACACCCTGATCGATGCCGCCTTCGACGGCCGCCGCGACGCGGTGGAGCGCGATTACCGCCGCTTCCGGCACGAGGGCCTCGACCCCGGCGTGGTGCTGGGCTCGGCGCTGCGGCACGCCCTGACGCTGCTCACCACCCGGCTCGACAATCCCGACAAGACGCCCGCCATGATGGTCGCGACGTGGCGCGGCCTGCATTTCAAGCGCAAGGCCAGCATCGAGGGCCAGCTCGGCGCCTGGCCGCCCGGCACCCTCCGGCAGGCCGTCGCGGCCCTGCAGGCGGCGGTCCTGGCCTGCCGGCGGGCGGAGCCCGACTTGGCCCACGCCCTGGCCTCGGCGGCCCTCCTGCGGGTCGCGGAGGCGGGGGCGCGGCGGCGGCGCTAGTCCGGGCTCAGGCGCCGTCGGCGCTTCCGGCACGGCGCAGCGCGAGCCACGCGCCCCAGAACAGGCTGGAGAAGAAGCGGGTCGGGGGCTCGAAGCCGGCGGCATCCAGCAGGGCCGCGACGGCCGCCTCGGAATGGGGCGGATCGGCCCCCTGCAGGATCTTCCCGCGTCGGGCCTCGATCGCGTCGGCGCTGGCGCCGTGCTGGCGCCAGCGTTCGCCCCAGGCCGCAAGCAGCAGGGGCTGACTTGCATACGCGTAATGGTTGCCGGCGAGCACCAGAGGCGCGCCCGGCTTCAGGCGCCCGGCAATGGCCTGCAGGATCGCCCGTTTCTCCGCGTCGCCCGGCAGATGGTGCAGCACGCCGATCAGGGTCGCGGCGTCGTAGACCGCGTCCTGGGGGAGGGCATCCACCGTTCCGAGGACGATCTCGGTCCGGTCGTGGAGACCGTCCTGCTCCAGCCGCGCGATCGTGAGATCCATCATGGCGCTGGACGGGTCGACGGCGGTGAAGCGCCAGCCGGGCTCGAGGGCCGCCGCAGTGACGATCTCCGGGCCGCCCCCGCCCGCCCCGACGATCAGCAGCCGCGCAGGCGTGCCGCTGCCCAGGACGGCGGCAAGCATGCAGGCGGCGAGCTCATGGCAGGCCTCGTAGCCGGCCAGGGCGATCCGGCTCTGCTGCGCGTATTCGCCGGCCCGGTCGGCGCCGAATTTCCGAGCTGCCGCGCTGACACCGTCCGCCAAGTTCCGGCTCCCCGGTCATCCGGACTGCGGACCGGCCCGCATGTCCCAACTCTGGGCCGGGCGACACACGCGCTCCGGCCACCGATACGGCACGCGCTCCCGCCTGCGAGCGCCACCGGCAGGGCAGGGGGCCCGATCAGGCGTCCGAGACCTTGAACCGGTTGAGCAGGGCCTGAAGCTCGTCCTTCGTCTCGTAGCGGATGCGGATCTCGCCCGAATCGGCGTCCTTCGGCTTGTAGGAGACCGGGACGCCGAGCGCCCGGTGGATCCGCAACTCCAGATCGCGCACCGGCGCGGGGCGCTCGGCCGAGAGGCGCGGGCGCCCGGGGCGGGGTGCCTCGGCCGGCGCGGCCTCCACGGAGGCGATGGCCTCCACGTCCCGGACCGACAGACCCTCGGCCACGACGCGGCGCGCCGTCGCCTCGGGATCGTGCACCGCCAGCAGGGCGCGGGCATGACCGGCGGTCAGCTCGCCGGCGGAGACCCGCTCCTGCACGGAGAGCGGCAGGTTGAGCAGCCGGAGCGTGTTGGCCAGATGGCTGCGGCTCTTGCCGAGGATCTCGGCCAGCTCCTTCTGCGTGTACGAGAAATCCTTCATCAGGCGCTCGTAGCCGGACGCCTCCTCGATCGCGTTGAGGTCGGTGCGCTGGACGTTCTCCAGGATGGCGAATTCCAGGGAGCCCCGGTCGTCGATCTCGACCACCACCACCGGCACCTCGTCGAGGCCGGCGCGCTGGGCCGCCCGCCAGCGCCGCTCGCCGGCCACGATCTCGAAGGTGCCGGGCACGTCGCCGATCGGCCGCACAACGATCGGCTGGATGATGCCCCGCTGGCCGATCGAGACCGCGAGCTCCGACAGCTCCGTCTCGGCGAAGCTCCGGCGCGGGTTGCGCGGGTTGGCACGCAGGAACTCGATCGGAACCTTGCGCTGCTCCTCGGCCTTGGCCGACCCACGGCCCGCCTCGTTGAAATCGCCGATCAGCGCTGCGAGCCCGCGCCCCAGTCGAGGCTTCGCCCCCTCCTCCGCCATGATCGCCACCCGTGTCACGCTCCACACTCCCCCTCTTCGAACCGGAGGGGGCTCAAATCAATCAGGCCGCGGCCGGAACCCGGCCCTCGCGCTGGATCACCTCCGAGGCGAGGCGCAGGTAGGCTTGGCTGCCGGCGCATTTCAGGTCGTACAGCAGCGCCGGCTTGCCGTGCGAGGGCGCCTCGGAGATCCGGACGTTGCGCGGGATCACGGTCTCGTAGACCTTGTCGCCCATGAACCCGCGCACATCCGCCACCACCTGGGCGGAGAGGTTGTTGCGCGGGTCGAACATCGTCAGCACGATGCCCTGGATCGTCAGCTTCGGGTTCAGGGCGCCGCGGACCTGCTCGACGGTGCGCAGCAGCTGGCTGAGGCCTTCCAGGGCGAAGAACTCGCATTGCAGCGGCACCAGCACCGCGTCGGCCGCCGCCAGGGCATTGATGGTCAGCAGGTTGAGCGAGGGCGGGCAGTCGATCAGCACGTAGCTGATCCGGCTGAGGCTCGGCGCCTGGGTCAGGCTCTTCAGGACGCTGCGCAGCCGGTGCGCCCGGTCGGGCAGGGTGGCCAGTTCCAGCTCCAAGCCGAGGAGGTCCATGGTCGAGGGCGCCAGGGACAGCCGCGGCACCGCCGTGGGGACCACGGCCTGCGCCAGGGAGGCCTCGCCGGCCATCACCTCGTAGGTCGAGACCCTACGCTTGGCGCGGTCGATCCCGAGACCCGTGGAGGCGTTGCCCTGCGGATCGAGATCGATCACCAGCACATCCTCGCCGATCGCCGCCAGGGCGGTGCCGAGGTTGATCGCCGTCGTGGTCTTGCCGACGCCGCCCTTCTGGTTGGCGAGCGCCAGAACGCGCAGAGGGCGTCGCATGGATGAATCCATGGACCGGTCGGCGGAATCGCCGAGGATCGCTTCGCTCATCGGTGGCTCGGGGCGGCGAGGGCAGTGACGCGCACGATCCGGGCATCGGAATCGGTCCGGCTCGGCACGAGGTCGTTAACGACTGTCCACTGCGCGCCGGCCTGGGTCAATTCGGCTTGTACGTCCCGGCCCTTCGGAAACAGTCCGGTGGTGCCCGTTTTCAACAGAGGCTCGGTCCAGGCGAGGAGCTGCGTCATCGGCGCGAGGGCGCGGGCGCAGACCACGTCGGTGCCGACATAGTCCCCGATCACCGCCTCGATCCGGGCGTTGCGCACCCGGGCCGGGGCTCCGGTGAGCCGTGCGGTCTCGGTGAGGAAGGCGCATTTGCGCGCGTTGCTCTCCACGAGGTCCACCCGGATGCCGCGCTCCTGGCCGGCGATGGCCAGGATCAGGCCGGGGATGCCCGCGCCGGAGCCGAGATCGAGCCACGTGCGCGCCTCCGGTGCCAGGTCGAGCAGCTGGAGCGCGTCGTCGATATGGCGGCTCCAGACCTCCGTCAGCGTCGCCGGGCCGACGAGGTTCTTGATGGGCTGCCAGCGCCGCAGCTGGGCCACGTAGAGGTCGAGCCGCTCGGCTGTTTCACGTGAAACACCGGAAGCCGCGAGGACGCGGGCGCGATCCGGATCGCTCATGCCGAAAGCGGGTCCACGGGGGCCGCGACTGGGACCGATCGGGCGCCGCGCCGCGCATGCGCGGCCAGCAGGGTCAGGGCCGCCGGCGTCACGCCCTCGATCCGCGCCGCCTGTCCGAGGGTCCCGGGGCGCACGGTCTCGAGCTTCACCCGCATCTCGTTGGAGAGCCCGCTGATCGTCGCGTAATCCAGGGCCGGCGGCAGGCGCACCGCCTCGTCCCGGCGGAAGGCCGCGATGTCCGCGTTCTGACGATCGAGATAGACCGCGTAGGTAGCGTCGGTCTTCATCCGGTCGGCGATCCGCGGGGCGACATCCGCGAGGTCCGGCCACACCGCCGCCAGATCGGACCACGCGATCTCCGGATAGGCCAGCAGCTGGAAGCCCGTGCGGCGGATGCCATCGTGGTTCAGGCTGATCCCATGGGACGCGGCCTGGCTCGGCGTCAGGCTCACGGCTTCGAGGCGGGCGCGGGCTTCGTCCAGGGCCGCCTGTCCGGCCGCGTAATGGGCTGCCCGGTCTCCGCCGACGCAGCCCAGCGCGATCCCCCGCGGCGTCAACCGGGCGTCGGCATTGTCGACCCGCAGGGACAGCCGATACTCCGAGCGCGAGGTGAACATCCGGTAGGGCTCGCTGACCCCCTGGGTCACGAGGTCGTCGATCATCACGCCGAGATACGACTCGGCCCGGTCGAAGCCCACGATGCCACGGCCGCCCGCGTGCCGAGCGGCGTTGAGGCCGGCCACCAGCCCCTGGCCGGCCGCCTCCTCGTAGCCCGTGGTGCCGTTGATCTGGCCGGCCAGGAACAGGCCCGGCAGGCGCTTCACCTGCAGGCCGACATCGAGTTCCCGGGGATCGACGTAATCGTACTCGATGGCGTAGCCCGGCCGGAGGATCGCGGCCCGCTCCAGCCCGGGGATCAGGCGGACGAGATCGTGCTGGACCTCCTCCGGCAGCGCCGTGGAAATGCCGTTCGGGTAGATCGTCGGATCGTCGAGGCCTTCGGGCTCCAGGAAGATCTGGTGCCCTTCCCGGTCGCCGAAGCGCACGACCTTGTCCTCGATCGACGGACAGTAGCGCGGGCCCCGGCTGGCGATCCCGCCGGAATACATCGGCGAGCGGTGTAGGTTGGCGCGGATCAGGTCATGGACGGCCTGGCTCGTCCGGGTGATGCCGCAGCGGATCTGTGGCGTCGTGATCCGCTCGGTGAGCGTCGAGAACGGCACCGGCTCGGCGTCGGCCTCCTGCATCTCCAGGCCCGACCAATCGATGGTCCGTCCGTCGAGGCGCGGGGGCGTACCGGTCTTCAGGCGTCCGAGGCGAAGGCCGAGGCGGTCGAGGGTCTGCGCCAGCCCGATCGCCGGCGCCTCGCCGACCCGGCCCGCCGGGGTCTGCCGCTCGCCGATATGGATCAGCCCGCGCAGGAAGGTGCCGGTGGTCAGCACCACCGCGCCGCAGGCGAGGGTGCGCCCATCCGCCAGACCGAGGCCGCAGAGGCGGCCATCCGCGTCGAAGGTCAGATCCTCGCAGGCGCCCGCGATCACCGTGAGCCCCGCGGTCTCGGCGACGGCGGCCTGCATGGCGGCGGCGTAGAGCTTGCGGTCGGCCTGGGTCCGGGGGCCGCGCACCGCCGGCCCCTTGCGACGGTTGAGCAGGCGGAACTGAATGCCCGCCGCGTCGGCGACGCGACCCATCAGCCCATCCAGGGCGTCGACCTCGCGGACGAGATGGCCCTTGCCGAGACCGCCGATGGCCGGGTTGCACGACATCGCCCCGATCGTCGCCGGATCGTGGGTGACCAGCGCCGTGCGCGCGCCGCAGCGCGCCGCCGCGGCCGCGGCCTCGACGCCGGCATGGCCGCCGCCGACGACCGCGACGTCGAACCGGGCGGAGGAGGTGGTGAGCATGGGGTGACGAGCAGCCTTTCGCAGACATCCCGCCGCGGATGCGGGTGACGCACACCCGCTGTCCTCCGGACTGGAGCCCGGGGGCGGCGGTTCTTCCGGGAGGTCTAAGCGGGGGCGGGCGCGGCGGTCAACGCATCCCCGTCGTCCTTCGCCAGACGCGGCCTTCATCCGGGTCGCCGGTCGAAGCCGGACATGGATACGATATTCGGTGCGATCGAAGCGCCGAGATCTATCGTCACCTCAAGCATTGCTCGTGAAGGATGCGTGAGGACTTGGCTATCGTCGCTTGCCAGTCACCCCGGAGCGTGCAAGTCTTGCGCCGTGACTTCATCCTGAACGGACAGCGCCGTCCGGCAGGCTCACGAGAGGGACTGTTTCGCCGCGTCGCGGGGCGACGCGGGATGAGGAGATTCGACATGTCGTCCCTGACGATCGGTCTGGGGGCCGCCTGCTGCGCGGCCGGCGCCGCCGCCCATTTCCTCGACCGCACCCAGCGCAAGGAAGGGCTGTTCGGCCTCGCGGGCTTCGCCCTGCTGCTGACGGGGATGTTCCTGAGCCGCTCCTGAGCGGGGTTCCTCGGAGGCCGGCCATCATCGTCCCGATACCTGCTTGGCCAGGATGACGGCTTGGCCAGGACGATGGAGCGCCGCGACATCTGCCGCCGCAGCCCGACACCCCGGATCCGGCGTTCCGGGACCCGACTCGGCGTCAGCCCGTCATGGCCGTCGCGGTGTAGCCGGCCTTGGTCAGGGCCTCGGCGAGGGTGAGCGCCTGCGCGCCGGTGCGGATCGCCACCCGCCCGGCGTCCCGGTCGACCTGCACGTCGGCCGCGGGATCGATCCGCTTCACCGTGCGGGTCACCGCGGCGGCGCAGCCGTCGCAGGTCATCCCCTCCACCCGCATCAGCAGGTCGGTGCGCGTCTCGTCCATCCGGGCCTCCATCAGCCGTATCGCCTTCCGTCGTATCGCCGGGATGTCGGGCCCGGGTGCGACCGGTGCAAGCCGTGCGTGCGGCTCAGAACAGCGCAGGCATCCGGAAGGCGTAATCGATCCGCAGGCCGAACTGGTACTGATTGGGATTGCCGAAGGGTCGACGCACGAGCGGGCTGTTGCCGGAGGCGCCCAGGATGCGGGTGTAGCCGGCATAGGCCGTGTAGGCCCAGGTCTCGCTCTGCGTGTAGGTCACGCCGCCGAGCACGCCCGCCGAGTAGAAGCTGCGCGGGTCGTAGGGGGTGACGCGCCCGTTCAGCGCCGCCTCGATCGGGGAGACGCCGAAATACTTCCGGGCGTAGCTGGCATCGCCGATGTTCAGGCGCGGCCCGATGGAGAACAGGAATTTCTCCGCGGGGATCAGGTAGTCGGCCGCCACCGAGCCGACCGTGCCGTGGTGACCGTAGAGGCCCTGGCGCACCTCGACGCGGGTCCGGATGAACGAGACCGGGTAGAATTCCGCGAACACGCCCGGCTCCACCGCGAAGCGGGCGTCGCGGAAGCCGTACAGGTGCCGCCGGTCGTCGCCGTAATAGCGCCCCGGCACGAAGCGCGCGGTCGGGCCGATCCGGAACGACTCGGTGTCGAACAGCGAGAGGCTGAACCCGTCATCCGGCGTCGAGAAGCGGCGCGGCTCGCCCACCCGGCGGATATCGATCGAGGGATAGCCGACGGCCGTGTAGTCGCTGGCGCCGGGATAGCGCGGCACGGCCTGGATCGAGCCGCTCAGCGTGACGATCCACGTATTGGGATCGATCATCGCGAAGGTCGGCGTGGTGCGCGGAAGATCTGCGCCGAGATCCGCGGCCTGCGGCGCCGTCGCGCCGAAGGCCGCGAGGAGCGCGCCGGCGCCGAGAACGGCGCGAAATCGGGAAGTACGCGGGGGGACGAACGTCATGGCCACGCTTTATGACCCTTTTTCATCCCCTCCGCATTCGCAAGCCGCGCAACCCTCCCCGGAGCGCCTCGCAATCGGATCCGCCGTGATGATTCCGCAACGTTCCAGCGGGCGCCGGCGTCACACCGCCCGGAATTAACAGGTGATGGCGCATCATCCTCCTCCCGGAGCCTTGCCGGGCCCGGTGCGCCCGGCCAATGATCCAGTGATTCGGTTCGCGCCCGGTGGGGTTCGCTCGGGATGTCCCCCGGCGACCGGCGCGCGTTCCCGGCAGGTGGTTAGACGATGGTCCCGGTCCTCGGCCGGTATGCGGGGCTGTTGACGGTCGGCCTTCTCGGGCTCGTCGTGTTCGGGCCACTCGCGGTGTTCCTGCCGCTCTGGAGTGCCATGACGCTCGGCGTCGCCGCCGCCCTGGCCGGCGGTCTCGCCCTGACCCGTATCGCCACCCTGAAGGCGCGCTGCGAGAAGCTGTCCGGCGAGGTCGATCTGCTGTCCCGGCGCCTGCTCAAGGTCGAGACGGCGGGGGCCGGCGCCGCGGCTCAGCCGCGCCCCGAAGCCGCCGAGGCGGCGTTGCGGGCGCAGATCGAGGAATTGACGGTCGAATTCGGGTTGCTCAGCGGCATCGTGCGCGACCTCACCACCGTGCTGAGCGCGCAGGATGCCGAGATCGCGGCCCTCAAGGCCCGGCCGGCGGAGGCGCTCCGGCCGCAGCCCGAGGCGGCGCCCGGCGCGGCCCTTCCGGACGCCGCCCCGGCCCCGGCCCTGCCGCGTCCGCAGGTGTCGGTCGCCCCCCCGCGCGAGGACGGGGCGCTCCGGCCGCAGGCGATTCCGCCGGACCCGCAACCGGCCCCGAACCCGGCCCCATCCGTCCCGGCACGGCCGATCCCCCCGCGGCCGATCCCGCCCCGGCCCGCGGCTCCCCCCGTCGACGAGGCCGGTCTCATCGGCGCCTTCGAAGGGGACGGTCTGGAGATCCATCTGCAGCCGGTTGTCACCCTGCCTCAACGCAAGGTCGTGGCCTACGAGGCGCTGGCCCGGCTCCGGATCGGCGGCCCCGGCGTTCCGCCGGCCGAGCCCGAAGTCTTCCTGCCCGTGCTGGAGCGCTTCGGACGGACCACCGAACTCGACCGCCGCATGCTGCAGCGGGCCACCATCGTGGCGCGTCACCTCGCCCGGCGCGGCAGCGAGACGCTGCTGACCTACAGCCTGTCGCCGCTGTCGCTGTTCGAGCCCGGGCTCCTGCGCGAGCTCGCCCGCACCGCCACCGACGATCCGGCCCTGGCAGGTCTGACCATCGCCCTGCCGCAGGCGAGCTGGCGCCGTCTCGATGCAGGCCAGCGGGGCCTGCTCGCGCCGCTCCGGGGTCGGATCGGCTTCAGCCTCGACCGTCCGGACGACCTGCGCTTCGATGCGGCCGAATTCGCGGACCGCGGCATCGGTCAGGTCAAGGTCCCGGCCGAGATGCTGCTGCGCCCGCGCTCCGACCGGGGCAGCCTGTCCGACATCGCCGTGGAGGACATCGCACCGGCCCTGACCCGGGCCGGCATCCGCCTGATCGCCACCGGCGTCGCCGACGAGGCCGACGTCCCGGACCTGATCGACCTCGACGTGCCGTTCGCCCAGGGCACGGCCTTCGCGGCCCCGCGGCCGGTCCGGTCGGAGGTTCTGGCCGCCCCGCCCGTCGAGCAGCCCGTGCCGCCCCCGGAACCGACGCCCGAACGGCGCCCGTTCCGATCGGTCCTGCGCCGGGCGGTGTGACGGGCGTCAGCTGAGGCCGCTGGCTTTCCCGGCACGCGCCGTCACCAGTAGATCTGCAGGCGTGCGATCACCGTGTCGACCGAGAACGGGGCCGTGCCAAGGGTCGCGGATTGGGCCTCACCCGGCTGCACGCGCCCGTGAATGACGTTCCCGATCAGCCGCAGATTCGGCTCGGGATACCAGCTCAGGCCGAGGGTCACGTCCTGCTCCATGCCCCCGCGAAAGCCGCGGGCGTTCAGGTCGATGGCACTGTAGCGCGCGGCCAGTTCGAACACGCCGATCCCGCCGTGGGACACACGCTGCGCCTCCGGAACCGCCACGCCCCTGAAGGTCGCGTAGGTGGTGCCGCTCTGCGGCGTCAGCGCGTAGGCACGGCCTTCGCCGTTGAGCACGAGCGCCGCCTCGACATAGCCGCCCTGGAAGTCGAGCGCGGAGCCGGATTGTCCGGGGCCGCGGAACGGCTGCAGCGCCGCGTAGATGTATTCCGCCTGGATCAGGACCGGACCGCGGCGATAGGCGAATTCGGCCCCGAGCCGGGACACGCTGGCGGCATCGGGGAGATCGCCGGTGTCCACCAGGTGGCGCTCGAACAGGAAGGCTCCCGCGGGGCTCGAGAAGCCGAAGGCTCCGTCGGACCGCGACCGGTTGCGGACGATCCCGGCGAGGCCGAGATGCAGGGTCTCGTCGGCGGTCATGATCGGCGCGACGGTGGCGCGGGCCGCCACCGCGACACCATCGCCGTCGATGCCGTTGCTGGCGGCGTTGCCGAACAGGCCGGCCACCGCGGTCCAGGCCTGCCCGTGATGCCCGGCCGCGACGCCGAAGCGACGCTCCGGCACGAGGGCATTGGCCACCGAGCGCTCGACGAACAGGGTGTCGTTGTTGCTCTGCAGCCATTCCAGGCTGAAGGGCTCCTTCATGTTGCCGAGCGTCAGGATCGTGTCCGGCAGTCCCTTCCAGGCCACCAGCGCGTCGTTGATCGGCAGCATCGGGTCGGCGAAATCGTACTGGAAGGCGATCACCCAGTCGCGGCCGATGGTGAGCGTCGGCTCGATCCAGGCCCGGCGCACGGCGACGGTGTCGGGGAAGGCCTCGGGCAGGTCCGGCCGGCTGAAACCCGCCGCACCGCCGTCGATATGCAGCCGGCCGCCGATCTGGAGCTTCACATCGGGCGCGGGGAAGGTGAGGGTCAGCCCCTTGGCATCGACGCGCAGACGCTCGCCGTACGGGCCGGCCATCCCCTCGAACGCGTCCTCCCCGGCGCCCGCGGGCACCGCCAGGGCGAGGGACATGGCCAGGACGGCCGGAGCGGTGCGCAGTCCATTCACGGTCCCAGCAGAGAACAGGTCGGCCGGCCGGAGCCAATGAGCCGATGCCGCAAAATCCGAAAAGTCCGAGGGCCGTGGCCAGACGGCCACGACGGCGCGGGGCCGGTCGAGGGGCCGGGGGCAACACCCGGCGGGCCGGCTGGGGGGTGCATTCCCCCGATCCCCGCGCCGCCGGCCCGGGGCCGGCCAGCCTACACGGCGCGGTTGTCGATCAGCCGGGTCCGGCCCAGAAAGGCGGCGGCGAGCACGCGGGCCGGGCCGTCGACCCGTTCCACCGGCGCCAGGGTCCGGGCGTCGCAGACCGCGAGATACTGGACCCGGAACCCCGCCGCCTCCAGCGCCGCCCGCCCGGCGGCGATCCGTCCGGCCACGGGGGTGCCGTTGCGGGAGGCCGCCGCGATCTCACCCAGGACCGCCTGAAGCTTCGGGGCGACGGCACGCTCCTCGGCCGAGAGGTAGCGGTTGCGCGACGACAGCGCGAGGCCGTCGGGCTCCCGCACGGTCGGCACGCCGTGGATCTCCACCGCGAGGTCGAGATCCGCCACGGCCTGCTGGATCACCCGAAGCTGCTGGAAATCCTTCTCGCCGAACAGGGCGACGTCCGGGCGGACTTGGTTGAGGAGCTTGGTCACCACCGTGGCGACGCCGGCGAAATGGCCGGGCCGGAACGGGCCGCACAGGCCCTCGGTCAGGCCTGCGACCTCGATCCGGGTGGCGAAGCCCGGCGGGTACATGGTCTCCACGCCGGGCGTCCAGGCGGCATCCGCGCCGGCCTGCGCGAGCAGGGCCAGATCGGTCTCCAGGTCGCGGGGATAGCGGGAGAAATCCTCGTTGGGGCCGAACTGGGTCGGATTGACGAAGATGCTCGCCACCGTCCGGCGGCCGATCCGCCGCGCCTCGGCCACGAGGGCGAGATGCCCTTCGTGCAGGGCCCCCATGGTCGGGATCAGGACGACGCGCTCACCCGCCGCGCGCCACGCGGCGACGCATCGGCGCAGGGCTGCGAGATCACGGAAGGGCTGAAGGGTCGGCTCGGGCACGGGACGGGCTCCGGGGGAGGGCAGGGCCGGTCTAGAGCATGATGCGGAGCGGTGGAATCCGGCACTCCGATCAGCCTGCGTGAACACGGGCCTGGATCTGCCGCGGCGACGCGGTCTCCGGAATGGCGCGTGTTTCGGCGTCAGGGGCAGTAGGGCAGGAGGGAGCGGCCGAAGGGATCGTCCACGCCGGGCGGCGGCGTGAAGCCGTAATAGCTCGGATGCCCCAGGCCGTACTCGGAGCCGACATAGCTCGGATCGTCCGGCGCGTTGGTGGGCACCGGCACCCGGCGGGGCGTGCAGCCCACCGGCACGGGACGGGACCGGACGGCGTAGACCGGGCGGCGATCGAGCCCGTCGTTGCGCGGGAAGAAGCGCGGGCTGGCCCCCACGCCCGTCTCGGCGGTTCCGCGGATGTCGAGATCCGCCCCGCGGGCCGATCCCGCGAGCAGCAGGACGAATCCGAGCGCCGTCATCGCCCTTCGTCCCGTCTTCCGCATGCCGTACCCGTCTCCGCCGGAAGGCGTCACCGTGGGGCGGCAGGGTAAACGGATGATTACCGCGCGCTCACGTGAGCGGTACGACGAGGGCCTTCAGGGCGCCGACGAGATCGCCTTCGGTCAGGCGGATCTGCAAGCCCCGACCGCCCCCGTTCACGTGGATCTCGGCCGCCGGGTCGGTCAGCGATCCGGCATCGATCACCGTCGGGACGGGCCGCTTCTGCCCCAGGGGACTGATGCCGCCGACATGGTAGCCGGTCAGCCGCTCGGCATCGGCGGGCTTGAGCATGGCCGCCGCCTTGCCCGAGAAGGCGGCGGCGACCCGCTTCATCGACACCTCCTTGTCGGAGGCCACGAGCAGGCAGATCGTCCGTCCGTCCACGGCCGCCATCAGGGTCTTCAGGATCCGTCCGGGCGCGACCCCGAGCGCCTCCGCGGCCTGCAGGCCGATGCGCGGGGCGTCCGGATCGTACGCATAGACGTGGAGGCTGTGGCGGATCCCGGCCTTGTCCAGGGCGAGCGTCGCGCGGGTGGTCTTGGCGGGGGTCTTCATGGGTCGTCCGGTCAGGCTGCCTGTGCTCGCGCGGCGATGAGCCGGCCGATTTCCGCGTAGGCCGCCTCGTAGGTCTCCGGGGACGCCGTCGAGCCGGTGACGTAGACCGCCACGACCACCGGTGCACGCCCCGGCGGCCGCAGGATCGCGATGTCGTTGACCGAGCCGTTGTCGCCGCTGCCTGTCTTGTCGCCCACGATCCAGTCGGGCGGCAGCCCAGCCCGCAGGCGCTTGCGCCCGGTCTCGCAGGCGATCATCCAGGCTTCCAGCCGGCCGCGCGACGCCGGCGACAGGACGGTGCCCAGGAGGATCCGGCCCAGGCTCGCCCGCATGGCGTCCGGCGTGGTCGTGTCGCGCGGGTCACCGGGGAGCGCCGTGTTGAGGGTGGGCTCCGTCCGGTCGAGGCGGGTGACGGGGTCACCGGTGCCGCGCAGCCATGCGGTCAGCGCCTCGGGGCCGCCGAGGCTCGCCAGGAGCAGATTGGCGGCGCTGTTGTCGCTCCACACGATCGCGGCCGCGCAGAGATCCGAGACGGTCATCTGCCCTGTCCCGGCACCGGCCTCCAGGGCCTTCCGGGTCACCGGCGCGTAGCTCAGGAGGTCGCCGGAACCGTAGGCGACGATCCGGTCGAGGGTCTCGCGGCCGGTATCGACCCGCGCCAGCACCGCCGCCACCGCCAGCACCTTGAAGGTGCTGCACATGGGAAAGCGCGCGTCCGCGCGATAGGCGGCGAGGACGCGGTCCGCCGTGGCGGCCGCGATGCCGAGGCGACCGTCGAGCCGACGCTCGAGGGTGCCCCAGTCCGGCTCCGCTTCGGCGGCCCGCAGGGGCAGGGTGAAGGGCGCGGCGAGCAGGCCGAGGCTGACGGTGCGGCGGGTCGTGACGAGCATGGCGCATCCGGGTTCGAGGGCGCGACACCGCAACCCGGCGCGGCACCGCGACGCCGGAATGGTATAGGGCACCCGCACCTGTTTCACGTGAAACTCTGCCCCTCCGCACGACCCTGCCGGATCATGACCCAAGCCGAGACCCTCTTCGCACCGGCCAGCGGCTTCGGCCGCGCGGCCGTCGCGGTGATCCGCATCAGCGGCCCGGCCGCGCGCGACGTGCTCGTCGCCCTTTGCGGGAGCCTGCCGCCACCCCGCCGGCTGTCCCTGCGAAGCCTGCGCGATCCGGCCGACGGCACCGAACTCGATCGGGCTCTGGTGGCCTGGTTTCCGGGGCCGGACACGTATAGCGGCGAGGACATGGCCGAGCTGCACCTCCATGGCGGTGCGGCGGTGCGGATGGGCGTTCTCGCCACGCTTGCCCGGTTTCCCGGGTGCCGCGCGGCCGAGCCGGGCGCCTTCACCCGTCGGGCGGTTCTCAACGGCCGGATGGATCTCGCCGCGGCCGAAGCCGTCGCCGATCTGATCGATGCCGAGACCGAGGGCCAGCGCCGGCAGGCCCTCCGTCAGCTCGACGGCGCCCTCAGCCGGCAAGTGGCCGCGTGGCGGGCGGAAGCGGTCGATTGCCTCGCCGCCGCGGAGGCGGCGCTGGATTTCGCCGACGAGGGCGACGTGGACGATGCCGGGCTCGACGCCGCCTTGTTCGGCCGCGCCGCGCGGCTTCGCGATGCGATCGCCGGGACCCTGCGCGACGGGCAGAGGGGCGAGCGCCTCCGCGAGGGCTTCACGGTGGTGCTGGCGGGGGCACCCAACAGCGGCAAGTCGACCCTGCTCAATGCCCTCAGCCGACGGGACGTGGCGATCGTCTCGGACCGTCCGGGAACGACCCGCGACGCCATCGAGGTGCGGCTCGACCTCGGCGGCCTGCCCGTCCTGCTGGTCGACACGGCCGGGCTCCGGGAGACCGCGGAGCCGATCGAGGCGGAGGGGATCGTGCGGACGCGGGCGCGGATCGACAGCGCCGATCTGGTGATCGCCCTGGTACCCCCCGACGGGGCGGTTCCGGATCTCGGGCCGACCCGCACGCCGATCCTGACGGTCCGCACGAAGGCCGATCTGTTTGCCGGCTCAGAAACGGAACGGGAGTCGGACGGTCCGACCGTTTCGGCCCGCACGGGCGCCGGCATGGCGCGGTTGCTGGATGCCATCCAGGCTGCGGCCGAATCCGGTCTCGGCACCGGCGATGCGCTGATCACCCGGGCCCGGCACAGGGCCGCCCTCGAAGCCTGCGTGGGCCATCTCGACCGCCTGCTCGAAGGCACGGGCGGATTGCCGGAGCTCGCCGCGGAGGATCTGCGTCTCGCCGTCCGGGCGCTGGGCGAGGTCGCGGGTCATGTCGGCGTCGAGGATGTGCTCGACCGCCTATTCAGCGGCTTCTGCATCGGAAAGTAGTTCGGTAGCCGGCAACTCAACGCGGCATTCGGCGCGTCTTTCGGGTTCCGACGCCGGTCGTGCCGCGCCGGGACGGAGCTGATCGGCGGATGCGGCGCGCCTACTGGGGGATCCGCAGGATCCGGGGCCGCCAGATCCCGAGCGCGACATTCGCGGTCGCGACCGCCAGCAGCACCCAGAGGGTCCCGCGTTCGCCGGGGAGCGACACGGCCAGCACGGCGGGATCGACGAGGCCGGCCAGCGCCCGGGCGCTCTGCTCCGCCTCCTGCTTCATCGGTCCCTGCACGTAGACCAGGCCGCCCTCGAACATCAGGACCCCGGTGGCGAGCTTGAGCCATGCCCAGCCGGCGTTCAGAAAGGCGCGGTTCAGGGCCATCGCCAGCAGGCCGGACATCAGCGTCACCGCCAGGGCGGGCAGGAAGATCCAGGTGGCCACGGCCCCCATCGCGCCCCGCATCGCCGCGTATCCCGCCAGCGCGGATGGCGCGGGCGCGAGGCTCAGCATGACCACCAGGGACGCCATCGCCCCCAGCAGCCCGGCGGATCCCATCGTGTGGAGGAACTTCAGCAGGCGTCGCACGGCATCTCACCCGGGGCCGTTTCGGCGCAGCCTAGCGTGGGGCCTCCCGGGGGGATAGCGGCGCGCCGGTCGCACCGCACCGGGACGGGATCCGTCCGCGCCCGTCAGCTCCGCAGGCCCGGCGCCTCCTGGCCGGTGCGGGCCACGTATTCGGTGTAGCCGCCGCCATACTGGTGGATGCCCTCCGGGGTCACCTCCAGCACCCGGTTCGAGAGTGCGGCCAGGAAGTGCCGGTCGTGGGAGACGAACAGCATCGTCCCCTCGTAGTTGGCCAGCGCCTCGATCAGCATCTCCTTGGTGCCCATGTCCAGGTGGTTGGTCGGCTCGTCGAGCACCAGGAAGTTCGGCGGATCGTAAAGCATCAGCGCCATGACCAGCCGGGCCTTCTCGCCTCCCGAGAGCACCCGGCAGCGCTTCTCGACATCGTCCCCCGAGAAGCCGAAGCAGCCGGCCAGCGCCCGCAGCGAGCCCTGTCCGGCCTGCGGGAAGGCCTCCTCCAGGGTCTGGAACACGGTGCGGTCGCCGTCGAGCAGGTCCATGGCGTGCTGGGCGAAGTAGCCGAGCTTGACGCTGCCGCCCACCGTGACCGAGCCGTCGTCGGGCGCGGTGGTGCCGGTCACGAGCTTCAGGAGCGTCGACTTGCCGGCGCCGTTGATGCCCATCACGCACCAGCGCTCGCGGCGGCGCACCGAGAAGTCGAGGCCCTCGTAGATCGTGCGGCTGCCGTAGCGCTTGTGCACGCCTTTGAGCATCACGACGTCGTCGCCCGAGCGCGGCGCCGGCTGGAATTCGAAGGCCACCGATTGCCGCCGCCGGGGCGGCTCCACGCGCTCGATCTTGTCGAGCTTCTTCACCCGGCTCTGCACCTGGGCGGCGTGGGAGGCCCGGGCCTTGAACCGCTCGATGAAGGCGATCTCCTTGGCCAGCATGGCCTGCTGGCGCTCGAACTGCGCCTACTGCTGCGCCTCGTTCAACTTCCGCTGGCCTTCGTAGAAGGCGAAGTCGCCCGAGAAGGTGGTGAGCGCGCCGCCGTCGATCTCGATGACCTTGGTGACGATGCGGTTCATGAACTCGCGGTCGTGCGAGGTCATCAGCAGGGCGCCGTCATAGGCCTTCAGGAAGGATTCGAGCCAGATCAGGCTCTCGAGGTCGAGGTGGTTGGACGGCTCGTCGAGGAGCATCACGTCCGGGCGCATCAGCAGGATGCGGGCCAGCGCCACGCGCATCTTCCAGCCGCCCGAGAGGGCGCCGACATCCCCGTCCATCATCTCCTGGCTGAAGCTGAGGCCGTCGAGCACCTCCCGCGCGCGGCCCTCCAGGGCGTAGCCGTCGAGCTCCTCGAACCGGGCCTGGACCTCGCCGTAGCGCTCGATCAGGGCGTCCATCTCGTCGGCCCGGTCCGGGTCGGCGAGGGCCGCGCCGAGCTCGGCGAGTTCGGCCGCCACCGCGCTCACCGGGCCGGCGCCGTCCATCACCTCGGTGACGACGCTGCGGCCGGACATCTCGCCGACATCCTGGCTGAAATAGCCGATCGTGATGCCGCGGTCGGCGGCGACCTGCCCCTCGTCGGGCTGCTCCTGGCCGATGATCATCCGGAACAGGGTGGTCTTGCCGGCCCCGTTCGGGCCGACCAGCCCGACCTTCTCGCCCCGCTGCAGGGCGGCCGAGGCCTCGATGAAGACGAGCTGCCGCCCGTTCTGCTTGGTGATCTTGTCCAGGCGAATCATGAAGTGCGGGCGCGGTGTCCGGGAATGGGGCTCCGGGGCGCTTACGGCATCGATCGAGACGGCGCAAAGACGGGCGCGGCCGCGGGGCCCTGCATGGCGCGCAACCGTGACCGTCATCCGATCGCCGGACGCCTTTTCTGCCCGATTCTGCGAGCTAAGTCGTTTCCCTGCCGCTCCAGCCGCCGCTCCGGCGTATGGTGCCGGGCTTGGCCGTGGCGGACGCCTTTGAGGACGATGATGTTTTGCGGTTGGTGGACGACGAGCCTCGACATGGCCATGCTCGGCCTGGAGGCTCAGGGCGTGATCGCCCAGCGGATGGCGATGTTCGCCCTCGGGGGGCCGGCCGCGCAGGTCGAGGCGCAGCTCATGGTGACCGAGAAGATGCTGGCCGCCGGCGAGGCGGCTCTGATGCTCGCCGCGGGGGCCTCGAACGGCAAGGTGATCCGCAGCTACCGGCGGAAGGTCCAGGCCAATGCCCGGCGCCTGAGCCGGGGGTGAGGCGGAGTGCGCGTCTCCCTCCCCCGCGAAGAGGGGAGGGAGGACGTATGTCAGGTCCGGACGAGGCTCTCCGCCCCGCCGCACACCTCAGTTGTTCGCCGTCCGGAACGTGTCGCAGGCCTTGGTCTGGCCGCTCTTGTAGCCGGCCTTGAACCAGCGCTGGCGCTGGGCCGAGGAGCCGTGAGTGAAGGAATCCGGCACCACGTAGCCCTTCGAGCGCTGCTGCAGGGCGTCGTCGCCGATCTGGGCGGCGGCGTTCAGGGCCTCGTCGATGTCGCCCTGCTCCAGCTCGGCGTACTTGTCGTTGGAGTTCTTGGCCCAGACGCCGGCGAGGCAGTCGGCCATCAGCTCGATCCGCACCGAGAGGGCGTTCGCCTCGGTCTTGCTGGACGCCTGCTGCTGGCGCGCCTGGACCTTGCCGAGGATGCCGAGCACGTCCTGGACGTGGTGGCCGACCTCGTGGGCGATGACGTAGGCGTAGGCGAAATCGCCCTTCACGCCGAACTTCGAGGCCATCTCCTTGAAGAAGCCCGTGTCGAGATAGACCTTCTTGTCGAGGGGGCAGTAGAACGGGCCCATCGCCGCCTGGGCCGAGCCGCAGCCCGAGCGGGTGCCGCCGGTATACAGCACCAGGGTCGTCGGCGTGTACTGCTTGCCGGTCTGCTGCGGCAGGATCTGGCTCCAGACGTCCTCGGTGTTGCCGAGGATCTTCGAGGCGAACCGGCCGCTCTCGTCCGTCGGCGCCTGCCGCCGCTTGGCCTGGGTCTGCGGATCGACCTGCTGCTCCTGCTGGCCGCGCCCGCCGCCGATCCGCTCGGCGCCGCCGATCAGGATCGCCGGGTTGATGCCGGTGAAATAGCTGATGATCAGAAGCACCACGATGGTGCCGATGCCGAGCCCGCCGGCGCCGCCGCCGGGAAAGCCCATGCCGCCGCCGCCGCCGCCCTCGCCCCGGCGATCCTCGACGTTGTCGGAGCTGCGTAGATCTTCCCAGCGCATGGTTGGGTCCCGCCATCAATGCTGCGCCGGCCGCCTCGGGCAGCCCACGGTTTGCTATGCGTCGCTATGTCCGGCCGACGGTGGACCAGCGGCGGGAACGAAGCTCTAATGGCGGGAGGGGAGACCCGGTTCCGCCCACGCGGTCAAGCTTTCCCGTCGAGAAGGGCGCGCAGGGATCGGAAATCCCGCCATGCGAGACGCTTCTGCACCGGCTGGCGCAGCAGGAAGGCCGGGTGGAGGGTGGCGAGCAGCTTCACCTCGCGGTTGGGCAGCTTGTAGGGGAACAGTCGGCCGCGGGTCCGCAGGATGCCATCCTTCGTGCCGGTCAGCGTCTGGGTCGCGGGCGCGCCGAGGCAGACGATGAGATCCGGGTCGACCAGCTCGATCTGGCGCTCCACGAAGGGCCGGCACACCGCAACCTCCTGGGGCGTCGGGTTGCGGTTGCCCGGCGGGCGCCAGGGCACGATGTTGGCGACGTAGGCGCTGGTCCGGTCGAGCCCGATCGCCTTCATCATCTTGTCGAGGAGCTGGCCCGAGCGGCCCATGAACGGCTTGCCGATCCGATCCTCGTCGGCGCCGGGCGCCTCGCCGAGAAACATCACCCGCGCCTCGGGATTGCCGTCGGCGAAGACGAGGTTCTTGGCGGTGAAGCGCAGCGGGCAGGCGTCGAAATCGGCGAGGATCCGCTCCAGCTCGTCCAGGGTCTTCGCCTGCCGTGCCCGGGCGCGGGCGTCGCTCGCGGCTTCGTCGGGCTGGGCGCTGGCGGCGCGGCCGAAGGTCCGCGACGGCGCGGCGGGTGGCGGCGAACCGGGGGGCGGCACGAGGCTGCCGGCGGTCGGGCCGACGGTCTGGCCGACGGGCGGGTCGGGGGCCCGGCGCGGTGCGCGCAGGGTCGGCGCCGGCGCATCCGCCTCGCTGAACCGGTCGTGCGGCCGCTCGTCCAGAACCGCGTCGGCACCGGCCTCCACGTGGAAGTCGAGATAGGCGATCAGATCGGCTTGCGCGTCGTTGGGGCTCGGCATGGAGAGGAGCATGTGGGAACGCCGCGGCCTGTGGACAACTCTCGAAACCCGCCGGCCGGGCAAGGTCTTGCGTGACGGAACAGCGCGATTCCGCGGGCCCCGCCCCACCCGCCGTCTGACCGGCATGCCGGGTTGCGGACGGGGTGGGATCGTCCGGCACCCGTCACATGTACCGCCCCGTGCGGCAAAGGGAACTTTGCCTTAAGCCGGATCTTCGGCAACTTGCCTTTCTAGCTTGGAATCGCTTGAGACGGCAGCAGGGATGCCGGCCCACCGCGGATCGGGGGCTGGAAGAAGACTGGAAGAAGAAAAGGAGAGGCGAGGATGGCGCTGCCCGAACGCGAGAGCATGGATTTCGACGTGGTCGTGGTGGGCGCCGGCCCGGCCGGCCTCGCCACCGCGATCCGCCTGAAGCAGCGCGCCGCCGAGATCGGCGAGGAGATCAGCGTCGTCGTCGTCGAGAAGGGCTCCGAGGTCGGCGCCCACATCCTTTCGGGCGCGGTGATCGACCCGATCGGCCTCGACCGGCTCCTGCCCGAATGGCGCCAGGACCCGGAGCGGCCGCTCAAGACGGAAGTTCAGCGCGACGAGTTCATGATGCTCACCAAGAACAGCGGCATCACCCTGCCGAACCTGTTCTTCCCCAAGCTCATGTCGAACCACGGCAATTTCGTCGGCTCGCTCTCGAACGTCTGCAAGTACCTGGGCGCGCAGGCCGAGGCGCTCGGCGTCGAGATCTATCCGGGCTTCCCGGCCTCCGAGGTGCTGTTCGACGACAAGGGCGCGGTGGCGGGCATCGCCACGGGCGATCTCGGGATCGGCAAGTCCGGCGCGCCGCGCGAGGACTACACCCGCGGCATGGAGCTGCGCGCCAAGTACACGGTGTTCGGCGAGGGCGCCCGGGGCAACCTGACCAAGGGCCTGATCCAGCGCTTCTCGCTCAACCGGCACAGCGACCACTTCAAGTACGGGCTCGGCGTGAAGGAGCTCTGGCAGCTCGCGCCGGGCAAGTTCGAGCCCGGGCTCGTGCGCCACACCATGGGCTGGCCGCTGCCCAACAAGGCCGGCGGCGGCTCCTGGCTCTACCATTTCGACGACAACCTGCTCTCGGTCGGCTTCGTCACGCACCTGAACTACGAGAACCCGACCCTGTCGCCGTTCGAGGAGTTCCAGCGCTTCAAGACCCACCCGCTGATCGCCGAGACCTTCGAGGGCGCCAAGCGCATCGGCTACGGCGCGCGCGCCATCATGGAGGGCGGCTGGCAATCGGTGCCGAAGCTGGTCTTCCCCGGCGGCTGCCTGGTCGGCTGCTCGGCGGGCTTCGTCAACGTGCCGCGGATCAAGGGCTCGCACAACGCGGTGCTCTCCGGGATGCAGGCGGCCGACGCCATCGCGGACGCCCTGAAGGCGGGCCGCGCCGGCGACGAACTCACCGCCTACGAGGCCGGCTGGCGCGACAGCCCGATCGGGCAGGACCTGAAAGCGGTGCGCAACGTCAAGCCGCTCTGGTCCAAGTACGGCACGCTGGTGGGCGTCGGCCTCGGCGGGATCGACATGTGGGCGACGAGCATCTTCGGCGCCTCGCCGTTCGGCACGCTCAAGCACGGCAAGCCCGACCACGCCTGCCTCAAGCCGCTCTCCGAGGTGACGCCGATCGTCTACCCGAAGCCCGACGGCAAGCTGACCTTCGACCGGCTCTCCTCGGTCTACCTGTCGAACACCAACCACGAGGAGGACCAGCCGCCGCACCTCAAGGTCCGCGACCTGGAGCTGCAGAAGCGCTCCGAGCACGACGTCTATGGCGGGCCGTCCGGCCGCTACTGCCCGGCGGGCGTCTACGAGTGGGTGGCGGATTCCGCCGCGAGCGACGGGGTGCGCTACCAGATCAACGCGCAGAACTGCGTCCACTGCAAGACCTGCGACATCAAGGATCCGAACCAGAACATCGACTGGGTGACCCCGGAGGGGCCCGGCGGGCCGAACTACCCGAACATGTGAGGCGCCCGGACCGGGCCGGGAGGACGCGGCGTCATCCTTTCGCCTTGCGGGGCTGGCGGGATGGGTTCAGTGTCCCCAGCGTTTTTTCGGGGATGCCCCGCCATTCTCGCGCCCGGCCCCTGACGGGCCGGCGCCCAGGAGCCGCGATCGGTTCATGATGATCACACGCGCCCGCCGGAGCGTCTCGGCGCTCGCCCTTCTGCTCGCCGCCGGGCTGCCGCAGACCGTGCTGGCCGCGCAGCCGAGGGAATCGACCCCGGTGCTCGACTACGAGCCCGCGGATTCGCTGGAGGGCAACTTCCTCTCCGCCTACATCGCGGGCGCGTCCCGGGACACGGCGGCGGCGGCGACCTTCTACCGCGAGGCGGTCAAGGCCGATCCGCGCAACGCCGAGCTGGTCGAGCGCGCCTTCATCTCGCTGCTCGCCGACGGCGCCCTGCCGGACGCGTTCCGCACCGCCGAGAAGCTCATCGCCCGCGATCCCACCAACGGGCTCGCCAACCTCTCGCTGGGGGTGCGCCAGATCAAGGCGGGCCAATGGGCCGCCGCCCGCCAGAACTTCTCGCGCAGCGGCCGCGGGGCGGCCACCGACCTGACCGCGACGCTGCTCACCGCCTGGTCGTATGCCGGCGCGGGTGACGGCAAGAAGGCGCTGGAGACGGTCAACAAGCTCCGGGGCGAGCGCTACTACAACACCTTCCGCGACTACCATGCCGGCCTGATCGCCTCGGTGACCGGCGACAACGCCGAGGCCGAGCGGCGCCTCAAGGCCGCCTACGAGGCCGACCGCAACACCCTGCGCATCGTCGACGCCTATGCCCGGATGGAGGCGAGCCTCGGCCGCACCGATCTGGCGATCCAGGCCTATTCCGACTTCGACCAGCTCTCGCCCCGCCACCCGCTGGTGCGCGACGCCCTCGACAAGCTCAAGGAGGGCAAGCCGCTCACGCGGCTGATCGGCACCGCCCAGGAGGGCGCAGCCGAGGTGCTGTACGGGCTGGGCTCCGCGGGCTCGACGCAGGGCGACGAACTGCCCGCCGTGATCTACCTGCGGCTGGCGCTCTACCTCGCCCCCGACCACGCCCTCGCCCGGCTGACGCTGGCCGACACGCTGGACCGGATGAAGCAGCCCGAGCGGGCCAACGAGGCCTACGCGCAGATCCCGGCCGCCTCCCCGCTCAAGCTCAACGCCGACATCCAGATCGGCCTGAATCTGGAGCAGATGGGCAAGGGCGACGAGGCCCTGGCCCATCTCGACGCGGCGATGAAGGCCCACCCGGACGACATCGACGTCATCACGGCGCTGGGCAACGTGCAGCGCGCCCGCAAGAAGTACGAGGAGGCGGCCGCCACCTACACCCGGGCCATCGGCCTGATCGGCGACCGGCCGCAGGCCAATTACTGGACGACCTACTATTTCCGCGGCACCGCCTACGAGCGCGCCAAGCAGTGGCCGAAGGCCGAGGCCGACCTGAAGAAGGCCCTGTCCCTGGTGCCGGCCAACCAGCCGGCCGCCAAGGCGCAGGTGATGAACTATCTCGGCTATTCCTGGGTCGATCAGAACGTCAACATCGACGAGGCGTTCAAGCTGCTGCAGCAGGCCGCCGATGCGAGCCCCCGGGACGGGATGATCGTCGACAGCCTCGGCTGGGCCTATTACCGCCTCGGCCGTTGGGACGATGCGGTGCGCGAGCTGGAGAAGGCGGTCGAGCTGAAGCCCGGCGATCCGACCATCAACGACCACCTGGGCGACGCCTACTGGCGTTCGGGCCGGCGCCTCGAGGGCAAGTTCCAGTGGCAGCACGCCAAGGATCTGAACCCCGAGCCGGACGACCTCACGCAGATCAACGCGAAGCTGAAGGACGGGCTGCCCGACATCGAGAAGCCGACCGCCACCGCCGAGACCGTGCCGGCCCCGGTCGCCGCCCCGCACAACGCCGAGAACCCGGAATTGCCGAAGGGCGCCCCCCAGCCGCACGAGGCGCCGGGCGCCGCCGACAAGGCCAAGAAGTCGGGGGGCTAGCGCCCCTCTCCCGATCCGGCGCCCTGGCGGTCCGCACCTCGTTCGTCACGGCGGTGCGGCGGCCGGCGCCGCCCGCAGCCGACGCTCGGGCGCGCCGTCCCGAAGATCCGCAAGGCGGCTTCGGGCCGCAAGGGCAAGATCTTCGGCCTCCGGGCATGAGCCTGCGCCCGTTCAGGCTCCCGGCGCCTGCGTAAGATCGCCGGTATTCTGCACCCGACATCCCGTCGCGCCGTCCTGCAAAGCGCAAAGACGAACGGGATTCTCTTGGGGACCGTAGCTCAAGAGGCCTAATTGCCTGACGATCCGGGCCCGCTAGGCTCGCGCCTCCGCAACCTGTCGGAGTGGATCGTGAAAGCGCTGAAGCCGGTCTGGATCCTGCTGGCCCTCGCCTGTGCGGCATCCGGAATCCCGGCCGATCCTGCGAGCGCGCAGGACACGGTGTCCGGGCCGGCTGCGTCCATCCTGGAGGCCGTCCCCGTCTCGAACGCGCCGCTCGGCGGCTTTCCCTACTTCGCGCTCCCCGACGGCTACCAGCCGCTGAACCCGCCCGAGACCCGCGCTTTCGGGCATTTCCTGTTCTGGACCGGCACGGCGCTCCACGAGGTCGAGGGCAAGGTCTTCCTGTCCCTCATCGGCACCAAGGACGGCAAGACCTACGCATCCTATGAGCTGAAGAAGAATATCGAGGCCGTGCTGACACAGGCCGGCGGCCGGAAGATCGCCGACAGCAGGATCCCCGCCACCCTCACGGAGACGCTGCCCGAGGACATCCGGATCGGGATGTATGAGGGCCTGGGCAATGTCTACAACGAGCCGGTGCAGACCTGGGTGATCCGCCGGCCGGACCGGCAGATCTGGGTCCATTTCGTGCCCGGCAGCAACAACGCGGCCTGGACCATCCTGGAGACCAAGCCGTTTCTCCAGACCGCCGCCCTCCTGCCCGCCGAGCAGCTGAAGCAGGACCTCGACACGACGGGAAAGGCGGTGATCCAGGTCAACTTCGCCACCGACAGGACCGAGATCCTGCCGGCCTCCGCCCCGCAGATCGACGCGGTGGCGGGCCTGCTGCGGACGAATCCCGGCCTGCGGCTCGCGATCAACGGCCATACCGACGAGACCGGAGCCGCCGCGCACAACCAGGCCTTGTCCGACGGCCGTGCCAAGGCGGTCATGGCGAAGCTCGTCGCCGCCGGCGTCGCGAGGGATCGGCTGAAGGCCAGGGGCTTCGGGGCGTCCAGCCCGGTCGCCGCCAACGACAGCGCGGAGGGACGGGCGAAGAACCGGCGCGTCGAGCTGGTCAGGTTCTGACGGCAGAGGCGCCGATGGCAGGCCTCGACCGGGCGTCTCGCTGGTCCGGACCCACTCCGTGCGTCGGAGCTGGGGACGTCGGGGGCGACAAGAGTATTTTGTCCGCCATATCATAAAAATCGACGCGCATTTTCCCGGGCTTTGACGCACAGTGCGCAGCCGTTCGCGGGCGGCCAAGCCGCAGCCCGCACGGCAGGAGATTCGCACGGCAAGAGCCGGCGGGCGGGCATCGCGCCCGCGAGTCAGGGAGGAAGGCCCATGCCGTCAGATATCGAGATCGCCCGCGCCGCGACCCTGAAGCCGATCGCGCAGGTCGCCGAGAAGCTCGGCATCCCGGATGACGCGCTCCACAATTACGGCAAGCACATCGCCAAGATCGACCACGGCTACATCGCCGGGCTGGAGAGCCGGAAGCCCGGCAAGCTCGTGCTGGTCACGGCAATCTCCCCGACGCCCGCGGGCGAGGGCAAGACCACCACCACGGTGGGCCTGGGCGACGCCCTGAACCGCATCGGCGAGAAGACCATGATCTGCCTGCGCGAGCCGTCGCTCGGGCCGTGCTTCGGCATGAAGGGCGGCGCCGCCGGCGGCGGCAAGGCCCAGGTCGTGCCGATGGAGCAGATCAACCTGCACTTCACCGGCGACTTCCACGCCATCACGTCGGCCCACAGCCTCGCGGCCGCGCTGATCGACAACCACGTCTACTGGGCGAACGAGCTCAACATCGACGTGCGCCGCATCCACTGGCGCCGCGTCGTCGACATGAACGACCGGGCTTTGCGCCAGATCACCCAGTCGCTCGGCGGCGTCGCCAACGGCTTCCCCCGGGAGGACGGGTTCGACATCACGGTGGCCTCCGAGGTGATGGCGGTGTTCTGCCTCGCCAAGGACCTCGCCGACCTGGAGGAGCGCCTCGGCCGGATCGTGATCGCCGAGACCCGCGACCGCAAGCTCGTCACCCTCAAGGACGTGAAGGCCACCGGCGCCATGACGGTGCTGCTCAAGGACGCCCTGCAGCCCAACCTCGTGCAGACGCTCGAGGGCAACCCGGCGCTGATCCATGGCGGCCCCTTCGCCAACATCGCCCATGGCTGCAACTCGGTGATCGCCACACGGGCCGGCCTGCGGCTCGCCGACTACACGGTGACGGAGGCCGGGTTCGGCGCCGATCTCGGCGCCGAGAAGTTCCTCGACATCAAGTGCCGGCAGGCGGGGCTGACCCCCTCGGCCGTGGTGGTGGTGGCGACCATCCGCGCCCTCAAGATGCATGGCGGCGTCGACAAGAAGAACCTCGGGGCCGAGAACATCGACGCCCTGGAGAAGGGCTTCGCCAACCTCGCCCGGCACGTGACCAACCTGCGCGGCTTCGGCCTGCCGGTGGTGGTCGGCGTCAACCACTTCTACGCCGACACCGATGCCGAGCACGCCAAGCTCAAGGAACTGTGCCGCGAGCGGCTCGACGTCGAGGCGATCACCTGCCGCCACTGGGCGGAGGGCGGGGCCGGGGCCGAGGAGCTGGCCCGCGCGGTGGTGAAGCTCTCCGAGGCCGAGCCGGCGCCGATCCGCCACGCCTACGAGACGGAGAGCCGCCTCTCCGACAAGATCCGGGCGATCGCCACCAAGCTGTACGGGGCCGCCGACATCCAGATCGAGACGAAGGCTCAGGCCAAGCTCGCCACCTTCGAGAAGGACGGCTACGGAAACCTGCCGATCTGCATGGCCAAGACCCAGTACTCGTTCTCCACCGACCCGACCCTGATGGGCGCCCCCGAGGGCCACATCGTGGGCGTGCGCGACGTCCGGCTCTCGGCCGGCGCCGGCTTCGTGGTGGCGATCTGCGGGGAGATCATGACCATGCCGGGCCTGCCCCGGGTGCCCGCCGCCGACACGATCCGGCTGGACGCCAACGGGCAGATCGACGGGCTGTTCTGAGGATCACGCGCGGGGCGGGTCAGGGCTCGCCCTCTACACCGCTCCGAACAGGTCCACCGCCAGCCGGGAATGCGCCTCGCGCAGCATCCCGGTATCGACCCCGAGCGGCTGGCCGTCGATCACCCGCCAGCGGCCCGCCACCATCACCCGGTCGGCCCGGGTGGCGCCGCACAGGACCAGAGCCGCCAGCGGGTCGTGGGCGCCGGAGAAGCGCAGCTCGTCCAGGGTGAACAGGGCGAGGTCCGCCTCCCGGCCCGGCTCGATCCGGCCGATATCGGTGCGGCCGAGGCAGGCGGCCGAGCCCTCGGTGGCCCAGCGCAGGGCGTCGAGATGCGTCACGGCTTCCGCCCCGTAGGTGAGCCGGTTGATCATCAGGGCGTGGCGCACGCCCTCCATCAGGTTCGAGCTGTCGTTCGAGGCCGAGCCGTCGACACCGAGGCCCAAGGGCGAGCCCGCCGCCTCCAGCTCGCAGGTGCGGCAGCGGCCCGAGGCCAGGGTCATGTTCGAGGTCGGGCAGTGGCAGACGCCGACCCCGGCCTTGCCGAGCCGGGCGACCTCGGCATCGGTGAAGTGGATGCCGTGGGCGAGCCAGACCCGGTCGTTCAGCCAGCCGACCTCCTCGAGGTACTCCACCGGCCGGCAGCCGAACATCTGCTGGCAATAGGCGTCCTCGTCCAGCGTCTCGCCGAGATGGGTGTGCAGCCGGCTCCCGTGCCGGGCGGCGAGCGCCGCGCTCTCGCGCATCAGACGCCGGGTCACCGCGAAGGGCGAGCAGGGGGCGAGCGCGACCTGCACCATCGCGCCGGGGGCGGGGTCGTGGAACAGGTTCAGCACCCGCTCGCAATCCGAAAGAATCGTGTCGTCGTCCTGGGTCAGGCTCTCGGGCGGCAGCCCGCCCTCCCGGTCGGACAGGCTCATGGAGCCGCGGGTGATCGCGGCCCGGATCCCGAGGGCCCGGGCCTCCGCGACCTGGACGTCCATCGAATCCTCCAGCCCCTTCGGGAACAGGTAGTGATGGTCGCCCGCCGTGGTGCAGCCCGAGAGCAGCAGCTCGGTGAAGGCCACCTGCGTGGCGAGCCGGAACGCCTCCGGGGTGATCCGCCCCCAGACCGTGTAGAGCGCCTTCAGCCAGGGAAAGAGCGGCTTGTTGATCGCCAGCGGGTGGGCGCGGGTCAGCGTCTGGAAGGCGTGGTGATGGGTGTTGATCAGCCCCGGGATGACCACGTGGCGCGAGGCGTCGAAGGTCTCGTCCACGGGCGCGGCGGGTTTCGCGCCCGCCGCCACGCATTCGACGATCCGGGTGCCCGCCACGACGATCCCGCCCCCGGCGCCCTCGGCCAGGATGGCGCGCGGATCGCGGATCCAGAGGCGTCCCGGTCCCGGTTCAGCTGCCTCGGCCATGTCCGTCCGCTCCCGTCGATCGAGGATCCTGCGTAGCGGAGGGGCCGGACCGGCGGCAATCCCGCTTGAGGATCGCCGCCGGCCGGCGCCCCGGCCGGCCCGGTCAGGGTTGACGGGCCCGGGCCGCCTTGAGAAACGTCATGGGGACTGACCTATCACCCGTTGGGAGCGGCCGCGCCGTGACACGGACAGCCCCGCGCGAGGCGATCTTCGCGGCGAAACCCGTCCCGGGCGCCGCGCCGGCCGCCCTCGGCAGCGACGACCTGATCGAGCTTCTGTTCTTCGCCTACCGGGATTTCGTGGGCGATCCCGACCGGATCCTGGCCGCCTACGGCTTCGGCCGGGCCCACCACCGGGTGCTGCACTTCGTCGACCGCTATCCCGGCCTGACCATCGCCGAACTCCTCGACATCCTGCGCATCACCAAGCAGAGCCTGAACCGGGTGCTCAAGGACCTGATCGGGCAGGGCTACGTCGCGCAGAAGCCCGGTTCCAGCGACCGGCGCCAGCGCCTCCTCTACTGCACCGAGGCCGGCGCCCGTCTCGCGGCCGACCTCACGCGGGTCCAGGCCCGCCGCCTCGCCCGGGCGCTCGCGGCGCCGGATGCCCGGGGCTCCCCGGAGGACTTCCTGATGGCGATGATCGAGCCGGAGGACCGGCCGGCGGTCCAGCGCCTGATGGCGCGGCGCGGGGGCGGGAGCGACGGGCGCGTCGCCGGGGAGGAGTGCGCGTGAGCAATGCCGCCCGGGCCGACCTGCCCGACGAGGCGCCCCACGTCCTCGTGGTCGACGACGACCGCCGGCTGCGCGAATTGCTCGCCCGCTACCTCACCGACCAGGGCTTCCGGGTCACCGCCGCGGCGAGCGCCGCGGAGGCGCGGGCCCGGGCCCAGAGCGTCGTGTTCGACGCCATGGTCCTCGACGTGATGATGCCCGGCGAGAACGGCTTCGACTACGCCCGCAGCGTGCGCGAGACGTCGCGGGTGCCGATCCTGATGCTCACCGCCCGCTCCAACCCGAACGACCGGGTGATGGGGCTGGAGATCGGCGCGGACGATTACCTGCCCAAGCCCTTCGAGCCGCGGGAGCTGACGCTGCGGCTCAACAACATCATCAAGCGCAGCGCGCGGCCCCGCGCGGCGGCCGCCGAGGCGGTGACCTTCGGGCCGTTCGCGTTCCGGGTCGACCGGGGCGAGCTGCGCCGGGACGACGAGCTGATCCGCATCACCGAGCGCGAGCGCGAGATCCTGACGATCCTGGCGATGGCGGGCGGCGCCAATGTCGAGCGCGAGCAGCTCGCCGGCCCCGGCGGGGCCGCGGCGGAGCGCACCGTCGACGTGCAGATCAACCGCCTGCGCCGCAAGACCGAGGTCGACCCCGCCAATCCGGTCTTCCTGCAGACCGTGCGGGGCGTCGGCTACCGGCTCGCGGTGGATTGAGCCGGAACCGGGCGGCTCAGACCACCCGCGGCTCGTCGCGCTTCAGCTTGAGGGCCTTGGCGATCCGGGTGGACAGGCTGCCCACGACGGCGAGGGTGGCCGACGGGTCGACCAGAGGGCGGACGGCCTCCAGCGCCTCCGCGGCGCTGGGCTTCATCACCGCGTAGACCGTGGCGCCGGATGCCGGGCTGGAGCCCTGCACGGTGACGGAGACGAGGAAGGTCGTGTGGCGTCGCCGCAGGCGTCCAGGCATGGCTCAGCGTTTGGCATGTCGGCTAACCATCACCAATGCCAGAGTCCCGGAGCCGGCCCGGGAAACGACACGATCCTGGCACGATAACCCGTGCCGGGTCTTTCAGATCAGGGCAAGGTCGATGCCGGGAAGCCGCAGCCCGTCGAGCCGCGTGCTCCAGTGCTGGCCGGAGGCGACCGGAAGCGCGTCCGTCAGCGTGCCGGTTGTGACGACCGTGCCGGCTGCGAGCGGCGGGGCGACCGGATCGTTAGCCAGCGCATCGACCAAGTGCGCGAGGGCGGCGAGCGGTCCCGTCCCGAGGACGCTGCGGCCGCCGCCCCGGTCGGCGACGGCGCCGTCCCGCAGCAGGTCGACGGTGAAGCCCGCGAGGTCGCCGATCCAGCCGCGCCGCGCGGCCGCCGGAACCGGCACCCGCTCGCCCACCACCAGCAACCCGTGCAGCCCGAAGGCCGCCACGGTGTCGGGCGCCGCGAAGCGCCAGCCCGGATAGAGCGACTGCACGATCTCGAAGCCGCTCGCGGCCCAGTCGAGGCAGGCGATCAGCGCCTCGGCATCCATGCCGGGTTCCGGCGCGCGTGCCAGACCGAACACGATCTCCGGCTCGATCCGGGGCTCGACGAAGGCCGCGAGGGGCACCGGTCCGCCCAGGGCGGCCCGGTCGCGCAGGGTCGTGTCGTAGACATGCCCCCAGATCGGCGCCCGGACGCCGTACCGCTCCCACAGGGTCGTGTTGGTGAAGCCGATCTTGTAGCCGACATTCCGCTCGCCGCGCCCGGCACGCAGGCTCCGGATCGCCTCGGCGACCCGGTAGGCCGCCGGCAGGTCGAAGGTCGGATCCCAGCCGGTCAGCGGTGCGATGGGGCGGCGATGCTCGTGCGCGGCCAGGATGGTGCGCGCGTGGGCCGCGGCGGATATCGGCTCGGTCATCGGCAACAGGGTCCAGGCCGACGCGACGTCATCCGCGCCGGGCCGCCTCGATCGCGGCGACGTCGATCTTCCCCATGGTCATCATGGCCGTGAATGCGCGCCGGGCCTCCGCGCCGCCGGCCGCCAGCGCGGCGGTGAGCACGCGTGGCGTGATCTGCCACGCGATGCCCCAGCGATCCTTGCACCAGCCGCAGGCGCTCTCCTGCCCGCCATTGTCGACGATGGCGGTCCAGAGCCGGTCCGTCTCCGCCTGGTCGTCCGTGGCGATCTGGAACGAGAAGGCCTCGCTGTGCCGGAAGGCGGGACCGCCGTTCAGGCCGATGCACGGGATGCCGGCCACCGTGAACGCCACCGTCAGCACGTCCCCCGCCTTGCCCGACGGGTAATCGGCCGGTGCCCGGTAAACCGCGCCCATGGCGCTGTCCGGAAAGGTCGCGACGTAGAATCGGGCGGCCGCCTCGGCCTCCGTGTCGTACCAGAGGCAGATCGTGGCCTTGGGAATTTCGCTCTCGCCGAGCGCGTTCCGGGCGTCCTGATCCTCGGCGACCACGCTGGCCATTGCGGTGCCTCCCTTGCCGTTCCCGTGCCATGCCGACGCGCGGGCCTCGCCGCCGGCCGACAGGGGCCGCGGCACGCCCCCATACAACCATGAGATGTCGACCCGGCAAAGACCGACACGCGGGACCGGCCGGTCGGGTTGGCCGCACGGATTTGCGTCGCGGCGCGATCGACCGCGCGGGGACCGTTTTGCCCGGCGCCGTGGAGGCCCGGCCGGGACGCGGGCCGATCATCGGCCGCGCGGGGCCCCGCCTGGGAGATCCGCGAGTGCCACGCCGCCGACGGTGTCGGTGCGAGCGGGCGTCGCGGCTCAGAGCTTGCTGACGAGCAAGCCCAGACCGAAGCCCGCGAGCCCGGCGACGAGCAAGGAAGCGTGGGGCCAGGCGACGGAGGTCTGGTGACCTTCCCACGCGTAGGCACGGCTCCGGTCATAGGCCTCCGCGGCGTGGTCCGAGATCTCGTTGGCCGCGTGCCGGACCGCGTCCTTGGCCTGACCGTAGAGGTTCTCGGCGGTGCCCTGCGCTTCGCGGAGCCGGCCCTCGATCGCATCGCGGTTCGAACCGGCGAGGTCGCCAACCGAGCCCTGAACCGTGCCGCCGAACGCGCGCGCGGCCCCCGTGATCCTGTCCGTGTCGATCATCGCGCTGCCCTTCACATCCTGTCTCGGGCTGGCATCGGCTGCGGTCTCGCAAGCCCGACGCCCACCCTCTCGCGACGGGTGCAACGGCGGCCTCCTCCAAGCGTTCCGGCGAGCGGTCCAGTCCAGTGGGTCCAGGCTTCCGCCACGGACCCTGGCCATTCCGGGATGGCGCGCTGTCCCGTCGGGGTCGCGCGGAAGGCGATATCGGCTGAGCCGCACGCGACGCCGGCGCGGACGCCTTCAATCGGGACCCTGTGCGGATCGGCGGTTTGGTCGGAGGCGCGGACGTCGCCGAGCCGGCGAAGGGCGTCGGAGGCCGTCCGGTCGCCCGCGGGCGCATCTGTGCCGGCACCGACACGGTCGGCGAGACCGTCACGGGACTGGCCGGGACTGGCCAGGACTGTCCGCTGGAACGCCCTCCGGGTCGGCTTGATGGGGGAGGCCCGGATCGACCCCGTGACGCTCAGCCCGGAGGGGGGCTGGCGTCCGG
Source organism: Methylobacterium sp. UNCCL125 (assembly GCF_900116795.1). Classification (NCBI taxonomy): domain Bacteria; kingdom Pseudomonadati; phylum Pseudomonadota; class Alphaproteobacteria; order Hyphomicrobiales; family Methylobacteriaceae; genus Methylobacterium; species Methylobacterium sp. UNCCL125. Next base: position 56,264 of record NZ_FPBW01000022.1, on the reverse strand, counting down.
TCGTGGCCATGGACGGCGTCCCACGCGGCGGCATCGCCTTTTTCTCCGACGGCATGTCACATCCCGCGTCGTCCCCTCGTCTTGACGTCGAACGAGCGCCTCAGCGGCACCCCGCCGCGCCGCCCGGTTCACGCAGGAGACGCGCGTCATGAAGATGGTTGTGATCGGCGGGAGCGGGTTGATCGGCAGGCAGTTGACCGCCGAACTCGGCCGCAGGGGACACGAAGCCGTCGCCGCCTCCCCGCGGACGGGCGTCGACGCCCTGACGGGTGAGGGGCTCGCCGAGGTTCTCGTCGGCGCCGAGGTCGTGGTCGACGTCGCGAACGCACCGTCCTTCGAGGATGCGGCGGTGCTCAATTTCTTCGAGCGGTCGAGCCGCAACCTCCTGGCCGCCGCGCGTCGGGCCGGCGTGACGCACCATGTCGCCCTCTCGATCGTCGGCACGGATCGCCTGGACGGGAACGGATACTTCCGGGCGAAGGTCGCGCAGGAGCGGCTGATCGTGGCGTCCGGCCTGCCCTACACGATCGTTCGTGCAACCCAGTTCTTCGAGTTCGTCGCCACGATCACCGCGGCGTCGGTCGTAGGCGATCGCATCGTCGTCCCCGACGCCGATTTCCAGCCCATCGCCGCCGCCGACGTCGCGGCCGCGCTGGCGGACGTCGCCGTCCACGAGCCCCGCAGCCGGACGATCGAGATCGCCGGACCGGACAGGCTGCCCTTCCGCGACTTCGTCGCCCGATGCGCCGCCGCCGCCGGCGACCGCCGGGCGGTGTCGGCCGACCGCGGCGCACGGTATTTCGGCGCCGCGCTGGAGAAGGGCTCGCTCGTTCCCGAGGATGCTGCCGCGGCGCGCCTCGGATCCACGCGCTTCGCGACTTGGCTCGCGACCGTCTGACGGCCTCCCTCACCACGCTGGACGAACCCCCATGGTCAAAGCACTCATCCTCTCCGCTTGCCTGGCCGGCTTCGCGCTCCCGGTCGGGGCGGCGGAGCTGCGGGCCGGCGAGGCCCGCGTCACGACGATCTTCGACCACCCCCTGCCGGGCATCCCCGGCAAGAGTCTGCGCGGCGTCCTCGTCGCGTACGGGCCGGGCGGGTCCTCCCCCGCCCACAGGCATGCGCGCTCCGCCTTCATCACCGCGACGGTGATCGAGGGCGCGATCCGCAGCCGCATCAACGACGGGCCTGAGCAGATCTTCCGGGTCGGCGAGAGCTTCGTGGAGCAGCCGGGCGACCACCACGCCGTGAGCGCCAATGCCAGCGCCACGGAGCCGTCCCGCCTTCTCGCGGTGTTCGTCGTCGACACGGACGACCGCGACCTGACCGTGCCGGACCGGCGGTGACACCCCCTCCGGCCGCGTGCGAGGATCCCCGGGTCTCGCCATCGCTCCGCAGACAGATCCCATGCCGCCGACCGACACGCAGACCGACGCGGCGACCGCCACCTTCGAGGCCCATCGTCCGCGCCTCCTGCGCATCGCCTACCGCATGCTCGGCTCCCGCAGCGAGGCCGAGGACATGGTGCAGGACACGTGGCTGCGCTGGATCGCGGCGGATCGGGGCGCGGTCGCGGCCCCGTATCCGTTTCTGGCCCGCATCGTGACCCGGCTCTGCCTCGACCAGATGAAGTCGGCCCGCGCCCGCCGGGAGACCTATGTCGGCGCCTGGCTGCCGGAGCCCCTGGTCGAGACGGGGGAGGACGGCGTGGACGAGGACGATCTCACGCTGACGCTGATGATGGCGCTGGAACGCCTCTCGCCCCTCGAGCGCGCAGCCTTCCTGCTCCACGACGTGTTCGGCATCCCGCTCGGCGAGGTGGCGGACACGCTTGATCGGGAGGCGGCCGCCGTGCGTCAGCTCGCGGTGCGCGCCCGCCGGAACGTGCAGTCCGCACGGCCGCGCTTTCCCGTGGCGCGGGAGGAGGGCGAACGGATCGCCCACGCCTTCTTCGCGGCCTCCGCCAGCGGGGACATCGCGACCCTGCGCACGCTGCTCGCGGAGGACGTGGTGCTCTGCTCGGACGGCGGCGGCAAGGTCCTGGCCTTTCCCAACCCCATCGTCGGGTCGGAGCGCCTGCTCCGTCTCTTCGCGGGCGTCCGGCGCAAATGGGGGCCCGAGCGGGCCGCGCTGGTCGCGCCGGTCTGGATCGACGGATTGCCGGGATACATCAGCCGGGAACGCGGCGATCTCCTTCAGACGACCGCGCTCGCCATCGAGAACGGTCGGATCGCCGCCCTCTACATCACCCGCAACCCCGACAAGCTCCGCCATGTGCTCCGTCAGGTCCTGCCGCCTGTGGCGGGCGCAGCCGGCACCGGGCCGCATGCGGAGCCGCAACCGCGCGGATCCGGGGAGCGGCGCCCGGGAGGGGCGGTTCCTTGACCGCATCGCCGAGAGCGGCCGCGCATCCGCCCGGCCCCGAGGCCCCCGGAATCGCGCTGGCTCTCTCCGCATCACGGAAACTTGAACCGAAATTTAATCGTGTTCGTTGACGTTTCGCCTGATGCACACAGGTGGAACCATGTCCTTGCTCTCCAACGCTAAAATATTGACAAAGCTGTCAGCGGTCATCGTGCTTATCGGTGGAGTGATCGGTGGCTGTATTTGGTTTGCGCAGGCGCGGATCGGCCAGATCGATAAGGCCTACAGTTCTTTCATCGATCGCGATGCGAAGGCGGTTGCAACGGCGCGTCGCCTGAATCGCAGCGTCTTCGAGATGAATTACTGGGTGTATCGCATCCTCGCTGAGACAGACGAAGCTCAGATGAAGGTGGCCAACACTGGATTCGACGACGCCATCCCCACCCTGACAAAGGCTCTGGCCGACCTGCGCCGACTCGCGCCGGATTTTGGCGCGCGCATCGACGAGCAGGCGGCCCGTATCCATCAGTTCGTCCAGCAGGTCTCCGAGGTTCGCCAGCTCTGCCTGGCGGGCCGGAACGCCGAGGCCCTCGCGCTGGTCCATCGTACGATCGACCCGACCTTCGTCGCCATGGTGCAGGGCAGTTCGAAGCTCGGGAACGACATCGATGGCGCGATGGAGAAGGGCTCGGCCGAACTGACCGAGCAGACCAACGCCACCCGCATCTCCCTGGTGTCGTTCAGCGCGCTCGGCTTGCTGGTCGGGCTCGCTGCGGCCGCCCTCGTGACGATCGTCGGCATCACGCGCCCGCTCGGCAGATTGGTCGTCGTCCTGCGACGCATGGCGCAAGGGGAGATCGAGGCGGAGATCCGGGAGGCTGGCCGGGGCGACGAGATCGGCGCGGTCGGCCGGGCAGTGGAGGGGATCAAGGCCCTGGTCGCCCGCAAGGCCGCCGAGGAGGCCGAGGTCAAGCGGCTGGCCGACGCGGCCGCGGCCCAGGCGCGCCGGCGCACCATGATCGAACTCGCCGACGGGTTCGAGCGGGCGGTCGGCGGCGTCGTCGGCATGGTCTCGTCCTCGGCCACGGAGCTGCAGGCCACCGCCCGGCAGATGACTGCCACCGCCCAGGAGACGGCCTCGCAATCCACCACCGTGGCGGCCGCCGCGGAAGAGGCCGCCGCCAACGTCCAGACCGTGGCGGCCGCCGCGGAGGAGCTGGGCTCGTCGGTGCAGGAGATCGGCCGGCAGGTCACCGGCTCGGCCCGGCTCGCGCAATCGGCGGTGGGCGAGGCCGACCAGACCGCCGCCCTGGTCCAGGCGCTCAGCCAGACCGCCGCCCGGATCGGCGACATGGTCGGGATGATCTCCGGGATCGCCGGGCAGACCAACCTGCTGGCGCTCAACGCCACGATCGAGGCGGCGCGGGCCGGCGCCGCGGGGCGGGGCTTTGCGGTGGTGGCTGCCGAGGTGAAGGCGCTGGCCGAGCAGACCGCCAAGGCGACCGAGGAGATCGCCCGGCAGATCGGCGCGGTGCAGGAGGTGACCGGGCAGGCCGTGACGGCGATCGGCGGGATCACCGGGCGGATCCGGGAGATCGACGGCGTGGCGACCTCGATCGCCGCGGCGGTGGAGCAGCAGGGGGCGGCGACGCAGGAGATCGTGCGCAACGTGGCGCAGGCCTCGACCGGCACCACCGCGGTGACCGGCACCATCGCGGGCGTCGCGCAGGCCTCCGAGGAGACCGGCGCCGCGGCCAGCCAGGTGCTCGCCTCCGCGTCCGAACTCTCGCGCCAGTCCGAGCATCTCGGTGCCGAGGTCGCCCGCTTCCTCGCAACCGTCCGCGCCGCCTGACGAGCCCCTGGCCGGATCCTCCCGGTCCGCCCTCCCGGCGCGGGCCGGCTCCGCCGCTTGCGGGCCGGCCCGACGGCGGTGCAGGGGCAGGGCGCGGATTGCGGGGGCCGGGTGGCGCCCATTGAGACCGGGGCGTCCTCGGCCGACGGCCTTGAGCAGGCCGTCGGCCTTCGCCTGCACGACCCGTTCCCGGCAGAGGGGCCTGGAGCCCCCCAGGGAACGGGCTTGGCGTGGTCCAGCCCTGTCGGCGCGCGTCGTCGGCGCGCGTCATGGAGATGCCCGCACCATCCCGATCCCGGCCGGGACGACCGGACGCGTCGAAGCCCTGGGGCGCACCTATCTGTCGGGGGCCGACACGGGGGCCGACACGGGGGCCGACACGGGGGCCGGCGCGGTCAGCCGGGCCGCGCGGTGCGTGCGTGCATGGCGCAGGGTGGCGTCCGGCGGCAGGGTGCCCACGGAAACCTTCGGGACGGCGATGCGCTGGGACAGGTAGATGCCGCTGTGCCCGGAGCACAGGTAGGCCAGGAAGCAGGCGGTCGCGATGTAGACGCCGTGCGTGGCGCCGAACAGCTCGATACCCATCAGCGTGCAGGCCAGCGGCGTGTTGGCCGCTCCGGCAAACACGGCGACGAACCCGAGGCCGGCCAGGAGATCCACCGGCGCCCCCAGCACCCCGGCCAGCGCGTTGCCGAGGGCCGCGCCGATGAAGAACAGCGGCGTGACCTCGCCGCCCTTGAACCCGGCGCTCAGGGTGACGACCGTGAACAGCATCTTGAGCGCCCAGCTCCAGGGATGCACCTCCGGACCGAAGAAGCGGGCGATGGTCAGCCCGTGCGGATCCGCCGACCAGACGCCCAGTCCCAGGTAATCCCGCGTGCCACAGAGGTAGACCAGGGCGATCACCGCGAGGCCGCCCGCCACGGGGCGGAGGGGCGCGAAGGCGATGACCCGCTTGCACCATCCGCCGAGCATGTGGTTCGCCTCGGCGAACACCAGGCCGGCCAGTCCGAAGGCCACGCCTGCCACCGCGACCTTGGCCAGGAGCAGCGGCTCGACCATGTGCGTGCCGACGGCTCCGGCGTGGTCGTCGATACGGTAGGCCCCGTGTTCGATGCCCCACAGCTGACAGGTCCAGTCGCCGACCACGGCCGCGACGAGGCAGGGCACGAGGGCCGCATATTCGACGCGTCCGACAGCGAGGACCTCGAGCGCGAAGACCGCGCCGGCCAGTGGCGTACCGAAGACGGCGCCGAACCCCGCGGCGATCCCGGCCATCAGCATGATCCGGAAGCTCGGCGCATCCAGGCGGACCGCCTTGCCGAAGGCGCTTGCGAGGCTGCCGCCCAGTTGGACGGCCGTGCCTTCGCGGCCCGCCGATCCGCCGAACAGATGCGTGACCACCGTGCCGAGGAAGATCAGCGGCGCCATGCGCAGGGGCACGCCGCCCCCGGGCACATGGATCTGCTCGACGATGAGGTTGTTGCCGCCCTCCACGGACTGGCCGAAGCGATGGTAGAGCAGCCCGATAGCCAAGCCGCCGAGCGGCAGGAGAAACAGCAGCCCGGGATAGGCGAAGCGCGCCCGGGTGGCCGCATCGAGGCTCCAGAGGAAGGCCGCGCACAGGGAGCCCACGGCGGCGGCCATGGGCAGCAGAATCAGGATCCAGCGCGCGACCGAGACGGCATGATCGTGCCGCGTGCGGACAAAGGCCGCTACGTTGAAGCGTGTGAACAGATTTTGGAAGGTTGCGCGCATGACATCCCCTTGATGCGATGCCGCAAGACTTTGCGGGATCGCAAGAAGTAGGAGTCATCAGCCTGACGGCGGTTCGGCCTTGATGGCCCGGCAGACACCATTGCCGTCCTCGAGAGATACGGGACCCCTCCGAACCGCGTCAAGGCCCTTCGTGCAGGCCTGCGGCGTCCGGGGGGCGAACCCGTCGCTCCCCCGAGGGTGGACGCGGAGACAGCGGATCCGGTCGGCCCTCGGGGCGCCGGGACCCGCACAGACCTGCCCCACGGGCGGCCGGTCGCCGCCGCGATCACGACGGCGCCCGCGTGGACGGTCGCATCGGCGGCGGTGTGTCTCAGCGCTTCACAAAGCCGATGTCGGCGGCCACGGCGCTCAGCCGCTCCGGCGCGCGCTCCTTCCGCTCGCTGTATCGGTCGACGAGGTCGTCGGCCCGCTCCCGGGTCAGCAGCGTGAACTTCATCAGCTCCTCGCACACGTCCACGACGCGCTCGTAGAGCGGCCCCGGCTTCATCCGGCCGGCCTCGTCGAACTCCTTGTAGGCCATCGGGACCGACGACTGGTTCGGGATCGTGATCATCCGCATCCAGCGGCCGAGAATCCGCAGGCTGTTCACGGCGTTGAAGCTCTGCGAGCCGCCGGACACCTGCATCACGGCCAGCGTGCGGCCCTGGGTCGGCCGCACGCTGCCTTCGGAGAGCGGCAGCCAGTCGATCTGGCTTTTCATCACGCCGGTCAGCGTGCCGTGCCGCTCCGGCGACACCCACACTTGGCCCTCGGACCAGATCGAGAGGTCGCGCAGCTCCTGCACCTTCGGATGATCGGCGGTCGTGTCGTCGGGCAGGGGCAGGCCGTGCGCGTCGTAGATCCGCACCTCGCCGCCCATGGCTTCCAGGAGCCGGGCGGCCTCGTAGGCGAGGAAGCGGCTGAACGAGCGCTCCCGCAGGGAGCCGTAGAGGATCAGGAACCGGGGGGCGTGGGTGAGCGGCTTGACCGCCTCCAGGCGCGCGCGGGTCGGCACCACGAAATGCGCGGCGCTCAGGTTCGGCAGGCCATCGGTGAAAGGCTGGCGCGGCTTGTCCAAGGTTCAGCTTTCTTGTACGTTCAAAGAGTGATTTGAAGATTGTAACGAATATGGACGAGCCGCAAGCCCTCGCCGCCTTCGCGGCCCTCGCCCAGGAGCACCGTCTGCGCCTGGTGCGGGTGCTCGTGACCGCCGGCCCGGACGGGCTGGCCTCCGGCGTGCTGGCTGAGGCGGTGGGCGTCTCCGCCGCCACCGTGTCCCATCATCTCAAGGAACTGAGCCACGCGGGCCTGGTCGCATCGCGGCGCGCGGGCCGCTCGATCATCTACAGCGCCGCCTACCCGGCGCTGTCCGGCCTGATCGCCTTCCTGATGAAAGATTGCTGCCAGGGCCGCCCGGAGGTCTGCACCCCGGCGATGGCCGCCCTGGCACCCTGCTGCCCCGCCCTTGGAGAGACCGCCCATGCCTGAGCCGTTCGACGTCGTGATCTACCACAACCCCGAATGCGGCACGTCCCGCAACACCCTCGCGATGATCCGCAACGCCGGCATCGAGCCGCACGTGATCGAGTACCTCAAAACCCCGCCCGCGCGGGCGCTGCTGGTGCAGCTCCTGGCCCGCGCCGGTCTGTCGGTGCGTGCGGTGCTGCGGGAGAGCGGCACGCCGTTCGCGGAGCTGAACCTCGGCGATCCCGCGCTGACGGATGCGCAGCTCCTGGACGCCATCGCGGCGCACCCGATCCTCCTCAACCGCCCGCTGGTGGTCACGCCCAAGGGCGTGCGCCTGTGCCGACCGTCGGAAGCCGTGCTCGATCTTCTGCCGGTGCAGCAGGGCGAGTTCGTCAAGGAAGACGGTGAGCGGGTCGTGGACGAGCACGGCCGCCGCGTCGCCACGGCCTGAGCCTCACACCGATCCATAAGACGAAAACGCCCGGATGCTCGCGCTCGCCATTTTTCTTGCCACCCTCGTGTTCGTCATCTGGCAGCCCAGGGGCCTCGGGATCGGATGGAGCGCACTGGCCGGCGCGGGGGTCGCTCTCGCCGCGGGCGTGATCCATCCGGGCGACATTCCGGTGGTCTGGCATGTCGTCTGGGACGCCACGTTCACCTTCGTGGCGCTCATCATCCTCTCCCTGCTGCTCGATGAGGCCGGGTTCTTCCATTGGGCGGCCCTGCACATCGCCCGCTGGGGCGGCGGCCGGGGCCGGCGGCTGTTCCCGCTGGTCGTGCTCCTCGGCGCGGCCATCGCGGCGGTGTTCGCCAACGACGGCGCGGCGCTGCTGCTGACGCCGATCGTGCTGGCGATCCTGCTCCGGCTCGATTTCAAGCCGGCGGCGGCCCTGGCGTTCATCGTCGCCTGCGGGTTCGTGGCGGACAGCACCTCCCTGCCGCTGGTGATCTCCAACCTGGTCAACATCGTCTCCGCCAACTTCTTCGCCGTGACCTTCGGCCGGTACGCCGCCGTGATGGTGCCGGTGAACTTGGTGTCCCTGGCGGCGACGCTGCTGGTGCTGTGGGCCTATTTCCGGCGCGACGTGCCGGAAGCCTACCCGGTCGATGCCCTCGAACGCCCGGCCGACGCGATCCGCGATCCGCTGGTGTTCCGGGCGGCGTTCCCGCTGCTCGGCGTGCTGCTCGCCGCCTACTTCGTCACCGCGCCGTTCGGGGTGCCGGTGTCGGCCGTCACCTGCGCCGGCGCGGCGGTGCTCCTGCTGCTCGCCAACCGGGGCGGGATCATCCCGATCCGCAAGGTGCTGACCGGCGCCCCCTGGCAGATCGTGCTGTTCAGCCTCGGCATGTACCTCGTGGTCTACGGCCTCCGGAACGCCGGCCTGACCGACGCGCTGGCGAAGGGCCTGGTCTGGCTCGCCGGCCACGGCCCGTGGGCCGCCACCATCGGCACCGGCTTTGCCGCCGCGATCCTGTCGTCGCTGATGAACAACATGCCGAGCGTGCTGATCGGGGCGCTCGCGATCGAGCGGGCGCCGGACCTGTCGCCGCTGACCCGCGAGCTGATGGTCTACGCCAACGTGATCGGCTGCGACCTCGGGCCGAAGTTCACGCCGATCGGCAGCCTCGCCACCCTGCTCTGGCTGCATGTCCTGGACAGCAAGGGCCAGAGGATCACCTGGGGCCAGTACATGAAGGTCGGTCTGGTCATCACCCCGCCCGTGCTGCTGGCCACGCTGCTGGCGCTGGCGGCCTGGCTGCCGCTGCTCGGTCCCCGGTAGGCCGCGCGTGTCCGGGGGGAGGCGCTGGCCGGTGATCTCCGCCCTCGGCGTGATCGAGATCCTCGCCTGGGGGTCCTCGTTCTACCTGCCCGCCGTGCTCGCCGGCCCGGTGGCGGAGAGCACCGGCTGGCCGCTGGCCTGGGTGGTCGGCGGTCTGTCCCTCGGGCTCCTCGTTGCCGCGTTCGCCGCGCCGCATGTCGGGGCGGCGATCCACCGCCACGGCGGCCGTCCGGTTCTGGCGCTGGCGGCGCTGCTGCTGGCGGCCGGCCTGATCACGCTGGCCGCCGCGCCGGTCCTGCCGGTCTACCTGGCCGGCTGGCTTCTGCTGGGGCTCGGCATGGGCTGCGGCCTGTACGATCCGGCCTTCGCCACCCTCGGGCGCCTCTACGGGGCGGCGGCACGGCCGGCGATCACCACCCTGACCCTGTGGGGCGGGTTCGCCAGCACCGTGTGCTGGCCGCTCTCGGCGTTCCTGGTCGCGCAGGTCGGCTGGCGGGGCGCCTGCCTCGCCTATGCCGGCCTGCATCTCGGGGTCACGCTGCCGCTGGTGCTCCTGCTGATCCCGAACCCGCCGGCGGCGGCGGCGGAGCACCGCGCGGCGCGCACCGGCCCTCTGTCCGCCGCCGAGCGGCGGGCGTTCCGGCTGTTCGCCGGGGTGCTGGTCCTCGGCGGCGCGATCATGGCGCTGGTGTCGGTGCATCTGCTGACGCTGCTGCAGGCGCAGGGCGTGGCGCTGGCGTCCGCCGTGTCCTACGCGGCGCTGATCGGCCCGGCGCAGGTCGGCGCCCGCATCGTGGAGATGTCGTTCGAAGGGCGGCATCACCCGCTCTGGACTCTCACCGCCGCCCTGGGCCTGGTGGCGCTGGGTTTGGTGCTGCTGGCCCTGAGGCTGCCGGGCGTCGGGATCTGGCTGGTGCTCTACGGCGGCGGCAACGGGATCTATTCGATCGCGCGGGGCACGGTGCCCTTGGCCCTGTTCGGTCCGGTGCGCTACCCGCTGGTGGTCGGCCGCCTGGCGCGGCCGGGGCTGGTCGCGCAGGCGCTCGCCCCGCCGGCCGGCGCGTTCGTGCTGACCCAGGCCAGCCCGGAGGCCCTGTTGTGGCTCTTGCTCGCCCTGAGCCTCGCCAATCTCGGGCTGGTCGGCGCGCTGTGGCATCTCCACCGCGCGGAGCGGTGAGACGGCGGCCAAGCCGACAGGCAGGGGATCGCGACACCGGCCCCGTCCCGCCGGCCGACGGGAGGGGGGATCGCGCGACCGCGACGAACCCTGCATGTTCGGCTGTTCGGGGCTCGGTCCATCGTCCCACTCCGCCGGGTCCAAGATCGGCCGATCCCCTCGCCTTGGCGGCGCCCGTCTTTCACAGGTGAATCATCGCGGGCCGTCGATCCTGGGCGCGCCGAAATACCGTGATGCAGGTGTATCGTTGGGTCTGTTGCTGTCCCGTATCGGTTGGGACGTTTAAATAAGACGTAAATACATCGTGTGCCCGATCTGACGGGGGATCGCGGGATTCGGTAGTCCGCCTTGGTTGATAACAATTTTTGAGGCCATGGCTCAGCTGCGAAATGTGCTATCGATAGAGCACAGGCGACCGAATCGGGCCCGTTTGCGCATCGAACCTGTATTGTCGCAGGGCGGGGCATCTGTGTTGGGCCGCCAAAGTCAGGATCGACCGGGTTGTCCGGTTGGCGCGCTGCGCGGGTGTGTCGATCATGATGTTTGCCGTTCCTGCCCTGCTGATGGAGCTGGCGTTGGCGACGCCGGTCTCGGACACGATGCCGGTCTTCGACGTTCACGGCAGCTGCCGGGCGGCGACGCAGCAGATGACCCTCGATGCCGGCCGGCAGAAGCTCTGCCTCGAGGATGAGGGGTCGGCGCGGGCCGAGGTCGAAAAAAAGTGGTCCAGCTACCCGGCCGGTGACCGGACACGCTGCGCGGCGGAAGCGCAACTCGACGGCCTGCCCAGCTATGTCGATCTGCTCGAATGCCTGACCCTCGCCCGGGAAGCCAAGGCCGAGGATGGTCAGTAGCCGCGGCAGGACCGAGGCCAAAGACCATCCGTAACGATCTCAGGTTGAGGGCCGGCCGTGCCGATCGTGCTGCAGCTTCCCGGATCCGTCCGTCTTCTCGCCCTCGCGGCCATCGCCGGATGCGCCGCCGGTTGCCGCGATTCGAACCAGTACGTCCCGCCACCGCCGCCCGGCGTCTCGGTCTCGCAGCCGGTCGTGCGCACGGTGACGCGCTACTTCGAACTCACCGGCAACACCAAGGCGTTCGCGGCCGTCGATCTCGAGGCGCGGGTCCAGGGCTTTCTGGAGGCGATCACCTACAAGGACGGCGCCGTGGTGAAGGCGGGCGCGCCGCTCTTCGCCATCCAGCGCAACACCTACGAGGCGCAGCTCAAGCAGGCGCAGGGCGCCCTGGCGGCGCAGCAGGCCGCCCTGGCGAACGCCCAGTCCGAATATCAGCGCCAATCCACGCTGGGGCGGCAGGAATTCGCCTCGCAGGCCCGGGTCGAGGACGCGAAGACCAAGCAGGACCAAGCCAGCGCCGCCGTCATGGAGGCGCAGGCCAACCTCGACATCGCCACCATCAACCTCGGCTACACGCAGGTCTCCGCGCCCTTCGACGGCGTGGTCACCAACCACCTGGCGGATGTCGGGGCGCTCGTCGGCATCAGCGGGCCGACCAAGCTGGCGCAGCTCGTCCGCATCGATCCGCTCTACGTCTACTTCAACGTCAGCGAGCAGCAGGTGCTGCTGGTCAAGCAGCACCTGCGCGCGACGCAGCAGCCGCTGGGCGATCTGGCCAAGATACCGGTGGAGATCGGCCTGCAGACCGAGACCGGCTATCCGCATACCGGCCGGCTCGACTACCTCGCGCCGCAGGTCGATCCGTCCACCGGCACCCTGCTGGCCCGGGCGCTCATCGAGAACGGCGATCACGCGCTCCTCCCGGGCCTGTTCGTGCGGGTCCGGATCCCGGTCGGCCGCGACGACAAGGCGCTGCTGGTCCGCGACGACGCCATCGGGACGAACCAGCAGGGCAGCTACGTGCTCACGGTCGGGGCCGACAACACGGTCGCGCAGCGGGTGGTGACGCTCGGGGCGCGGGACGGGCGGTACCGGGTGATCGAGGCGGGGCTCGCCCCCGGCGACTGGGTCGTCACGGACGGCATCCAGCGAGCCATCCCCGGGGCCAAGGTCGCACCCCAGAAGTCGGCGGTGGCCGAGGCCTCCCCAAGCCCGGCGCCGCTTCAGCGGTGAGACACCGGCCGGTGCGCCCGGCCGAGCCCGCGAGACCGATGGTCCAGGGCACCGATCCGCCCGGTCACCGGAGGCCGGCATCCGCCCATCCGCGGCCCGCCGATGCGGCGGACCGCCCCTGAGACGCCGGCACCGAGGGCCAACGGCATGATCTCGCGCTTCTTCATCGAGCGGCCGGTCCTGGCCAACGTGCTGGCCCTGATCATGGCGCTGGTCGGCGCGGTGTCGCTCCTCAACCTGCCCGTGTCGCAATACCCCAACGTCGTGCCGCCGACGGTCCAGGTCACCACGCGCTATCCGGGTGCGAGCGCCCGCACGGTGATCGACACGGTGGCGCTGCCGATCGAGCAGCAGGTCAACGGCGTCGAGGGCATGCTCTACATGCAGTCGACCAGCGCGAGCGACGGCACCTACACCCTCACGGTCACCTTCGCGATCGGGACGGACGGCGATCAGGCGCAGGTGCTGGTGCAGAACCGCGTCGCGATCGCGATGTCCTCGCTGCCGCAGGCGGTCCAGGTCCAGGGCGTCACGACCCAGAAGAAATCCACCGCAATCCTGCAATTCGTGACGCTGTCGGCCACCGACGGGAAGTTCGACAGCCTGTTCCTGTCGAATTACGGCGTGATCAACGTGCAGAACGAGCTGGCCCGGCTCCCCGGCGTCGGCAACGTCACAGTGTTCGGCGCCGGCCAGTACGCGATGCGGATCTGGCTGGACCCCGATCTGCTCCAGGCCCGGGGCCTCACCCCCGACGCCATCATCAACACCGTGCAGCAGCAGAGCCAGGAGGTCACCGCCGGGGCCCTGGGGATGCCGCCGGTGCCGACCGGACAGGATTTCCAGTACACCCTCAACATCAACGGTCGGCTGAACGACGCCCCGGACTTCGAGAACATCATCATCAAGGCGGACGCGCAGGACGGCGGCCGCATCACCCGCCTGCGCGACGTCGGCCGGGTCGAACTCGGCGCGCAGACCTACAGCCAGTCCTTCACCCTGAACGGTCAGGCCGCCGCCGGCATCGGCATCTACCAGCTGCCGGAGGCGAACGCGCTCACGGTGGCGAACGCCGTCGGCACCCGGATGGCCGAACTCGCCAAGACCTTCCCGCCGGGCCTCGTCTACGCCATCCCGTTCGACACGACCGCGTTCGTCCAGGCCTCGATCCACGAGGTCTACAGGACGCTGTTCGAGGCCGCCGTGCTGGTCCTGATCGTCATCCTGGTCTTCGTCCAGGACTGGCGGGCCATGCTGGTGCCGGCGACGACGGTGCCGGTGACCATCATCGGCGCCTTCGCCGCCATGGCGGCGATGGGCTTCAGCGTGAACCTCTCGACGCTGTTCGCCATCGTGCTGGCGATCGGCATCGTGGTGGACGACGCCATCGTGATCGTCGAGGGCGTGGCCCACCATATCGACGAGGGCCTCTCGCCCCGGGCGGCGGCCGAGAAGGCGATGGAGGAGCTGTTCGGCCCGATCATCGGCATCACCCTGGTGCTCATGTCGGTCTTCGTGCCGGCCGCGTTCCTCCCCGGCCTGACCGGGCAGCTCTACAAGCAGTTCGCCCTGGTGATCGCCGCCACCGCGCTGATCAGCGCGATCAACGCCGCCACGCTGAAGCCGACCCAATGCGCCCTGTGGTTGCGCAAGCCGGTGCCGCCGGAGAAGCGGAACCTGTTCTACCGCGGCTTCAACCGCGTCTACGGGGTCGTCGAGGGCTGGTACGCCCGGCTGATCGCCCACATGGTCCGGCGCAGCGGCCTCATGGCCGTCCTCGCGCTCCTGCTGATCGGCCTGGCCGGATGGGGATTGACCCGCCTGCCCACCGCCTTCCTGCCCACGGAGGATCAGGGCTACGTGCTGATCGGGGCCCAGCTGCCCGACGGGGCCTCGAAGGAGCGCACCGACGCGGTGATGCAGCGCATCAGCGCGCAGGCGAAGGCGACGGCCGGCGTCGACAACGTGCTCACCATCAGCGGCATCTCGGTCCTCGATTCCAACGCCACCCTGCCCAATGCCGGTGTCGCCTACGTCGTCCTCAAGGACTGGGACGCCCGGGCCAGGGAGAAGGGCCAGGATCTGCGCAGCCTCTACGACCGCTTCAACACGATGCTGGAGGGCGTCGAGGACGCCGCGACCTTCGTGCTCATCCCGCCGCCGATCCAGGGCATCGGCAATGCCAGCGGCTTCACCATGCAGGTGGAGCTGCGCAACGGCGACTTCGATTACCCCCTGCTGGAGAGCCTCGCCCGGACGATCGTCGCCGACGGGAACGCGCAATCGGGCTTGCGGAAGCTCAACACCTCGTTCCGGGCCGGCGTGCCGCAGATCGCGATCGCGGTGGACCGGATCAAGGCCGAGGCGCTCGGCGTCACGGTCGGGCAGGTCTTCTCGACGCTCTCGAGCTACGTGGGGTCGTCCTACGTCACGCAGTTCAACAAGTTCGGCCGGACCTTCCAGGTCTACGTGCAGGCCGCGCCCGATTACCGGCTCCGCCCCGAGGACGTCGAGAACCTGAAGGTGCGCGCCGGCAACGGGGCGATGGTGCCGCTCGGCACCATCGTGGAGATCAAGACCGTGCAGGGCCCGTCCCTGATCAGCCTCTACAACCTCTACCCGACCGCCACGATCGTGGGCGGGGCGGCGCCGGGCTTCAGCTCCGGGCAGGCGCTGGACCTGATGCAGCAGATCGCCGCCAAGGTGCTGCCGCCGGGCACCGGCTATGACTGGACGGCGATGTCGTACCAGGAGAAGGCGGTCGGCGCGCAGATCTACCTCGTGTTCGGGCTCGCCATCCTCCTCGTCTACCTGGTCCTGGCCGGCCAGTACGAGAGCTGGATCCTGCCGCTGGCGGTCCTGCTCGGGGTGCCGCTGGCGCTCCTGGGCACGGTCGGGGCGCTGCTGCTGCTCGGCGTCGCCAACAACCTCTACACGCAGATCGGCCTGATCCTGCTGATCGCGCTGGCGAGCAAGAACGCCATCCTGATCGTCGAGGTCGCCCGCGAGAAGCGGCAGGCCGGTCTCGACATCGCGGCCGCGGCCGTGGAGGCGTCGCGGCTGCGCTTCCGCCCGATCCTGATGACCTCGTTCGCCTTCATCCTCGGCGTCCTGCCCCTCGTCACCGCCTCCGGGGCCGGCGCTGCCGCGCGCAAGTCGATCGGCATCACGGTCTTCAGCGGGATGCTGGCCTCGACCTGCCTGGCGGTGCTGTTCGTGCCGTGCTTCTACGTCATCCTGCAGCGCGTCGAGGAGCGGCGCGCGCAGGGGCGGCAGCCTGTGCCGACCGGGACCGCATCCTCGGCCCCCGAGAGGGTCTGACACCGTGACGGAGGGCGCGCATCCCGGATTGCGTCGGGTCCCGGGGGGCGGCGTGGCGGGTCCAGCCTGACGCCGCCGCGAGGATTTCGGCTCCTGGCGCGTCCCCCGCAACAGGGCGGTCGAGCGTACCGCGACACCGGGGATCGGACGCCCCGCCGCTTCACCGCGTGACGATGCCGGGCTCCTTCGGACTGGGCCGGCGCTGCAGGATGAGAAGCCCGGCCGAGTAGATCAATGAGACGAGGAGGGCGGCACACAGGGCGGCGGCGGCACCGAGGGCCTGGACCGTCAGGTGAAGCGTGAGCAGCGCCAGGCCGAAGCCGAAGACGCCCCGGATCGCAATGCTGGCCAAGCGTGCCATCGCGCCCCCGCCGATCCGGCGATGCAGGATCACGAAGGTGCTCGTCAGGGTGACCGGAAAGGCGGCGACCACCCCGGTCCGCGCCGGTCCCAGGGCCGAACTGACAGCCAGGACAACCGCCACGAACAGGGCCACGGCCGTCGCTCGGGCCAGGAGATGCACCGGTCGCGGCCGCGCGACGACCGCGCTCCGGACGAGGGAGGTTCGCACCGCCTGCCGGGTCGCGACGGCCCCCGCGCCATAGACGAGTGCGTTGAGCCCGAGGGCCGTCAGCGGCGTCCAGGACGCGGCGGATACGGGGATGGCCACCGCCAGCCATGCCAGCGTCGCCGGACCGAGGGTCGAGCCCAGATCCCGGCCGCTGGCCCGCAGGGCGTAGACGGTCAGGAACAGGCCCGTCGCCGCATTGGCGGCGAAGCCGTTGAGGGCCGCCCCGGCGACGAAGTCGGTATCGTGTTCCAAGGCCATGAACACGTAGGCCGGCCCGGCCGAGACCGGCAGGCTGACGATGAGGGCGCCCCAGACCGGTCCGAGGAGTTCCGCCAGCACGGAGGCCAGCACGACGACGGTTCCCGAGGCCAGCGCCCGGACCAGGGCTGTTACCCATATCGCTGCCACGGCCGCTTCCCCGGCATCGCACCGCCGATCCGGATCGACTTCGGAGCCGCGGCTTCGCTATCACGGGCGCCGGGCCTGGGCCAAAGTCACGGGCTCCGACAGGCGCCGGCCCCGACCGGAGATCAGCCATGCGACAGCTCCCCCGACGCCCGATCCTGTTCCTGCTGGCCGGGCTCGCCGCCGC
Organism: Methylobacterium sp. UNCCL125; assembly: GCF_900116795.1. NCBI lineage: Bacteria > Pseudomonadati > Pseudomonadota > Alphaproteobacteria > Hyphomicrobiales > Methylobacteriaceae > Methylobacterium > Methylobacterium sp. UNCCL125. The sequence goes on along the minus strand of NZ_FPBW01000022.1, from coordinate 39,291 downwards.
CCCGGTCTCCGCCGCCGAGACGGGCAGGGGGCACCGCGTCGTGTTCCAGGTGGACACAGCCGACCCGGCCACGATGAACCTGACGCTCAACAACGCCACCAACGTGGTCGATCATTACCGCGCCAAGAACGAGGCGGTGGAGATCGACATCGTCGCCTTCGGGCCGGGCCTCGCCATGTATCGGGCCGACAAATCCACCGTGGCCGACCGGATCGCGCATTTCGCCGAGTCCGGCTTCCCGTCGAAGATCCAGTTCTCGGCCTGCAACAACACCAAGACCGCCATGGAGAAGGCCGAGGGGCATCCGATCCCGCTGCTGCCGCAGGCGACGATCGTTCCCTCCGGCGTCGTGCAGATCATGGAGCGGCAGGAGCAGGGGTGGAGCTATGTGCGGCCGTAGGGTGATCTGCCGGCGCGCGGCCTGCGCCGCCGCCGGTCCCGCGGCGGTGCGGGACGGGCGCGACTTCCGAAGTCCCGGCCGAGGAGCCGGTCCACCGACCGGGATCAGGGGGCGCGGCAGTCCATCGCGGCCGTCGCCTCGATCACGCTGAGGGCCCTGCGCCGGACTTCCAGCGTCACCTTCGGGCTGTCCGAGACGATGGAGGCCTCCCGTTTCAGCGTCGCGTCGCAGGCGCATGAACTGTACCCGGCCGTGTCATAGCAGGCATCGTGGCGCATGCATGCGGCGTCCAGGTCGTCGGTCGGCGGCAACCCCTCGCCGCGCTGCCCCTTCCCGCAATAGTTGCCGTGAAACAGTTCCTTGCCGGCAATGACTTGGCCAAGCTCGCCCTTGGGCGGGGCCGGCGCCTCGGCGCGGCCGCCCGGGTTCAGGTCGTTGGCCGGGCCGCCGGCCTTGGATCCGGACGAGCGGAGCGTCTTCGGGATATCGGACCGTTCGTCGGGCTCGTTCAGCGCCCCGCCGGCCCGCCCGTTCGGATCGGAGACATCCGGAAGGGGCGGGGGCGGCCCGGGGCGAGGCTCCCCGTCTTCGGCGGATGGAGGCGCCACAGGCGCCTGTGCGAGCGCACCCTGAGAGGTCAGGACGACAACCGCGAGGACAATCGCACGGACGAGGGTCATGACCGGTCCCGATGGCTAAGGCGCAGGCGCGCGCAAGGTGTCTCGGCCCAAGCGGGGTGCGGTCTGCCCGGGCCGGCGAGGCGAGGATATGCCCGCGACGGATCTAGTAGCGGTTGTCCCGGTACCCGCGGTAGCGACGCTCCTCGAAGACGCGCGCATCCCTGCGGCCGTAGCCGCCCATGTCGCGATGGCGGCGATACCCGTGCGCGGGCGCCCATGCAGGCGGGCCGCCGGGGCGGAAGCCGCGTTCCCCACGGGCCCAGGGCGGATCGGCCAGGGCGGCGGACGAGGTCCCGAGAACGCCTCCCGCCAAGGTCAGTGCGCCGAGCAGGAACAACGTTGGCGTGCGAAACATGGAGCCTCCCTCGCAGCGGGGTTGGTCCCGGTGCGGCTCAGATACGGCGCTCGGGGCAAATCCGTTCCACGCGCCGCGCAGCACCATGGGCCCATGCGACGACTGAGATGCGCGGTTTGAGCCGGCCAGACGTGCGACAGATCGGCAGGAACAACCTCAAAGAATTTCTTTAGTATTGAGGTCGGCGATATCTCCGGTCTTCGAACATCGGGCGATACTTTCGAGACATCGAATTTTTCTGGAACGGTCGCGGCCACCCTGCCGTTTAGGGGCTCCAACACAGGAGACGCTCAATGCGAAGCTTCCCGATCATCATTCTCGCCACTCTCGCTCTCGGCGGCAGCGCCATGGCCGCCGAGCAGGGGGCTTCGTCCAAGGCGCCCGGCCACGAGATGCAGGACCGCGGAAGCCGGGCGGGGAGCCCCGGCGCATCCGGCTATGCTCCCGGACACGAGATGAAGTCCGGCGGGATGGAATCGACCGGTTCGACCACGCGGACCGGCGGCACGGCTACCGGTACGTCCGGCACCGGTTCGACCGGAACCCACCGCTGACGCACCTGCTGCGCCCCTTCCGGCCCTGTCGGCCGGTCGGGGCGCAGTTCCGCGGGCGGTCGGAATCTCCAGCGCGGTCATCGTCGCCCTTGCACCGCGCCAAGCCACAGATCCGCTGAGGGCCCCGTCCGGAACGCCCGCCGGGGCACCGTCCGGCGCCGGCTGTCCGGGCCAACGCCGACGGGCCCGCCGGCGTGCAACCGCTTTCGACCCATTCGACTTACCGACCGGATTCATCGAGCCGAAGGGGCATCGCCATGCCGATACGTTTGGTCACGACCGTTCTGTTTCTGTCCACCGCGGCAACCTCCGTCTGGGCCGCGCCGATGTCCGCCGACGAGAAGGCGGCGTTCCAGCAGCAATGCATGGGCGACTTCACGACCTTCTGCGGCGACCTGACCCCGGAGGATGGTCCCGGAACACAGGCCTGCTTCGAGAAGAACATGGCGAAGCTCTCCACCGGCTGTCGGGAGGCCATACAGAGCTTCAAGCAGGCGAAGCGCGGCTGAGCCGTCGGCCGCTCAGCCCGAGCGGGCACGCCTGGCGCTGCCGGGACAGGCGCGCAGCCGAAACCGTCGGGGCTTTGGAGGGGGGCTTTGGAGGGATGACCCGCCGGGTGTGACCAGGGTCCTGCCGATCTCCTCGCGCCGGCGGGGTCGGCCGTTCCATCTGGCTCGGGCCCGGCGGAAACGCCCGGCCTGAGCGGGCTTCTCTGCGCCACAGCCGCTTCGGCGCATCGCCACCTCTGGCACGAGCGCGCCCTGCGTCGCATACTTCCCGGCAGCGGCAGATCCACACCCGCCGAGAGAGGCTGACGCCGATGCGCGCGCGCCATGCGGAAAGCCACCTGATCGAGCGCATCGGCTGGTTGCGTGCCGCGGTGCTGGGCGCCAACGATGGGCTCGTATCCACGGCCAGTCTGATCGTCGGCGTGGCGGCCTCCGCCGCCGCCGCCAGCGATATCCTGGTCGCCGGTACGGCGGGCCTCGTCGCCGGCGCGATGTCGATGGCGGCCGGTGAGTACGTCTCGGTGAGCTCCCAATCCGATACGGAGCGGGCCGACCTCGCGCGCGAGCGGCGCGAGCTCGAACAGGACCCGGCGGCCGAGCGGGAGGAGCTTGCGGGGATCTACGTCTCGCGCGGCCTCGACCACGATCTCGCGCTGAAGGTCGCCGACCAGCTGATGGCGCGGGACGCCCTCGGCGCCCATGCCAGGGACGAACTCGGCATCTCCACGTTCACCACGGCGCGCCCGATCCAGGCTGCGCTGACCTCGGCGGCGACGTTCTCCGCGGGCGCGGCCATGCCCCTTCTCGTGGCCGCGGTCTCTCCGGCCGACTATCTCGTCGTCTCGGTGTCCGCAGCTTCGCTGACGTTCCTCGCTGTGCTCGGGGCGTTGGGCGCGAAGGTGGGCGGCGCAGCGATCCCGCGGGCGACCGCGCGGGTTGCGTTCTGGGGGGCCCTGGCGATGGCGGTCACCGCGGGGATCGGGCATCTCGTCGGCAAGGTTGTGTGACCGCTCGGCCGGAGACACGGCGGAGGCGCAAGCCAAGGATCACGGAGCGCTGGGCGGCATTGCTGTTGCGCGCGTTACGCAGCGTCGGGCTCAGCGCGAGCCGATCTGCCCGACAACACGGTCAATCTCATCGATGACGCTCACCAGGAGTTTCGCCTGCTTGTCCAGATCGGCGACTGCCGGGCGGCCCGGCGTGTCCGTCGTCCACCAACGACCGTTATCGATGACGTCGACCAGCCGGCCGAGGCGGGCGTGCTCACGTTTCAGGGTGTCGATAAACTCCTTGCCGCTCTGCATGGACCCCTCCCTCTTGGACGGCCGAGCCGAGACTTGCCCCCGGAGCGGACCGCTTGAACGTGCGCAATCCCTTGTGTCGGCAAGGGAAGCGGCGATGGCCAGGGCCTTGATCCATTTCGGTTTGTTGAGACGGATACTGGCAAATAGCGACGTCCGACGCGACGATGACGTCGCGGCACATGGCATCCGGGCAACTGCCGCCGCGTCGGTCGTGCACCGGAGACGACCGCGACGGCGCGCGCCGAGGCTTCGCGCTGGGCAGAGGTGACTCTGGCGGGGTCGGGTTCAGGCCGTGCGGGTGCCGCGGTGGTCGCAGTCATGATGAGCCTACCTGTTCGCGCTCCAGCGACCGGCCGATCGAAGTCGAACTCGCATACAAGGTCAGCCTCGCGTCGTTGAGCCAGATCAACGCCAGGCCGCTGTTCCCGAGTCCGTTGCGAATGCGCGGATTGCTGCCGGCACGGTGGACACCACACTCAGCGGGTTCGGGCCGGTTCTCGAACTCCACCGGGCCTGCGGGAGCCGAGCGTCGCGTGCCACCCGGCCGCTTTGTCGAAGCGCGGGGGGCGGAGCGGCATCAGCGGAGCGGGTCTGCCCCTGCGCCGGATCGCCAGGACGGGCGCAGCCGCCACGACGCATGCCGTCATGCGCGCCTGCACCGCCGGTCTCGCCATCACACCCCAACCGGGTATCGGTGACACCCCCAGCGGGCCCCGCGAGGGACTTCGATGGCCGGGGCGCATCCGGCGCCCAGGACGTGGCGATGCCGACGGAATGGCATGCCTCAGATCGAACGCCGATCCTGAGGTCCTGAGCGGTTGATCAACATCAATGTGTGACCCCTCGGGGCAGGTAACCTGAATTCGGTTGCGCCCACGGCCGACCGCATCGCTGACGACATTGCGCGTGACGAGGGACATCTCTCGCTGGGGAGGGTTTCATGACGCTGGCGACACTGGTGCAGGTGACGGCCCTCACCACACTCCTCGCAGCCGGCTCGCTGTCCAGCGCAGGTGCTCAGACATCAACGGGCCCGGAGAACACGCCGGACCCAGCCTCCCCGCCCAACCGACCCAGCATGATGGGGCGGGGCATGATGAGCGGCATGGGAGGACTGGGCCATGGCGGCATGTGTGGCATGATGGACCACATGATGGACGGGATGATGGCCGGCGGCCTCCGAATGCGGATGATGTTCGCGATTGCGGATACGGACGGGGACGGTTCTCTCTCGTTCGACGAAGTGACGGCTATCCATAAGCGTCTCTTCAACGCGGTCGACGCCAACAAGGATGGAAAGGTGACCCCCGAGGAGCTTCGGAAATTCTTCTCGGATCGGTAGTCGAAGCTCACAGCAAGCCGCAGAGACCGAGCGGGACCAGCCCGCGCAGCCGCCACCTCGTCCTCCGCCCAGCCCGGCCTTGGGCCGGCGATGAGGCGGGTCGGCGATCCCATGAGGCATGAGCGTGCCGGCGCACCCGGCGCCTTCCACGGGCGAAGGGTCGGGGTGCGGGCGCGCGATGAGGTGCGGATCGGAGGCCGACCGCAGATGGGGCGCCGCCGCCATGGCCACGCCGTTCGGCGAGCCCGGCGCCACCCGTGTGACCGGCACCCGGCCTTCGCCGCGCCGGCCGGCCGGCGGGTCGATCCGCCGTCCCGGTGACCCCGCCTCGAACAGCGCCTCCGGGACCACGCGCGGGACCACGCGCGCGTGGGCCGCCGCCCATGACACAGATATGCTCAAGCATCTCCTCATCGTGCCGGTGGCCGTCGTCGGCGGCTTCCTCGTCGCGACGGGGTGGCCCGCCGCCCCCGACGCGTTGCGGGCTCTGCTGACCGGTGCGCGGCATCCGCCCAGGATCGCGGGCCCGGGGGGGACGCCGGCGGCTGTTCCAGAGCCGGAACGGGCCAGGCGCGTTCGCCTCACGGACGATCAGGTCGCCAAGGCCAGGATCCGCCCCAGACGGCCTTCCGGTCCTGCCGGCCGCGCCGTCGGCCCGGATGGCCGCCGGCTTCATCGGTCGGTGCCCTGCTTCGCATCGACCGGCAGCCGGACGACCGGCGCGCGCCGCCGCTCGGGCTCGGGAGACGGGCCTCGTTCCGGGCCCGGCCTGAGCGCGGGAAACTCCGCCGCCGTCACCGTTTCCACGTCGAGGAGGAGCGCGGCACCGCCCTCCAGATCCTGCCGCCGCCGTCTCAGGATCTCTGTCGCCGTCTCGAATGCCCCCGCCACGATGTCCCGGCCGGCAACGTCGATCTCGCGAGCCGTCAGGTCGGACGCGTTCGGCCGGTCGCTGCCGATCTCGGACAGGAACGGGTTCGCGGGTGGCAGATAGGTGCGCTGGCCGACCTCCGGCGTCATCCCGTGCCGGGTCACCATCTCCAGCGCGATCTGGGTCGCGCGCTGCAGGTCGTCCGCGGCACCGGTCGAGACATCCCCGTCGAAGACCAGCGCCTCGGCCGCACGGCCGCCGAGCAGGACCGCGATCCGGTTCCGCAGCGCGCTCGCCGTGATCAGGAACCTGTCCTCGGTGGGACGCTGGATCGTGTAGCCGAGCGCCCCGACGCCGCGCGGGATGATCGAGACCTTCAGGACCGGATCGACACCCGGCAGGCTCGCGGCAACGAGGGCGTGTCCCATCTCGTGGAACGCCACGCGCCTGCGCTCCTCCGGCCCAAGCACGCGGCTGCGCTTCTCAAGCCCGGCCACGATCCGCTCCATGGCGGCCGTGAAGTCGGCATAGGTGACGTCCGCGCCGCCGCGCCGGGTCGCCACGATGGCGGCCTCGTTGACGAGATTGGCGAGGTCGGCACCGGTGAATCCGGGCGTGATGCCCGCCACCTCGTCCAGGTCGAGCTCCCCGGCGAGCCGGACCTTGCCGACATGCACCTTCAGGATCTCGACACGGCCCTTCCTGTCGGGGCGGTCGACGAGCACCTGCCGGTCGAAACGGCCGGGCCGGAGGAGCGCCGGATCCAGGACCTCCGGCCGGTTCGTTGCAGCGAGAAGGATCACGCCGGTGGTCGGGTCGAACCCGTCGAGTTCCGCGAGGAGCTGGTTGACGGTCTGCTCGCGCTCGTCGTGGCCCCCCAGGATCTGGGTGCCGCTGCGGCTGCGGCCGAGGGAGTCCAGTTCGTCGATGAAGATGATGGCAGGCGCGGCCTCGCGGGCCTGCTCGAACAGGTCTCGCACCCGGGCGGCGCCGACGCCGACGAACATCTCGATGAATTCGGCCCCCGAGATCGAGAAGAACGGCACGCCGGCCTCGCCGGCGACGGCGCGCGCGAGCAGCGTCTTGCCGGTGCCCGGCGGCCCGACGAGCAGGATGCCCTTCGGTGACCGCGCCCCGAGCCGCCCGAAGGACTTGGGATCCTTGAGGAAGGCGACCGTTTCCTGCAATTCGGCCTTGGCCTCGTCGACGCCGGCCACGTCCTTGAACGTCACCTTCGTGTCGGTCTCGACATAGACCTTGGCCTTCGATTTTCCGATGGCCATGAGGCCACCGAGGCCGCTCCGCCCGGACACGCGGCTGAAGAGGGCGCGCCACAGAAAATAGACGGCGAAGGCAGGCAGGATCCAGGAGAGGAGGCCCGTCATGAAGCCCGTGGATGGGGCTCCCTTGACCACCACGCCCTTGGCCGAAAGCCTGTCGGCGAGGGCTGGATCGACGCGCGTCGCCACCACGTACCGGTGGCCGTTGTCCGCCGGCTCCTTCAGCGTGGCCGCAATCCGGTCGGTGCCGACGGTCGCCTCGGCGATCTTTCCCTGGGCGACCAATTGCTCGAACTGACTGTAGGGGATCGCGTCCGTCTGGCTGAAGCCGACCCAGAGATCGTGGACGAGCAGGACGCCGAAGGAGGCCGCTGCCACGGACCAGAGCGCCCAGCTCAACTTGCGCTGACTCGGGTCCATGAGCGCCTCCCACGTCGCTTCGGGAAGTGCGCCGTTCGGCCGCTCGTCGCTTTGCGCCAGCTCAAATGTCTCGGCCCGTCTGCGACCGCCGCGCGGGGTGGCGACATCCGTCGGTCGAGCGGGCTTAACGCGCAGCCTGTTCGGAGCCGCGGTCGAACGCGGCTCCGCATGACGCCGCAGCGAACCTCCGGTCGCCCCACGCGGACCGGCATGGGGGGCGGCTGCCGTCCGTGACGGGCAACCGTGCTTTGCTGGCTGGATCGGCGCCGAACCCATCGCCGATCAACATCCCGGGGATGGCCCCTCGGCGTGCGTCGCGGCGGGGATCGCTCACGGAGGGGAGAGGGCGGGCGGTCCCGGTCCCGCAACCGAGATCCGCCGCCCGCTCCAGGACGACGGTCTCATCCGCCGACGCCCTTGACCGTCAGGGGCCGGTCCATCGCGATGACGAAGGCGGCGCCTCCGGCGAAGACCGTCATGGGAGCCCCCCGGTCGAGGGCGACACGCAGCACACGGGTCGTCCCGTCTATGGCCACGGCCAGGTCCCGCCCGCGCCACCGGATCCTGAAGTCGAGGCTCTGCCAGTCGGCCGGCAGGCACGGATCGAAAGCGAGCCCGTCAGCCCGCAGCGACAACCCGGCGAAGCCGAGGATCGCTATCATCCAAACCCCGCCGAGGGCCGCGACGTGGATGCCGCCGCCGATCGCCACATGGGTGTCGGCGAGATCGATTGCCGCGCTTCGGCGGAAGTAGCTCAGCGCTGCCTCGGCACGCCCCAGCCGCGCGGCCGCGAGGCCGTGCATGGCCCGGCTCAGGGAGCTCCCGTGCCCGCATCGGGGCTCGTAATGGTCGAAGTTGGTCCCGCCGCTCGCGCCCGGAAAGGCCTCGGGCAGGAGGGCCAGGAGCGCGACGACGTCGGCCTGCTTGATGACCTGCGCCCGCTGCGTCCGCTCGCGCCCCAGCACGACATCCATCGGCACCGAGCGCCCGGCATAGGCGTTCAAATCGACCGTCTCCAAGGCCGAGAAGCCCGCGAACTGCTCGAACAGCCCCGTGGCCGGATCGAAGCCGGTGGCGATGGCCTCCGCCGCCTCACGCCAGTGCGCCAGTTCCGCCTCGCCGAGGTCCAGACTCCGCGCGAGGCGCGCCCACGTCTCCGGCCAGCGGGCCTGCACGAGGGCGGCGACGTCGAGGCCGCGCGCGATGGTCCACCGGGCCATCCCATTGGTGAAGGCGTTGTCGTCCACGCCCTCGTGATACTCGTCCGGCCCGATGACCGTGCGGATGTGACGTCGGCCGTCCGCCTCCAGCGCCGCACGCCAGGTCCAGAAACGAGCCGTCTCCAGGATGATCTCAGCCCCAGCCTCCTGCAGGAAGGCTTCGTCCTCGGTCGCCTGCCAGTATTGCCACACCGCATAGGCCACGTCGGCGCTGATATGCTGCTCCTGGCTGCCGCAGAGGACGTCCAGGATCTTGCGGTCCGGGCCGACCGTCTGGGCGGGCGTGACCTCCGACCCGCTATCGGCCGATTCCCAGGCGTAGAGGGCGCCCCGACAGCCCATCTGCGCGGCCTTGGCGCGGGCCGCGTCCAGGGTGCGGAAGCGGTACATCAGGAGGGTGCGCGCGGCCTCCGGCCAAGTCAGCGCGTAGAAGGGCACGAGAAAGATCTCGGTGTCCCAGAAGACGTGGCCGCGGTAATCGTCCCCCGTGAGGGCGCGGGCTGCGACGGAGACGTGCGGGTCTTCCGGATTCGCCGCCCCGTTCAGGTGGTAGATGGCGAAGCGCAGTGCGGCCTGGGCGGCGGCGTCACCCGTCACCCGGATGTCGCTGCAGCGCCAGCGCTCGGCCCAGGCCGCCTCGTGGCGGGCGAGGATGCCGCGCCAGCCGAGCGTGCGCGCGGCGGCCAGTTCCTTGCGGGCCCGGGCGCCCGCATGGACGTCGGTGGCGTGGTGGCGGGTCACCGCGATGATGCGCCGGAAGGTCACGATCTGGCCCGGCTGGGCGGTCCAGCTCCAGTTCCAGGTCAGGTCGCCCCGCATCACGGGCTGACGCTCGATCCCGTCGACCTCCAGGGAGGCCGCCGCCGCGATGGCGAGGCTCCGGCCGGATCGCCAGGTGCGCCACGCCTTCAGGTCGAGTTCCGCCCGTTCCGGCGCGAGTTCGAAATCCGTGGGCCCGAACGCGGCCTCGAAGGTGAGGTCGCTGACCCCGCTCTCGATCCGAAGCTCGATCACCTGCATGCCGATCGCACGCGCGTGCAGCGACACCAGCCGCAGGGAGCGCAGGCAGACATCGAGCGGGGCGTTGCAGGTCTGGCGGGCCTCCATGAACAGGGCCCCCCGTCGCATGTCCAGGGTCAGAGCCCGCGAGGACCGGTCCGGGCAGCGCATGAGCGGGCCGTCCGGCAGGAGGATGCGGACCTGCGTCCAGTCGGGGGCCGGCACCAGTTCCGGAACCACGCTGTCGGGCGTCGGCGTGTCGAACAATCCGGCGACGTAGATCCGCGGCGGAACAGCCCGGCAGGCGCCGAGATGGGAAGCCAGCCCGCCCCGCACGCCGAGAAAGCCGTTGCTGAGGGCGAAGCGGGTTTCGAAGGTGCTCTCCCGCAGCAATTCGTATCCGGTCTCGCGCAGCAGCCAGGACGGATCGCCTCCAGCGATCATGTCTTCGGCCAAGGTGTCGGCCACGCTCATGCGGCATCTCCCGAAGACGGCGGCGCGATATGCTCGATGCAGATCTCGTCGAAACTCGTGACCACCCGGTCGGCCCCCGCTGCCCGCAATCCGTCGGCGTCGCCGAGGCGGGCGATGCCGATGGCCGTCATGCCGCCGGCCTTGGCGGCCCGGATGCCCACGGGGGCGTCCTCGGCCACGAAACAGCGGGCCGGGACGACCCGCAATTCGGCGGCGGCCAGCAGAAAGATCTCGGGGTCCGGCTTGCCGTGGCGCAGGGCGCGGCCGCAGATGCGGGCCGCGAACGCGTCGAGCAGCGTCCGGTCCGGGCTCAGCGGCACCGCGCGCATCATGGCCTCCGCGTTCTTCGAGGACGAGGCCGCCGCCAGGGGCCAGCCCCGGTCGGCGAGGGCCCGGACGAAGCGGAGGGCGTCCGGAAAGGCCGTCACGCCCTCGGCCGCAACGATCCGCTCGAGACAGCGCTGTTTCGCATCGGCGTAGGCCGACACGAGGCGCTCGGTATCCGGTAGACCCAGCGCGGCGAGGGCCGCGCGGGCGCCGTCGATCCGGGCCTTTCCGGCGACCTGCGCCTGATACAGGGCGGTGGTGAAGGGCCGAGGATCCGCGACGCCGGCGAGCGCCTCGCGCCAGGCACGTTCATGCGGGGACGCCAGCAGGACGCCGTCGACGTCGAAGATGAAGGCGGGGGCGCTCGGGCGGCGCGTGATCGGTGGAGGCCTCATCCCGTCGCTCTCCCGGCCGAGTGGCGCGTCCTGCGGATCAGCCATCTCCCGGTCGCGCCGAAGACCAGAACCGACCTGGCGTCGGCGCGGGAGAGCATCCGGCCGCCGATTGTCAGGAGCGCCAGTGACTTGCGGGCTGGGCCGGCCTCGAGCCTCTCCGGCGACCGATGCGCGTCCGGCAGCCCGCCTGCCGGCGACACCCCGCTCGACGGCATCGGGCCGATCAGGACGCAAAGCCGGTGCTGCGGGCCGGTGCGGCCACATCCGCGCGCGGGACGGACCGCTCGGTGAGCCATGCGACCGCCAGCGCCAGTGCTTCGTCGATCGGTCTGGGTTCGTAGCCGAGTTCCCGGCGCGCCTTGCTGTGGTCGAACGCCGTGGAACGCAGCGCAAGGCGCACGCCCTCGCGCACGGCCACCGGACTTCGGTGGGAGATATGATCGGCGAACCACTCGGCAACGATGGCCACCGCCATCGCGAGGCTGCCCGGCAACGCCATGGACGGCATGCGTCGGCCCGTCATCCGCTCCAGCCTGGAGAGGAGCTGCCGCAGCGGCACGTTCTCGCCGCCCAGCACGTAGCGCTGCCCGGCCTGTCCCTTCTCCCCCACCAGACGCAGCCCCTCGGCCACGTCCCGGACATCGACGAGGTTGAGCGTGCAATCGAGGAAGAACGGCGTCTGCCCGGTCAGGAAGAGGGCGAGCATCGCCGCGGGCGGCGTCATGTTCCAGTCGTCCGGTCCGATCGGGACCGTGGGGCTCGCGATCACGACATCGCGGCCCGCCTGCGCGGCGGCGAACGCCGCCTGCTCGGCCAGACATTTCGATCGTGTATAGGGACCGGCCATCCGGTCCAGGGATGGGAGATCGCCGTCGCGCACCCGCGCAGCATCCCGAAACCCCGTGAGCAGCACCGCCTCGGTCGAGCAATGCACGACCCGTGCGGCAGGCGGCGCTGCGGCCAGCAGGCGTTCCGTGCCCTCGGCGTTCACGCGGGCCAAGGCACCCCGCTCGGGGGCCCACAGGTGCGCGTCGCCGGCCAGATGATAGACGCGCGCGATCCCGACCATCGCGGACGACAGGGCGGCGGCATCGAGAATCGAGCCGCGGCGATACTCGGCGTCAGCCGAAAGGCCACGCGGGTCGCCACAGTCGAGCACGCGCACGCTGCGCCCTGTGGCAATGATCGACTGGACGAGATGGCGGCCAATAAAGCCGCATCCACCCGTAACGAGATCGACGGCGGTCATCGGATTTCTCTGGAATTCGATGCGATGCTGATGTCCCGCTCATTTATTGCGTTGATCTCGATCAATTCCGCCGGTGTATTGGTGCGGAATTGGCGGCCAATACAATGCAGCGATTGGGCGGCCCGGGTCGGGCGAGCTGGAGGCTTAGGCCAGATCTCGAATGTGCCGCATCGCTTCGGGTGTCAGGAGGTGAGTGCCCCATCCCTGCCGCACCATCGCCCCGGCGCAGGCCGGCCGCGCGAGGAGCATGAGCGCCGCACCCACCACCGGCAGGACGCTCAAGGGATCGAGACGCACCGGCGTCAATTCTTCGCGCGCCTGCGCGAAGGGTCCTGGGCGGCCGACAAGCTGCAGGATCGACGCGACGAGGTTCCGCCGGCGGGCGCCCCGAAGCGCCGCACCGAGGAGGACTTGCAGGGCGAGCCGCGTGCGCACCCCCGGCCGACCCATGCGGCCGGGCGCGATGCTGTGACCGGCAGATACGCGGACCAGCAGGTCCGCAAGGTTGAGGCCCGCGAGGCTGGCGGCCATCGGCTCGACGAGGCGCGGGTTGCCGTCGATGTAGAGCGGGCGCTCGCCGCGGTCGTCCGTGAAGTAATCGACGGACAATGCGCCGTGCCAGGACAGATGGGAGCCGATCTTTGCAAGATCGCTGGCGACATTGGGGCGATGAACGCTTTCTTTGAGCGCCGCGCCGCCGCCTGCTCCCTCGACGAGCCTGCGCGTGGCGTGGAACCCGACGAGCCGCCCCTCCTGGAAGACGGCCTGCGCCTGCTCGAGGGGCGCGGACACCCATGCCTGCACGAGGATCGGCTCGCCCGGGGTCGCCACATGCGCGAGTTCGGCCGCGGCACGGTCCCGGTCCGCCTCGCAACGGATCAACCAGGTGCTGCGGCTCGCCGTGCCCAGGGCGGCCTTCACGACGAACGGGTAGGCCGCGTGCTGGGCGAGGCTGCGCGGATCGTCGAGCAAATGTGTTGGGGGCTGTTGCAGGCCGAGCTCGGTCAGCAGGCCGCGAAAACCGAGCTTCGTCAGGACGCGCTCGTAGCTTTCGAAGGCCGGAACCGCGAACGCAACCCGTGGGCGCAGTTCGTCGGCCAAGCGGGCGACGAGGTATCCCTGCTCGTGGATGGGCAGGAGGACATCGAATCTCTCCCGCGAGAGCGTCTCGTGGAGGAAGTGTCGAAACCCCTCCGGATCCGTGCCGAGGGGCGGGCAGCGATAGCGGCGGACGACCAAGCGCGAGAACCGCCCGAGGCAGATCCGGGCCGGATCGCAGTAGGCGACCTCGTGCCCGGCGAGCGCCAGGGCCGTGATGGCTTGGCGCGCAGACGTGCTGCTGCCCTCGGTCAGGAGAACGCGCATGCGGTGCTCGTCGCCTCCAGGATGCTCGGCGGCATGCCCGTCGCGCCGAGGCCGTCGAAGCCGGTGTCGATGCCCGTGTCGATGCCTTCAGGGCAGAGCGTCCGTCAGCGCCAGGACGCGCTGATGGCGGAGGCCCGTTATGGTCCGGATACGGGCGCCTCGCCGCGACGAGCAGACGGACACGGCTGTCGCGGCGGGGGTACGCATGGCCGGTTGCGAAGCCACCGCGCCCCGGGCTCGCGGACGTCCAGAAGACCGCCTGCCGCGCGCCACACCCGCCCGGCCGCGATGATTCTGCCGCCTGTCGATCATGGGCGGCCGGCCCTCTGCGAACCCACGGTCCGGGCATGCGTCTCGCAGTCGTCCGCGTCCGGCCGTTCCTCGCGCGTGATCGCCCCGTCCTCGATGTGCACGATCCGATCGGCGAAGCGGAAGAGACGCGCGTCGTGCGTCACGACGAGGACGGCCCGCCCGCGCTGCTTCGCCGCCGATGACAGGATGGCCATGATCGCCCGACCGTTTTCCGAGTCGAGAGCGGCCGTCGGCTCATCCGCGAGGATGACGGACGGATCCGCGACCAGCGCCCGCGCGATCGCGACGCGCTGCTGCTCGCCGCCGCTCAGCTCGCGCGGGAACGCGTTCAGCTTGGCGGAGAGGCCGACATCGGCGAGGACCGCGGCGCTCTTCGCGGTCGCCCTGGGGCCGCGCTCGCTGCGGATATCGAGGGCGAGCTGGACGTTCTCCCCCGCGGTGAGCGTGGAGAACAGATGGTAGGATTGGAAGACAAAGCCGATGTGCCGCCGCCGGATGGCCGCCAGCGCCTCCGGCCGGGCGTCGCCGGTCGGGACGCCGCAGACCCGCACGGTCCCGCTCGTGGGCGTCAACATGCAGCCCAGGATGGACAGCAGGGTCGTCTTGCCGCTGCCCGAGGGCCCGACCAGGACCGTCAACTCGTGGGCGCGGACGACAAGGTCGAGCGCCCGCACCGCCTCGACGCGCGTCGGCCCCTGCCCGTAGGTCTTGCACACCCGCGCGGCTTCGATCGCGGCGCTCATCGGGTGAGCACGCTCGCGGGATCGACCCGGATGATCCGGACGATGGAGGCGATGCCGGAGGCGACGCACATGAGGAGCGTGAGGGCGAAGGCGACCGCCACCAAGGCGGGGGTAATAATCACCGGGGCGACGCTCGTCGCGGTCAGACGCTCGACCCCGATACTGATTACGGTCGCCACCGAGAGACCGATCAGCGCGTTCACGAGCGCCTGGAAGGCGATGACCCTGTAGATGTATCGGTTGGAGGCACCGATCGCCCGGACCATCGCGAATTCGTAGAGGTGCTCCTTCGTGCTGGAGTAGAGCGTCTGCGCGATGATGACGGTCCCGACGATGATGGAGAGCAGGGCGCCCGCGACGAGAGCCGCGCCGGCCCCCGTCCGGTAGAGCCAGAAATTCAGGGACCGCGCGCGAAACTGTTCCGGCGTGAGCGCCTCCATGCCGGAGACACGCGCCTGCGCCTCCTGCCGGATGCGCGCGATATCGGCCCCCGGCTTCGCCCGGATGAGGAAGTACGTGACCAGATTGGCCGGTAATCCGACATAGGATCGGGCGCTGCGGAAATCGGTGAAGACGTAGGGCCGCGTCGTGAAGGAGCGCAGGCCGGAGGTGACCACCCCGACCGTCACCGGGTGCCCGCGAACCTGTGCCGTCTCGCCGCGCGCAGACACGCCCAGCTGGTCTGCGTAGGACCGTTCGAGCGACACGGTGCCGGCGGTCGCGAGATCGTCGAGGCCACCCTCCACGATGTTCCACGGCGCCAGGCCACCGACCGGGTCGGATGCGATGATGAAGATCCCGATCAATCCGCCGTCCGGCGGCAGCCAAGCCGAGAAGCCCGCCACCACCGGGACGGCCTCCGACACCCCGTCGACGGCGCTCAGCTCCTGGCGCATCTCCGCGTCGAGAATCGAGATGTCCTCGAAGTACTGCGTTCCTTTCGAGACGATCCAGAGATCGGCTGCGGTGTGATCGACGATCAGCGTCACCATCCGCCCGAAGCCGTAGAACAAGCCCATCTGCACCAGGATGAGGACGACCGAGAGCACGATCCCGGTGACGGCGGCCACGAACCGAAGCCGATCCTGAAGCAGATTCCGGAGCGCCAGCGTCATGACAAGCGGCATTCGCGTGCTCGATATGTGCCATTGTCATGTAAAAATCAGCATAAATTGCCAGTAATTAGATTGATATGGATCAATTGCGGTGCCATGGCTCTGTATTCACATTCGCTTTGATCTTGATCTGGAGGGCGATATGGGCCGCGCGTGGTGTGTCGCCGGGGCGGCGGCAGCGATGGTCCTGGTCGGTTCCCGCGCTTGCGCAGAAGACGCTTTCGAGGGGCGATACCTGCAGAACCGGCCATGCCGTGGCGACAGGACCGATCCCCCGAGCCTGAGGGTGACGATCACACCGCAGCAGATCACGTACGCGGGCGGAACCTGCGCGATAAAGACCAGGCGCGGCGAAGGGAGCAGGCTCATCTTCGGCGTCGCGTGCCGGTTTCGCAGCGGCATCACGATGGGATCGGACATCGTCTTTACGCGCCAGCGGGGCGGCGTCTGGCACATGACCCAGGGGGATGGGGATTTCGAGGCCGACATCTACAGGTGTCCGGACTGAATCCGAGCCGTGGCTGAAGGGAGCCGGACCTGCTGTCGCCGCCACGTCGAGGCCCCGGCGGTGAGCGCTTCTGCACGACGATCACCGGAGCCTACCTTGTGTGTCGCGGCCCTCTGCAGGGTCACGGTCTCTCGCCCGCCTCAGTCGGGCCATGGGCTGCGTGTGCGTTTCACCTGGTCAGGCGCGCCGACTCGGGTAAGCCGTTTCCGGCCCTGCTCCGACAGGTCACCGAGTGTCTCAGTCGGGTGGTTTTGCGACAGCCTGCTTCTGGGCAAGGGTTTGGAAGACGCAGACGCGGCTGCGGCGGCGACACGCCCGGCTCCCACGTCTGTGCGCGCTGCGTGAGCCTCACGGATTGCCCGAAGGCGATTGCCGGCCAATCCCGATCAGGTCGCCGTGAGACGCTTCTCGTTCGCAGCCACGTGCTCACGGTAGCGGGCGACAACCACGTCGACCGAACCTCCGGTCATCAAGGTGCCCGAGGCCTCGATGAATGCGCTGATTTTCTCGCTGACCATTCGGTGCGCCTCAAGCTGACCGTCGGCACCGCCCAATGCGAGTTTCACAAGCCGAAGTTCGACGACTCTTTGCGCCTCGAGAGCGAGCAGGGTCACGGCATAGGGGTTGTACATCGCGCACTCCGAGCCACGCCGCACGAGAACCGACACGACTGCGACAAACGAAAAGGGCGGCCGAAGCGACCGCCCTCGGGTTGATTGCCGGATCGAGGAGGATCGCTCGACCTTCGGTCCGGCGTCTCAGCGCACGCGCGCTCAGCCCTGCTGCGCGATGCCGGAGAAGGTCTTGCCGGCCTCCTCGATGGCGCGCGCCGAGGTCTCGGAGAGGGCTTTGCCGTCCTGAACCATGGATTGCAGCCCCTCACGGACGAGCTCGCTCTGGATCGCGGAGTACTCCTGCACCGATTTGGCGCGAGCCAGCTTGTTCAGGCCGTCGAGGTTGCGCTGCCACTGCTTCTGGCTCAGCGAAAGCCAGATCCGTGACGTGTCCTGGAAGGCCTGGGTGATCACGGTCCCGCAGCGAACGACTGCTTCCATGTTCTGCTTGGACTGCCGAGCCAAGCGCTCGCTGCCCTCGCCCGTGTAGCCGAGGGTGCGGCTGAAGCGATCCGCGGCTTGGCGCGCTTGGTGCGAGGCCGTCTCGACGCCTTTCTGCACGATGTGCTGGGTGTTCTCCGCGGCGCGCTCGTTGAGATCGACGAACTTGTTCACACCGTCGCGAGCGGCGTCGGCGAATTGTGTGGTCTGCTCGGCGGACTTGTCGGCGTTGGCCTTCAGGGTCTCGGCGGCCTTGTCGAACTGCCTGTTGTGCCTGTTCTGGTCAGTGTTTTGATTGGATGTCATTGTAAATTCCTGTCCTATAATCGATTGGCGATGTCTGCTCTGCGAAATTCAGATGCCAATCGGGATGCGGGGATAGTTATTTATCCCTCTTATTGCGCCTCATTTAAATCGTGCGCCGGATCATATAAACAATGTCTGAAATGAAGATTTGATCCAAATAATGATCCGTGATTTTCCAGAACGGAGATACTTAAATGATAAGTCGCTGATTGCGCTGCACAATAAAAGTTTCGGCAGGATGCACTGCGGTCAGGGTGGGTCGCGTGAGACCGCGACGGCGTATTGGGCGCAGGCCATCCCGTGGTCGCCAACGGCTTGCGAGGCGCTCGCGAGCCCAGGGCTGCCGCGATGCGGTCGTCAGCGGCACGATCCTCGCGGTCGACGCCGCCGATCATGGTCAAGCTGTAGTCCGGCCCCGGTCGGGAGAACCGCCCGAGATCGCCCGTCAGCGGAGCCGCCGCGGGCTTCGGCGCGGGCGTCGAGCGGCCCTTCGGCGCCTGCCGTCTGACGTTCCGCGGGTCCGTCTCGCGAAGCTCGGCCGCCAGGACGTCGACCCTTGCCGGAGCGATCGTGATCCGCCCCGGGTCCCGCCGGCCTCCTTGCCGACGCTCGGCACGCGCTCGCCGTCGCACGCGGTGATCGCGACGAGCTTGGCCATGCGGTCGAGCACGAGCGTCCGGTCGTCGGCGGTCCCGCCGGCGGCATCGAGCGCCCTCTCGATCGCAGCCGTGTTCCGCGCGCGGGTGGCCAGGTCGCCCCGGGTGGCCTCGCGCTCGGCCTGCTTCCGGAGCTCCGTGGTGATCGAGGCGTTCGAAAGGTCGCGGACCGGCAGCGGGCTCTGTCCGCTTCGGAGACGCCAACGAAGGACGCCGGATCGGTGAGACGGGCGGGTTTGCGATCGTCTGCCTGCGAGCGACGACGCCTCAAACCGAACATCGCCTCGGCCAAACTGACGGGCTTCAGACCTGGCCGTGATGGAAGCAGGGGTTACGTCTTGTCCGGCTCGGTCGAGGGGCCGGCAACGGTTCCCAGGCCGTTGCCCAGGTCCACTCCCCTGTGAGGCGGTACTCCGCTCGGCAATACGGGGGCGGTTGCGGGCGCCTCCTGCACCTGTGCGAGGCCGGCGTCCACCTCGTGGATGAGGTCTGCAAAGTCGTAGGGCTTGCTGAGCAGGCGTGTGCCCGGCGGCAGCGCCCGCTGAAGATCCGATCCGGCTCCCGAGGTGACAATGATGCCGACGGCGGGCCAACGGTGATGAACGAGATGGGCAAGGGCAACACCATCACCCACGATGCCGCGCCCCGTCACCAGCATGCTCACCGGGGTCGGTCCTTCGAGCACCGCCAGCGCCTCGGCGGCTGTGCGGACCTCTATGGCCTGAAAGCCAACATCCTCCAGCATGTCGGCCGTGACCATACGGACAAGTTCATCGGCCTCGGCGATGAGGATGGCTAAAGGCCTGCTGTCAGACACAGACATGCTCCGCGTGATCAGGGCGGGAGCGCTCGCTGCTCTCAGGCACTGACGGCCGGGTCCGAAGCCAGTGATTCCCCCTTATGCGCCAATTGTCCGCCGGGCGCGATGACCTTGGTTGTGGCAGCGCGTCACCCGAGGGCGCGCCCTGGTCCGGCCGCCTTTCGCCCAGAGCCGAACTTGCCGGACGGCCCGAATGGCGTCTGTGGACTCCCCTGCTTTCGGGGCGTCCAACAGCGGGCCGAAGGGCCGACATGGGTCGGCAGCGGACGGACCGCGCGGGGTGGGTTTCTGCCGGTCTGCTCCAGGGCGCAGAGACGTTGGAGCGGGCCTTGCCCTCCCGCTTGCTCACGACCCCAAGCAGCCGATCCCACCGGTAAAGATTGGGCATGCGGATGAAGACCAACTCCGCCGGTTCGCTATGGGGCGCCTTCAGCAGACCGCCGTTTGTGGCCGCTTCGAACTGGAGCGTTCCGCTAGGACAAGCCTTACTGGACTGTCAGACACACAGTGCGCTTCCGGGTCGAGCCAAGCCGCTGTCCCATTCGGTCAAGCTGCCGTGCTCAGCTTCGGTATGCTGCCGCGCGCCGCGATCCGATGTGGCTCTCGACGGTTTCTCTGTTCTGACGGTCGGCAAAGCCGGTCCGGCGAGAGGGCGCTGCATTCGGCGCGTCTAGGGGATCGAGATTTTTCCTGAAGCCGCCTGCCTGAGCGGGCAATTCCGAGGAGACGGTCATGGATGTCACCAGACGGATCTTCGCCGCCGGCGCCGCTACGATCCCGTTCGTCGGCTCGGGCCTGCCTCTCGCCCGGGCTCAGAGCACGGCCCAGGACGCGCCACTCATCGGCAACAACGCGGTGGCCGATCCGATCGAGCTGGCGACGGACGCCTATGTCTACGGCTACCCGCTCGTCACCATGGAGATGACCCGGCGCGTGCTCACCAATGTGGCGGCGCCTGAGGGCAAGAACGCCCCGATGGGCCAATTCGCCAATCTGCGCGAATATCCAGACGCGAAGTTCCGGGCCGTCACCGCACCAAACGCGGATACTCTGTACTCCAGCGCCTTCATCGATGTCGGGACAGAGCCCCACCTTCTCAGCATCCCGGAGGAGGACGGCCGATACTATCTCATGCCGATGCTGAGCGCCTGGACGAACGTGTTCGCCGTGCCGGGCAAGCGCACGACGGGAACCGGGCCGCAAACCTACTTCATCGCCGGACCCGGCTGGAGCGGCAGCGTGCCGTCCGGCGCCAAGCTGATCCAGGCGCCGACTAACCTGATCTGGATCCTTGGCCGGACCTACTGCACGGGGGCTCCCGAGGATTATAGGGCCGTGCACGCGCTGCAGGACCAGTACCGGCTCATCCCGGCGAGCGCGGCCGGCAAGCCGTACACACCGCCTCCGGGGCGCGTCGATCCGAGCGTCGACACGAAGACGGCAGTGCGCGAGCAGGTCAACCGCATGGATGCGACGACCTACTTCAACATGCTGGCCACCCTCATGAAGGACAACTCGCCGGCGCTCGCCGATGGGGTTCCGGTCGCCAAGATGGCCTCACTCGGCATCGTGCCGGGCCAGCCCTTCGATCCCGCACGCCTGCCGCCTGCCACCCGCGAGGCAATCGCGCAGGCGCCGAAGGAGGCCATTCCTCGCATCATGGGACACATGAAGACGGCGGGACAGCACGTAAACGGCTGGACCTTCACGACCAACGGCGGCGATTACGGCAAGGATTACCTGCAACGCGCTCTGGTGACGGCGGTCGGGCTCGGCTGCAACTTGCCGCAGGACGCAGTCTACCCGGTGGCCATGGTTGATGCCGCGGGCCGTCGGCTGACCGGCGCCTCGACCTACGTGATGCGTTTCCCGGCCGGCGAGCTGCCGCCCGTCAACGGCTTCTGGTCGCTGACGATGTATGACGCGGACTACTTTTTCGTCGACAACCCGATCAACCGCTATTCATTGAGCCCGCGCGACAGCCTCAAGGCCAACCCGGACGGCTCGGTTGATCTCCTCATCCAGCATGAGAGCCCTGGCCCGCAGCGGGAGGCGAACTGGCTACCTGCCCCGGCCGGGCCTTTCATCCTGATGCTCCGCACCTACTGGCCGAAGGACGTCCTCCTGAACGGCTCCTGGGCGCCGCCGCCGGTCACCCGCAGCTCCAGCGCCACGCTCTAGGCCGCACGGCCGGATCCCTGCCCGAGAGGCAGCGCTCCATAAGATCCAATCCGCGAACGTCCGCCTGCGACGGTGACGCAGTCCGTTGCGACCGCCCCGCCGAAGGCCGGCTCCTCACCCCGAGCCGAAGTCGCTTTACCGCAGGCAAACGTCTCCTTTGAGGACGAGACGAACGCGGTCCTGACGACCGAGATGGGTCGAAACCTGCAGGGCCGCTCAGGGCGAGAGCGGTCCGACCGCTTTCGGACCGCCAGGCAGGGAAGCCGACGTCGGTTCCGCGCCTGCACACGACCCATGGCAGGCCAATGGCAGGCCCGTGACAGGCCCGCTTCGTCGTCACCGCATCGGCCTGATCGCGGGTGAGCACGCTGATGGCCGGTCGATCCGCAGCACCTTCGGTGTCCGCGTGATGGCCGGGGCGACCAAGCTCAATGCCAAATCCGGTTCGTTGCGCTATCCTGCCGCTGACGCGCCGGGGGGAACGCCCTGCTTGGCATAGACGGAAAGAGCCCGCTCATGTTCGATGAATACGGCATTCCACGCGGCGCTGAGTTGAACGAAGTCCCGCTGCCCGCGCTGTATCATTTCGTCTATTGCAGCCGTGCCGCCGACGGCGTCGACGACGCCGAGGGCGGCCGCATCGTCAAGGCGGCCCAGCTCCACAATCTCGCGCATGGCATCACCGGGGTCCTGGTGTTCGGCAGCGGCGTCTTCTTCCAGTGGATCGAGGGGCCGGCTGCCCAGATACACAAGCTGATCGCGCGCCTGCATGGCGATTCGCGCCATTACGATGTCGTTTCGCTGAGCCAGAGCGAGGAAGAGCGAGAGCGTCTCTATCCGGACTGGGAGATGGAGAAGGTCGAAGCCGAGGACATCCGCATGGTCCTGACGGACGCGCTTGAAAGCGCCGAAGACAAGAGCAACATCGCGGCCCTCAAGCGGATTCTCAAGCAACTCGATTCGGGACCGCTCGATTCGCTGGGACGAAGCTGATCGGGCCAGCCCGTAACATCCAGTCCGGCGCCCGATCGGCGTTGTGGGCCAGGACTTCGATGGGCTCCATTCGACCTCGACCGAGCGTCGCAGAGCATCCCGTTCTCCAGGATCGACCGCGTCGCCGTGGCGAACCTCCATTCCAGTCCCTGCGGCTGCGCGGTTGGGCCCGCGAGCCAGTCCGACCACGCAACGACCCTTCACGGGCAAGGGGGCGCGCGATCGCCTGTCTAAGCCCGAGCCCGACCGTTGTCTCGCCCGCGCGCAAAACTTTGTCTTTCGGCCAAGCCGGGCCGCGTTGTCTTATCCCAGGAAATTTGACTTAGCCTTTACATCCGCGCTGACAACAGTTCTCATGCTGCGCAGCGATCGATAGGCCAGCAAGGCCGCCGACGCTGTGGCGCCGGGGGGGACGATGCAGAATTTCGGTTCGTCCGACCATCTGGGGGGCGACGGTCTCCCGCACGATACCGAACGTGCGACCGAGGCTCGTCGGCTCTATGCGCGCAAGCGTGCCGCCGAGGCCGCACGCGAGCGCTGCCTGGCCCTGGGGCAGGTCGTCCAGACCGAGATCATCCCGCAACTGGTTCTGCGCCATCGCGGTTTGGGGACCGAGGGAGCCATACCCGCCTTCAAACCAGACGCGGGACAGATCGCGGCCTTCACCGATCTCACGCTCGCGACGGACGATGGGGCCGTCATCGAGGCTTTCTCGGCCCTGGTGGCGGCCGGCCACCCTGTCGATCGCCTGTTCCTCGATCTCCTGGCCCCCTCCGCGGCTCTCTTGGGCCGGATGTGGGACGAGGATCTGTGCGACTTCGTCGAGGTCACCACGGGCGTGGCCCGTCTCCAACGGCTCGTCGCGCGTTTCCGAGCCGCGCCGGGGACCGCCTCGCGCGATGATCGGCGTCGTCTGCTCCTGATGGGCGCTCCAGGTGAACAGCACACGTTCGGCGTGCGGATCGTCGAGCAATTCCTGCGTCGGGCAGGCTGGGCCGTGTCGATCGGCCTCTCCTCCAGTCCAGAGGAGATCGCCGCTCTGGTGGCGTCCGAATGGTTCGGCGTCGTCGGTCTGACGCTCAGCAGCGAGACGCGCGTCGACCAGCTCGCCACGGCGATCCGCTCCGTGCGCGATGCGTCGAGCAACCGAGCCATCTGCGTGATGGTCGGAGGACCGATGTTTCTGCAGCAGCCGGACCTCGTCCAACGGGTCGGAGCGGACGCATCCGCGGTGGACGCGGCGACGGCCGTGCTACTCGCGCAACGACTGCTCGATCTTGCGGCCGACGAGGCCGGGACGTCTGGAGCAGACGCGGTTGCGACCGAGTGCGGGGCCTGACACCGGCGCAGGAGAAGCAAGGCCCCATCAGCCTCCCTGCGGCTCTGAGGGGTCAGCCTGCCCCCCGGCATCCGGCCGATCGAGCCTCGGAATCGCTCTCAGGGGACGGGCGCGAAGCGGCCGACTGGGGCGGCCCGAAGACGGTCCCTGTGCCGTCTGGCGAAGGGCCAGGGGCCGCTGACTACCCCGGGGCGACGTTGCCGGGCGGCCTGGGAATGGCGGCGTCCGAGAGCCGACGTTCAAGCGGTCGGTCGGGCGGGCGCGTGTCTGCCCCCTCGCGGGGTCAGCCAGGCCGTCACCGGCAGCGGGACGTCTGCGGGCGGGCAAGCCGCTGCCCGGATCCGATCCAGACTCGCGTTGGGCAGGGTGATCCGCCGCCATCTATGATAGACGAGCCGGAGAGTGCGCTGCCCGTCCAGCGTGGAACGTCCTTTTGGAGAGTCGCAGTGGCACGTCCGGACCTTGGTACGAAGCGCATTTGCCCGGTGACGGGCAAGAAGTTCTACGACCTCAACAAGACCCCCGTGATCTCGCCCTACTCTGGCGAGGTCGTCCCCACCTCCGTGTCGCCGTCCTCCGCCCGAGCGGCCGCACCCGTGGTGGCGCGCAAGGAGACGCCGGTCGACGATGAGGAGGAGACGGACGGGCCGGAACTCGTGTCACTGGATGAGGCCGAGGCCGAGGAAGCCGACAAGGACACCGATACCGAGAGCGATGACACGCTCGATATCGAGGACGACGGCGACACGGTCGAGGATGACACCCTCGTGGTCGACGAGGACGACGAGGACACCAGCGACCTGATCGAGGTCAACGACGACGAGGACGATCAGTAGCCGCGCTCAAGCGGATCGCCCGATCCGCCGAACGCTGATCCCTCGCAGGGTCTCGGCGGCCGATCGATCGGGCCGTCGGGCGGCCCATGAGCAGGGCCGATCGCACCGCCATGCGACGGGACGGCTCGTCGCTGTCAGGATCGACCACGGTCGCGGACGCGAAGGCGTGCGCCGCGACGGCCGCAGCCAGATCGAGACTATGGTCCGGCCCGATCGGATGATTCTGCGTCGTCGGTTCCGCGAGGTAGACGTCGATGGCGGCACCGACGTCCTCGATGGCGATGCGCTCGGCGGTTACGAGATCCCAGAGCGTGGCATCGTCCGACATCGGCGACGTCCCATACCGCGCGCGACAGGCCGCAACGACGTGACAGCGAGGACACCCTGATCATCAAGGAGCCCCAAGGGCAAGGCGGTCGCCGGGGGGGCACCCCACGGAACACCGCGGCTCTCGCACAAGGCCGATCCTGCGGCTCCTGCACGGTCTGCTGTCGAGCCCTGGAGATCAAGGCCCTCGACAAGCCCGCGGGGATCCTGTGCCGCCACAACACCGGCACGGCGTGCGGGATCTATCCCGAGCGCCCTGAGGCCTGCGCCCGCTGGGATTGCCTGTGGCGCAAGATCGGAGCCCTGCCGGATGACCTGAGGCCGGATCGGTCGGGCGTGCTGTTCTCGTTGGAGAGCCGGCCACCGGTCGCAGAGGCTCCCGACGCGGCCTGCATCGTCGGTCGCGCGGTGGACGGGGCGCAAGCCTTCGACCGAGGAGCGGTGGCGGAGGCCTTCGCCATGTTCGTTCGCGAGGGGTCGCTGCCGGTGTGGAAGGCCTCCGACCGGGAGGCCACCCTGGTGAGCCGGGGCGGGGCGGTCCCGGCGCGGTGACATCGGTGGCGAGCGGTCCCGCCCAGGTCGTCGCTTCAGCACCGCAAGCCGATACCCGATTCGGCCCGCGATGCTGATGTTAGGCGGATCTGGTCAGCCGATGCCGAACGGCGCGCGCCGGCTGTGATCCCCACGAAGGACGGCTCAGGCGCCCTTCAGGTTGGCGGCGCTCTCCTTGCCACTGCGCCGGTCGGCTTCGACGTCGTAGGAGATCTTCTGCCCCTCGATCAGGTTGCGCATCCCGGCGCGCTCGACCGCCGAGATGTGGACGAACACGTCCTTGCCGCCGTCGTCGGGCTGGATGAAGCCATAGCCCTTGGTCTCGTTGAACCACTTCACTGTGCCGGTAGCCATAGCGTTAACCCTGGTCGTCGGCGCGCCAACGCGGCACGCCGTGAGCTTCGAACCGGCCGGATCAGCCGACCGTTCCATGCGCGGCACCGATCAGACGGCGTTGAACCGACGACCGCACGAACCGTGACGGCGTTTTCCGGGTTCGCTCCGGCCGCCCATCATCTGGGCTATCATTGCGGCTCAGGGAGGCGCAGGATGCCGGTCGACGGATCGCGTGCCTCGAGCGCCAGCAGCTTGGGGCTGGTGTTCACAACGAGAGCGGGCAGGCGCGAATGGCAGACGTCGTAAGCTTCCCGGCCAGGCGCCATTCGTCCTGTGCGCTCTCGCCGTACCGGGCCTACCGGTTCGCGCCGGATGGGAGCGTCAGGTCGACCATCCCGATCGAGGCCGCCAGCGACGCAGACGCGACGGAACGTGCCCTCTGCCTGAGCGACGGAGACCGCGTCGAACTCTGGTCGCGGGCCCGCTTCATAGCCCATGTGGGACCCCTGGACGGTCCGATCGCCACCTCGATCGCGCTGATTGAGGACGAGCCGTCGCCGGATCCGTGAGCGCGGCTTTTCGCGCGTGACGCTCAGCCGGGCGTGAGATCCCGACGCCTGCGACAGGCCCGAGATTCAGGCCGGTCCTCTTGACCGTGCCGGCACCCCATTCAGCCCTCGGTCGGTCCGATGGTGTCGGCCGCATGGGCCTCGCGCGAGCCGAGCGGCTTCGGCTGCCCCCGCGTGCTGTCGCGCGCCGTCTGGCGTTCGATCTCGGCGTTCAACTTGGCCCCCAGAAGCACGATCACGACCGAGAACCAGATCCACGTCATGAACCCGACGCCTGCGCCGAGCGAACCGTAGATCCTGTTGTAGCTGTCGAAGCTGGCCACGTACCAGGAGAACGAGACCGAGGCACAAACCCAGGTGATGGCCGCGGCGACGCCGCCCCAACTCACCCACCGCCACTTGGCCTCGCGCCGGCTGGGTCCGTACCGATACGTCACGGCCAGGCCGATGCTGACGAGGATCAGCAGCCCCGGCCAGCGCACGAGGCGCAGCGTGACGTCGGTCAGCACACCCAGGCCGAGCTGGTCGAGCGCGAGCGGCAGGATGACGACCAATCCGGTGGCCGTCAGGGCGAACACGATGCCGCTCAACGTGAACAGGAAGGTGGTGGCATAGAAGCGCACCAGCGAACGCTTCTCCCGCTCCCTGTAGATCACATTGAGCGCATCGAAGAGGGCGCTCACGCCCGAGTTCGCACTCCAGAAGGCGATCAACACGCTCACCAGCGAGGCCGTGCTGAGCGCGCCGGCGCTCTGCTGGGCGACGCGTATGAGCTGGTCGGACAGGAGGGCGAGGACGCCGCTCGGCAGGACGCCCGAGAGGAGGCTCAGGTGCTCGCTGATGACGTGCGGGTCGGAGAACAGGCTGTAGACCGACACGATGGTCGCCAAAGCCGGGAAGGTCGACAGAAGGGTGAAGAAGGCGACGCCCCCGGCCGTGGTGAAGATGCGGTCGCGCGGGAAGGAGTACAGGATCCTCCAGAGGACGTCCTTCCACCCCAGGGCCGGGATCTGGGCCGGATCATCCGCGGTTCGCCCGCGACCGGGTTCGCGCGCGCGGCTCCGGGCGCGGCTGAGGCTTCCCGTGTCAGGCCGGCGCGTGCTGACGGAGCGCCAATCCTCGCCCTCGTCCTCGCCCTCGTCGTGGTTCTGGTCCGGGCTCACGAGGGATCCTGCGCAGCGCCTTGACCCGGGCGCACTCTACGTCGTTCCGGCCGGCCGCCAATCGCGTCGGCCGTTGCGCCGCATTGAAGCAGACCTTCGGCGTCAGGCCCATCATCGCCATGCGTCGAGGCCCGCCCGAGGTCCCGCAACGGACACGGAGCGCGCCGGCCGGGAAGCCGGGTCGCCCGCCCGTTCCTGCCTTGTCAGATCGACGGCTGCGCGACGCCGCAGCGCCACCATCCTGCGGTCGATCGGCTGAATCGACTGTGCTCGGCTTCGATACGGCGCCGGTTCAGGCTGGGCCGGGCGCTTCTTCCGTCGTCACGCGAAACCCGGTGAGATCGTTGGGCCCGAAGGTGAGCGTCAACGGCACGTCCGCGGCGTCGCGCCCATAGGCGATCAGGATCCGGCCGATCCGGGAGCTGTTGTTGCGAGGGTCGAAGGTATGCCAACGGCCACCGAGATACACTTCCATCCAGGCGGCGAAATCACCGGGCGCATGCGGCAGCGGCAGGCCGATGTCGCTGACATAGCCGTTGCAGTAGCGCGTCGGGATGTTGAGGCAGCGGCAGAACGCGATCGCCAAATGCGCATAGTCGCGGCAGACGCCCCGCTGCTCCTCGAAGACATCGAAGGCCGTGCGGGTTGCACGCGCGTGCTCATACCCGAAGGCGATCCGATCATGCACATAGTCGCAGATCGCCTGCACCCGTCCCCAGCCGGGCGGGACATGTCCGAACAGATCCCACGCGATGGCGGAGAGGCGATCCGTCTCGCAGTACCGGCTGCCGAGGAGAAACAGCACGCTGTCCGAAGGCAGCTTCTCGACCGGGATCTCCGGAGCGTCGAGTTCCTGCAGATCCCCGCTGCCGTGGTCCCGCACGACCGTGTCGGTCTTGAGCATGAAGCGCCCCGCCGGAGCGACCATACGGGTGCACCAATTCCCGAAGCTGTCGCGATAGCCCTCCAGGGGAACGGCCGGGCTCGTGATCAGGTAATCGGGCCGTTCGAGGTCAGGGAAGCGCGATGCGTGGACGTTGAGCGTCGCGATGACGGGCGTGGGCTGCGGAAACTCGTAAGTCATCTCGCAGCCGACAAGAATGCGCATGTGCTCTCTCCTCGATGGCAACCGCGAGATCGGCGCGGGTCATGCCGACAGGACGAATTTCGCAGGGCCCTCGTCGGCGCGATCGCCCTGCGAGCCAACGCATCCGTCACGAGGATGAGGCGCCCGGAGCGAACGGCACAAGCTTGCCGGTTTCAGCCCGGCGGAGGCGGCAGCGGTCGATAGCGAGAGAAGGTCGGTCCAGCCGGTCGATCCACCCCCTCGTGTTGCGCCGAAGCGCCCTCCGGCGATCCGCCTGTCGGCGTGCCGGAGGGCGCTTCGGACCTGTTTCGGCCGGTTAGAAATCCATGCCGCCCATGCCGCCCATGCCGCCGCCGGCGGGCATGGCCGGAGCCTCCTTGCGCGGCGCCTCGGAGATCATCGCCTCGGTGGTCACCAGCAGGCCGGCGACCGAGGCCGCGCCCTGAATGGCCGCGCGCACCACCTTGGCCGGGTCGACGATGCCGGCCTTGAGCATGTCGACATACTCTTCGGTCTGGGCGTTGAAGCCGTAGGTCTCCGAGCTGTTGGCCAGGATCTTACCGACCACGATCGAGCCCTCGACGCCCGAGTTCTGGGCGATCTGACGGATCGGGGCCTCGAGAGCCTTGAGGACGATCTTGATGCCGGCCTGGACGTCGGGGTTGTCGTTCGCGAGCCCCTGGACGGCGGCCTTGGCGCGCAGGAGCGCGGTGCCGCCGCCGGGGACGATGCCTTCCTCGACCGCCGCGCGGGTGGCGTGCAGCGCGTCGTCGACGCGGTCCTTCTTCTCCTTGACCTCGACCTCGGTCGAACCGCCGACGCGGATCACCGCGACGCCGCCCGCGAGCTTGGCCAGACGCTCCTGGAGCTTCTCGCGGTCGTAGTCCGAGGTGGTCTCCTCGATCTGCGCCTTGATCTGGCTGATCCGGCCCTCGATGTCGGCCTTCTCGCCGGCGCCGTCGATGATCGTGGTGGTCTCCTTCTCGATCCGCACGCGCTTGGCGCGGCCGAGCATCGGGAGCGTCACGTTCTCGAGCTTGATGCCGAGGTCCTCGGCGATCATCTGGCCCTTGGTCAGGATCGCGATGTCCTCGAGCATCGCCTTGCGGCGGTCACCGAAGCCCGGCGCCTTCACGGCCGCGACCTTCAGGCCGCCGCGCAGCTTGTTCACCACCAGGGTGGCGAGCGCCTCGCCCTCGATGTCCTCGGCGATGATCAGGAGCGGCTTGCCGGTCTGGACCACGGCCTCGAGCACCGGCAGCATGGCCTGGAGCGAGGAGAGCTTCTTCTCGTGGATGAGGATGTAGGGATCCTCGAGCTCGGCGACCATCTTCTCCGCATTCGTGATGAAGTACGGGGACAGGTAGCCGCGGTCGAACTGCATGCCTTCGACGACGTCGAGTTCGGTCTCGGCGGTCTTGGCCTCCTCGACGGTGATGACGCCCTCGTTGCCCACCTTCTGCATGGCGTGGGCGATCATCTCGCCGATCTCCTTGTCGCCGTTGGCGGAGATCGTGCCGACCTGGGCGATCTCCTCGGACGAGGCGACCTTGCGGGAGCGCGCGCCGATATCCTTCACGACCGCGGCCACGGCCAGATCGATGCCGCGCTTCAGGTCCATCGGGTTCATGCCGGCGGCGACGTACTTCACGCCCTCCCGGACGATGGAGGCCGCGAGAACGGTCGCGGTCGTCGTGCCGTCACCGGCGGTGTCGCTCGACTTCGAGGCCACTTCGCGCACCATCTGGGCGCCCATGTTCTCGAACTTGTCGACGAGCTCGATCTCCTTGGCGACGGTGACGCCGTCCTTGGTGATGCGCGGGGCGCCGAAGCTCTTCTCGATCACGACGTTGCGGCCCTTCGGGCCTAGCGTCACCTTCACCGCACTGGCGAGCAATTCGACACCGCGCAGCATCTTCTCGCGGGCATCGACCGAAAAGCGAACGTCTTTGGCGGACATGGTGGAGCACTCGTCATCTGTCGTTTGGCCCTGAGGCGCGCCACAGCGGGCGCCTCGAAGGGCAGATCGTCGTGAGGCTCTGAGCGGCCTGATCCGCGCTAGGCGACGATGCCCAGGATGTCGGATTCCTTCATGATCAGGAGGTCCTGACCGTCGATCTTGACCTCGGTGCCGGACCACTTGCCGAACAGGACGCGGTCGCCGGCCTTCACCTCGAGCGGGTTGATCTTGCCCGCCTCGTCGCGCACGCCCGGTCCTGCGGCGACGACCTCGCCCTCCTGCGGCTTCTCCTTGACCGTATCGGGAATGATGATGCCGCCCTTGGTCTTCTCCTCGCCTTCGATGCGACGGAGGACCACGCGGTCGTGCAGCGGACGGAATTTCATCGTGGTATCCTGATCGTTCCCAAGCGAGATCCAACCGACATGATTGGCGCTGTCGCGGGAAAGGCTACGGCGAGACTGTCATCGCCGCCCGATCGACGCATTGTTAGCACTCACCGAGTGGAAGTGCTAATCTTATGAGTGGGCCGGAGACTGGCTCATCCGGGCATTGGGGCGCGCGCCTTCGCGGCCGCTCCCGATTGACCCGCGCGGCGACACGACCGTCCGCCTCCCGTGGGTATGGCCAAGGGAGGCGGCGCAGGGAGACGGCGCAGGCCGACGGTCCTTGCACTCGGCCGGGCATCGACGTGCGCCTGGCGGTGGAGGGCTGGCCAGGCGCAGGATGCCATGTCATGGGCAGGGCGGTGATCGATCATCCCCCTTCCTTCCAGCCCCTGTCGCTTGCAAGCTTGGGCTGGTCCGACTTCTTCGAAGTCCAGCGTGAACCCCACGAGGCCGATCTCGCCCCGATGCGGATCGCGACGCTTCACCGGTCTCGCTTGACCGCCCTGTCGGAGGCCGGATCCGTCGAACTGACGCTCGCGATCCACACCAGCACGAGCGACTTCACCGTAGGCGATTGGGTTCTCGTCGATCCGCGAACCCAGACCGTGCATCGCCGTCTCAGCCGCAGGACGGTCATGGAGCGCCGCACCGAAGGCAGCCGGACCCTTCAGGCCGCGGCGGCCAATGTCGACACGCTGTTCATCGTCACCTCCTGCAACGCCGATTTCAATCCGGCGCGACTGGAGCGCTATCTGGCTCTGGCCAATCAAGGCGGCACAATTCCGGTGATCCTCCTCACCAAGGCCGACACGACAGCCGATCTGGGAACCTACCAGCGCCAAGCGTCCGAGTTGCAGCGCGGGCTCGACGTCGTAACCCTCAACCCCCGTCTCTCCGCGGCTGCAGACGCCCTCGCTCCGTGGTGTGGGCTGGGGCAGACCGTGGCGCTGGTCGGCTCCTCCGGCGTCGGCAAATCGACGCTGGTGAACACGCTGGTCGGTCCCGGTCAGGCCCAGGCCCAGCTGACCGGCGGCATTCGCGAGCACGATGCCAAGGGACGCCATACGACCACGTCGCGTTCGCTGCATGCCATCGCCGACGGCGGCTGGGTCATCGACACGCCGGGGATGCGCACGCTGCACGTCAGCGGCGCCGCGGAAGGGATCGAAACGCTGTTCGCCGAGATCATCGAACGCGCGCCCCTGTGCCGATACCGCGACTGCACCCACACAAGCGAACCCGGGTGCGCCGTGCAGGCTGCCGTCGCGGACGGCAGCCTCGCACCTGAGCGGCTGATCCGTTGGCGCAAGCTGTTCGACGAGAACCGGACCAATACACCGACACCGGCTGGTCCACGCAGCCACCGACGTCCTCGCAGGTAGGCTGCGGCCCTGACTGTCCCGCTGCCGCGAGAGCGGGCGCCGGCGGCGCGCTCCGTGCTATGACGCCGGCATGACGCGCTGACCCTTCGCCCACACCCGTGGCAATCCAGGCTGCGAAGGCGGCCTCCTGTTCGGGTGGATCGATACGGTCTCGTCACAACGACCGGACATGCCGGAACCCTGAGTGGCTGGATAAGGTGAGCGTGACCGGAGACCAATCGGACGCGTTGCGCCCGCGACGCGTCGCCGTGCTCGGTGGCACCGGGACGATCGGGCGCGCGACGGTGCGCGCGCTGGTGTCACGGGGCCATGACGTGGTCTGCTTCGTCAGGCGTCGCGCCGACATCGACGACCCGTCAGGGCCGCCCGCTTGCTCCCGACTGCCTCCGGGCGCGACCGCAAGGGTGGTGGATGTGACCGATCCATCGTCCCTCGCCGAGGCGGGTTTCCGCGGCGAGCCGTTCGACGTCCTGGTCTCGTGTCTCGCCTCGCGCACGGGCTTGCCCGACGACGCCTGGGCGATCGATTATCGCGCGCATGTGAGTGCGTTGCATGCCGGGAAGGCGGCCGGCGTGACCCACGTCATCCTTCTCTCGGCGATCTGCGTCCAGAAGCCGGTCCTGGCGTTCCAGCACGCCAAGCGCGCGTTCGAGGGCGTTCTGGCCGGGTCGGGCCTCGATTACACGATCGTACGACCAACGGCCTTCTTCAAATCACTGTCGGGGCAAATCGATCGTTTGAAACGCGGGAAGTCGTTCCTGATTTTCGGCGACGGCACGCTGACGGCCTGCAAACCGATCAGCGACGACGACTTGGGCACCTACATTGCCGCGTGCCTCGACGACCCGGACCGGCGCAATCGCGTGCTGCCGATCGGCGGCCCGGGCGAAGCCGTGACCCCGAAGGCGCAGGGCGAGCAGCTCTTCGCCTTGCTCGGGCGCGAAGCGCGATTCACGCATGTGCCCGTGGCCCTTCTGGACGTCATCATAGTCACTCTGGCCATGCTCGGACGGCTGGTTCCGACCTTGGCAGCCAAGGCCGAACTCGCGCGCATCGGGCGCTACTACGCGACGGAATCCATGCTCGTTCTGGATCCGGTGACGGGGCAATATGATGCGCGCGCCACACCGTCGACCGGCTCTGAAACTCTCTTCGACTATTATGCGCGCGTGATCCGAGGCGAGGCCGTTGCCGAGCGCGGCGACCACGCCGTGTTCTGACGGCGCGCCGTCTGGACGCCCGCAAGCGGGCCGCAGGGCCGCCCAAGCGGGGCGGAAGCCGACGCGCCGACCGGCGTCAGCTTCTCCGCTTCACCCACGTCGAGGCAGCCTGACCATCGTCGGCCGGAACCGGCGGGCGCCGGTGATCGCCTGAGAGCCTTGGTCGGGTGGATTGCGGCCGGCCTGCTCCCGAGCCGGGGGTGGCGCGAACAGGCACGTCCGGCGCGTCCTCGCGCGCCTGACCACAGGTCTCCCGGGGCTGCTGCTGCAACGGGGCGTGGGCGGTCGCGGACCACGTTGCCGACCGGTCTTGGGGCGGATCTGCCAGCCATCGCCTGCCGGGGTGACCGGGCGAATGTGTCTCAGATCGACAGCCCGGCTTGGAGAACGATGTTGGGTCCAGGACCGGACCGACGTGTGAGACGAGGATGTCGTTCATGAGGGTTGCACTCTTCGCCGTCGCGGCCTGCCTGGCCTCCCCCCTGGGCGCCGCCGAGGATGCGGGACAGACGGTCGCCAGCGAGGGCGACTGGGTGCTCAGGAAGGCCGGTCACCCGTCGAGCGGGGACGCTGGCTGCATCCTGGCGCCGAAGACCCGATCGCGTATCCAGATCGTCGGCGACCGGCTCGAGGTGACGGGTCTGCCGAAGAATTCCATCCTCAACTATCAGTATCGGATCGACGACGGGCCGGTGTCGAACGCAATGTTTCCCACGGCGCAGATGCAGGAAATCGGGGTGATTTCGCTGAATGGCGATGTGCTCAAGAGCATCCTGAACGGCCGACGCTTCAGCATCCGCCTGCTCGACAGATGGCACGAGGCCATCACGGAGGAGATCAGCCTCGCCGGCCTGCGCAGCCTGCGCGACCAGCGCGCGGACGCCTGCAAGTCGTCAGGGGCCGAGGGACAGCCGAGCCGAGCGCCCGGCTCCGGGTGAACGCCTCGGTCCCGTTCGGCACCCAGGTCATCCTGCCGGTTCGGCCGCGATCTCTCGCGGCACATCCGCGGATGCGCGTCGATCTCGCCGAGCACAAGGGCCTGTCCGGCGACGTGGTGCGCCTGATGGCGCTCGGCGGCGCCGGCCTCGCACGGTTCGGCCGGTCCTACGTCTCCGCGGATCTCGCCGCAGGGCGGCTCGCGCCGGTGCTGGAGCCGTTCAGTCCCGCCATTGCCGACCGGTGCCGACGTCTTACCTGCTGCGCCTAACGACAGGCCTCGACGCGGCGTCGGGGGGGAGAGGACATCATGAAGAGTCTCACCGCCACCCTGGCGGCGGCATTGTCCATCGCGCTTGCGAACGACGCGACGCGCGCGGCCGAGCCCTCCGCCGCGCCGGCGCCTGCCATCGAGCAGGTCGCACAATTCGACGGCGCCATGCCGACGGGCATCACTGTCGCGCCCAACGGGCGGATGTTCGTGAATTTCCCGCAATGGGGCGACAACGCGCCCTTCACCGTGGGGGAGGTGGTGAACGGGACGACGGTGCCCTATCCCGATCTCGCGACGAACCAGCCCGATCCGGCCGCCCCGGCCGCGCATTTCATCTCCGTGCAGAGCGTCGTCGCCGACGGCGCGAACCGGCTCTGGGTGCTGGATACGGCCGCGCCCGGCTTCCGCCCGCCGCAGCCGGGCGGTGCCAAGCTGGTGGCGATCGACCTCGCCACGAACACGATCGTCCGTACCATCGTCCTGCCCGACAGCGTCGTTTTGCCGACGACCTATCTCAACGACGTCCGCTTCGACCTGCGCCAGGGCGAGGCCGGCGTCGCCTACATCACCGACAGTTCCAACGCCGGCATTGGCGGGATCATCGTGGTGGACCTCGCCACCGGAAAGGCATTCCGCCGCCTCTCCGGCCATGCGAGCACCGCGCCGGAGCCCGACTTCACCCCCGTCGTCGATGGCGAGCCGCTGATGAACCGCCCCGCCAACGGGCCGGCGAAGCCGGTCCGCGTCGCCAGCGATGCCATCGCGCTCTCGGCGGACGGGTCGCTGCTCTATTACGGCCCGCTCTCCGGCCGGACGCTCTATGCCGTGCCGACCGCCGCCTTGCGCGATCCCCGGGTGAGCGAGGCTGATCTCGCCGGCCAGATCCGCGACATGGGCGCCAAGGGCGCCTCGGACGGGATCGCCGAAGACGATCGCGGCCGGGTCTTCGCCGGCGATTACGAGCACAACGCCATCCGCGTGCTCGACCAGGGCAAGTGGTCCACCGTGGTCACCGATCCGGCCATCAGCTGGCCCGATACGCTGTCGATCGGGCGCGACGGTTACCTGTACTTCACCGCCAACCAGTTGCACCGGCAAGCGGGCTTCCACGAAGGCCGCGACCTTCGCCGGAAGCCCTACGCGGTGCTGCGCATCCGGATCGACAGCGGGCCCGTCCTCCTGACCCGCCCCTGAGACCGCGTCGCGGCTGAGGCCTGCGCCGGATCGCGTGGACGTTCTCCGGCGACAGATCCGACGCCCGGCTGCCGTGATGACGGACCTCGCCGCGCCTCGCCGCGCCGGGGAGCCTTCTCGAGGGGGCGAGATCGGCGAACCGAAAAGCTGCCCGGCATGACCCCGTGCCAGAGCCTCCCCACGACCTTGAGCGCGGGGGCGCTGCCGCCAAGCTCCAGGGCCGGAAGCTGCGGCGGCGGGGACGGTTCCGGGATCCGCCCGTTCGGCTCCATGGATCCGCGTTGCGGCGGTGGATGATCGGCGCGCGAGAAAGCACTCTTGATCGCGTCATGCTGGCGTCGGATCTGCAGGATCCCGTCCGCCTTTTGCGGTGTCCCGACGTCGAAGCGGGCCGGCGGCTTTCGGCCAAGCCAAGCGGCGTGCATCGCCGGCGTCTCGACGCGCCGGGTGGACGATCTCGTGCGGGCCATGGGTCTGTCGGGCATCTCGAAGTCGTCGGTGTCGAAGCTCTGCAAGGACATCGAAGAGCGCGTGAACGCCTTCCAGCAGCCCGATCAGGACGCGGCGCGCACCGCTCTCCAGCATCCGGCCGAGCAACTCCGTAATCGCTGGCCGAAACTGGAGGACCTCATCGAAGGCACGGGCGACGATGTTCTGGCTCGCCTCAGCTTCCCGATCCGGCATCGGACGGAGCTACATTCGACGAATCCGTTGGCGGCCCTCACCCCGACGCTGACCGACGACACCATCACCCTTCCACCGCGAGCCGCCTGACGATGGCCGCGCCCATTCCATCCCGCAAGTCCACCGCATTGACGGACGAAGCCGATCAACTCGCATCGGATGCGCGAGCGGGACGTGCTGGGGTTTCAGCCACAGACCTGAGGCGGTCCGCCGCATTTTGCCAAAGGGGAACCGAGATCACATCTCACGCGGTTCGTCCTGAGCCTTCGACATCGGCCGCGACATGATCGCGGGTTTAGCTCCATGGCCTCCATCAAAATTCGTGCGTCCGCTGACGGGACCTTTGCGGTCTGCCGGAATGGATCCGCCGTCGCCTCTGGCCTGACTCGAGCCCAGGCCGACCACCTGGTGACGGTGCTCGGCTGGATTTCCTGAGGCCACCGAGATCCCTCCCGCCGCCTGCACTGGATGTGCGAGCGGCGTTCATCGGGAAGAGCCGGTTTGGATTGAAATGTCTCGAATCAGACATTAGGCCGCCGCCGCCGGCTTCAGGCTGGCCGTCCACGTCCGCCTACCGTTCGCCCCTCAGCGACAAGGGCGGGCGTGGATGCCAAGGGGGCGCGAAACGCTAACCCCCCAAGCTCGGCTGCGTCGTCGCTGGCTTGGCGAACCCTCGCTGAAACTTCCTGCTCCCCCACGCCGTAGCGTAGGCGTTCCAGGCCGACGTGGAGGCGCTGCGGTGACGTTGATCAGTCTGGCTTGCTTCGTGGCTGGAACGGCTTCAGCCGCGGCGTCTCTCATCAGCGACCGTCTGCGCGTCATTCTAGAAGCCGCGGGTGGCTCCTTGTTTTTGGTCGGCCTCTGCGTGCTCGGCGCAGAGCTGCCGCTGTTCAGATAGGGCCCACCGCAGCCTCTGGCGCGCTGACCCAGACCGATGGTTCAGGGGATCGGCTGACTGCGGCGAGGATGTCGGTGGCGGAATTGGTCCAGACGAAGGGTTTGGCGCGCCGAGTGTGCTCGGTGATGTCGCGTTTGATCGCCGCCTGCAGGTCGACGACGCTGGTGAAGGAGCCGCGTCGCAACCGACGACGGATCAGCGCCGGGAAGAAGCCCTCGGCCGCGTCGAGCCACGAGGCCGATGTCGGCGTGACGTGGAACGTCCAGCGCCGGTGGCGGGCGAGCCTGGAGCGCCCCTTCGGGTGTTTGTGCGTGGTGACGTTGTCGAGGATCGCCTGGATCGCCTTGTCGGACGGGACGGCGGCCTCGACGGCGTCGAGGGACCGGATGAACTCACGGTTCCGGTGGCGCTGCATGCCGCGGCCGAGCACCGTGCCCGCCAGGACGTCGAGGGCTGCAAACAGCGTCGTGGTGCCGTGACGGGCATAGTCGTGGTTCGGGCGGCGGGATGGCCGGGGGCGAGCGGACGGTCGGGGCGGGTGCGCTCCAGCGCCTGGATCCGGTTCTCCTCATCCTGAGCCGGTCGAAGGATCGTCGATGGACAGCACCACCGCGTGGGCGGGTGGGTCTTGTGTCGTGGCCAACCACGTCTTCGACCTGGGCGGCGAGGGCCGGATCGCGCGAACGCTTGAAAGCGCGCAGCCGGTGCGGCCGGAGGCGGTGAGCTTTCCGGATCCGCTGCACGGCGCGTAACGAGATCCCCACAGCACG
This sequence comes from Methylobacterium sp. UNCCL125, assembly GCF_900116795.1. Taxonomy (NCBI): domain Bacteria; kingdom Pseudomonadati; phylum Pseudomonadota; class Alphaproteobacteria; order Hyphomicrobiales; family Methylobacteriaceae; genus Methylobacterium; species Methylobacterium sp. UNCCL125. The sequence goes on along the minus strand of NZ_FPBW01000022.1, from coordinate 942 downwards.
GGCTACGGCACGGCCGGTCCAGCGGGTGACCTCGCCCGGCGGCTCCCCGCAGGTCAGCGCCGGCACCCCGGCGACCGTCTCTGTCGAATGGGGTGGTGCCCCGGTCGGGCGCGTCTTGTCGCGCAGCAGACCTTCGACGCCCGCCGGGCGACGTCCTGGACGCTCAGGCGCTCGGCCGAGAGCAGAACGATGCGGGCGCGCCGGACGTGCTCGAGCGGGCGAGATCGATCCTCAGCGATCGCAGAGAGCCAGGCCGTGTCGGTTGCCGTGGGAAGCGCGCAGACGGTCTGAGCCATTGCCCAGGCGCGTCCAGCTGATCCCACTCGTGAATCCTGCGTCCGCGTCGCTGCACGAGCGCTCGCTCAAGATGACATCGTACTGCGAGAACTCATGGTGACCGTCAATGTCGGAAGATGAACCGTCGGGCCCGCTCGGACTGAGGATTGGTGAAGAAATCCGTTGGCGCCGCAATCTCTCGGATGCGGCCCCCGTCCATGAAGACGATTGTGTCGGCGATTTCGCGCGCGAAGCTCATCTCATGGGTTACGATCACCATGGTCAGCCCCTCCCGCGCAAGCTCGCGGATGACGCTCAGCACCTCTCCGACCATCTCGGGGTCGAGGGCGCTGGTGGGCTCATCGAAGAGGATGACCTTGGGCCTCATGGCGAGCGCGCGACTGATCGCGACGCGCTGCTTTTGACCGCCGGACAGCGTGTGCGGGTAGACGTCGGCCTTCTCGGTGAGGCCGACACGGGCCAGGATCGCGCGGCCCTCCTCCTCGGCCTCTCGCTTGGGGCGGCCGAGGACGTGGACCGGCGCCTCGGTCACGTTGCCGAGCACGGTCAGATGCGGCCAGAGGGCGAAGTGCTGGAACACCATGGCGATGCTGGTTCGCGTGGACGCCAGCTCGCGCCGTGCCATCGGCCTCGTGGCCCTGCCAT
>NZ_FPBW01000002.1:0-383167 GCF_900116795.1 Methylobacterium sp. UNCCL125 | reverse complement strand
GACCGCCGCGTCGAAGAGCCGGCCGCCGCCGGCCGCCTGGACGGCGTTGGCCGCCGCCATGCCGTTGCGGCTGGTGGCTGACGCGGCGAACGGCACGTCGTTGCGGGTGAGGGTCAGGTCGACCGCGTCGGTCCGGTAGCGCAGGCCCGGGCTGAGGAAGGCGAGGTTCGCGGTCACGCCGGCGAACTGGCCCGAGACGCCGCCGGCGGCGGAGAGGATCGTGTAAGTGGTGCGCGGGTTGTAGGCGCCCGAGGCGGCCAGCACCTGGACGGTGCCGCCCGACAGGGTGGCGCTGCCGGTGGCGGCGATGCGGTCGGCCTGTCCGGCGGCGTTGGCCTCGACCCGGTAGGTCGAGCCGGCCGCGAAGGCGGCATTGCCGGCGACGGTGAGCGTGCCGATGGAGTTGCCGGGAGACACGGTGCCCCCCGAGAGCGCGCCGATCCCGCCCACCGTGCCGGAGCCGCCGAGCTCCGCCCCCGGCAGCACAGACACGACCGAGTTGGCGAGGGAGCCGTTCACCGCGAGCCGCCCGGCCTGAACCGTGGTGGCGCCGCTCAGCGTGCTGAGGCCGGTGAGCGTGAGGGTGCCGGCATTGGTCTTGGTCAGGGTCCCGGAGCCCGAGATGGCGTTGGGCAGCGTCCCGTCGACGGATTGATCGACCACGAGGGCCGCGTTGTCGACGATCGCGCCCGTGCCGAAGGCGCCGGCATGGCCGACCAGCGTCCCGCCGCCGATCGTCGTGCCGCCCGTGTAGGTGTTGGCGCCGGCCAGCACCAGAGTGCCGCTGCCGAGCTTCTCGAGGCTGCCCGCGCCGCCGATATCGTTGCGCCACACATCGTAGGCCGAGAAGCCGCCCTTGGCCGCATCCTGGGTGACGCTGACGGGACCGTTGAAGGCCCCGTAGCCGTCGGCGGCGGCGAACAGGTTGATGCGGTCGTAGCCCAGGCCGTTGTCGAGGAACCCGCCGGAGGGCAGCTCGGTGGTGGCGATCACGTCGCGGCGCTGCGCCGCCGTGAGGTAGGGGAAGCGCGTCGCGAGCAGCGCCTCGGCGCCCGTCGGGACCACCGGCGGCAGATTGGTGGGTCCGACCGAGGGGAGACCGTAGGTGAGGCGCGCCGTGTAGGCGGCCTTGTTGCGCGCAGAATCGGAGAAGCGGTCGGTGGCGGGATCGACCGCGGCGTGGGCGCACCGTTCCACCGGCCCGCCGCAGGCCTGGCTCAGGTAGCTCTGGGCCTGCGCGACGGCGTCCGCCAGCAGGGTCGCGTTGGCCGGGTCGTTGAGCGCCCGGATGGCGAAGTAGGTCGCCAGCACGCGGCCGCCGATCACGTCGGTGGGCGAGTGCATCCCCGCCTCGATGCGGTTGTCACCGAGCTCGCTGGCGCGGGTGAGCAGTTCCTGGAACCGCTGCGGGACCGCGTAGGCCAGGGCGAGGGCCGAGAGGTAGGCGGCGTTGGTGTGGCCGCTCGGGAAGCCGCCATCCGTCGCGGGCGTCGGGCTCTTCTCCGGCACGAGGGAGGGCGGCACGACGAAGCCGAGGCTCTCGCCGTTCAGGCTCTGCCGCCACGGGCGCGGGTAGCTGTAGGCGTCCTTGGCCGGGCTGGTGGAGGCGTTGGTCCGGAACACGTTGACCAGCTGCACGACCTTCCCGAGGGGCGACGTCGTCACGCCGGCGCTGGTGCCCTGGTCGACATACTGGACGCGGGACGTGGTCGCGTCGAAGGCCGGGATCGTGGTGGTCGCCCCGGACCCCGCCAGATAGGCCTGGGTCAGCGGGCCGAGGCCGTCGATGACGCTGTAGCTCTGGTTGCGGCGGTCGTCGTAATAGGCGGCAATCTCCTGCGCGAGAGTCCGCTCCCGCGCCCGCTCGGCGACGATCTGGATGTTGCGCAGCAGGAGGGGCGCCCCGAGGGCCGTGGGCGATCCGGTGTCGTAGGTCCGTCCGGGGATCCAGATCCGCCCGAAGCCCGACAGGATGTCGACGCCGTTGCCCGCACCGGGCGTCTGCGCCTGGGCGCCCGAACCGAGCATCGCGACCGCCAGAGCGGCGATTGAGACCCCATATCCCCGTTTCATGATGCGCTCCCCGACACCGCCCCGTCCGGCCGGTCGCGCGCCCCATATCCAAGGTCATCGATGAAAAATCGTCATATTTCGTTCAAAATCTGACGTCTTCTTGATTCGTATCTTCAGAGCAACACTCTGTAAGTCGGCTTATTTTTGGAGACTGCACGAAGATAAACGGATTTAGTCTATCGAAATATCCGTCAAGAACTGGGTTTCGGCCTTCGATTGCCGCGCACGTGCGGCCGCACCTGAATAGCCGCGCCCGTGGCCGGCAGCGGTTGCTAGGGTCGGGGCCAGGCGGGGCAGGGGAGGCGGCCCGGATTGCGCCCAGGCGGATCCGGCGCCGAAGCGACCCGGCGGGATGCCGTGCGAATCGCCCGGCGGCGCGTGCGGATGCCGCCGGGACCGGCGGCCGGCTCTACTTCGGCAGTTCGAACACCGTGAGCTGCCCGCCCGGCGCCGTGTATTGCGACAGGGCCGCGTAGCCGCCGACCGCCCCCGAACCGTCGGCGGGATCGGTGAGCCCGGCCGCCAGACCGATCCCGGCCCAGCCGCCGACCCCGGAGAGCACCGCCACGTACTGCTTCCCGTCGTGCAGGTAGGTGGTGACGTTGCCGACGATGCCGGACGGCGTCTTGAACCGGTAGAGTTCGTGGCCGTCCCGGGCATCGACCGCCTTCAGGTAGCCCTCCAGCGTGCCGTAGAAGACCACGTTGCCGGCGGTGGCCAGCGCCCCCGACCAGACCGAGAAGGCTTCCGGGATCGTCCAGGCGATCCGGCCCTTGGCGCCGTCCCAGGCGATGAACGCCCCGGTCCGGTCCGAGCCCTCAGGCGGGTGCAGGGTGAGCGTCGCGCCGACATAGGGCTGGCCGGGCGTGTAGGTGACCCGGAACGCCTCGTAATCCATGCACATGTGGTTGGTCGGCACGTAGAACAGCCGGGTCAGGGGCGAGTAGGCCGCGGGCTGCTGGTTCTTGGCGCCCAGCGCCCCGGGGCAGATGTTCTTGGTCACCTCCTCCTCGTCGGCCTCCCCGGGCGCATAGCGCTTGTCGACCACCGGCCGGCCGTAATCGGGGGCGGCGGGGTCCATCACGATCCGGCTGGCCCAGTTGACCGTGGGATCGAACTTCTCCGCCACCAGCACTTCGCCCGTGGCGCGGTCGAGCGTGTAGCCGAAGCCGTTCCGGTCGAAATGGGTCAGCACCTTGCGCGACCGCCCGGCGATCACCTGCTCGGTGAGGATCATCTCGTTGACGCCGTCATAGTCCCACTGGTCGTGGGGGGTCATCTGGTAGACCCAGCGGGCCATGCCCGTGTCGGCGTCGCGGGCGATGATCGCCATGGACCAGCGGTTGTCGCCGGGGCGCTGGGACGGGTTCCAGGTCGCGGGGTTGCCGGTGCCGTAATAGACGAGGTTCAGGTCGGGATCGTAGGAGAACCAGCCCCAGCTGCAGGCGCCGCCGGTCCGCCATTGGTCGCCCTCCCAGCTCGTCAGCGAGGAATCCTTGCCGATCGGGCGCCCGAGTTCGGTCGTCGTCTCCGGATCGACCAGCATGTCGGCATCGGGCCCGGTGGCGTAGGCGCGCCAGAGGCGCCGGCCCGTCGCCTGATCGTAGGCGGTGACGTGGCAGCGCGCCCCGTACTCGCCCCCCGCGAGCCCGACGATGAGCTTGCCGTGGACCGGCAGGACCGTGGCGGTGTTGGTCTCGCCCCGGCCCGGATCGCCGTTCTTCACCGACCACAGCACCCGGCCGGTCTCGGGGTCGAGGGCGACCACGGTGGTGTCGGCCAGCTGCAGGAACAGCCGCCCGTCCGCGTAGGCCAGCCCGCGGGAGACCGTGTCGCAGCACATGACGGCGATGACGCCGGCCTCCTGCCGGGGGGCGTAGCGCCACAGGATTCGGCCGTCATGGTCGAGGTCGAGGGCGTAGACCACGTTGGGGAAGGGCGTGTGCACGATCATCACGTGCCCGACCACGATCGGCGCGCCCTCGTGGCCGCGCAGGACGCCGGTGGAGAAGGTCCAGGCGACCTTCAGGCGCCCGACATTGCCGGCGTCGATCTGGGCGAGATCCGAATAGCGGGTGTTGGCGTAGTCCAGGGTCTGGAGGACCGGCGCGGGTCCGGCCGAGGCCGCGCCGGCGAGGCCGGCGAGCGGCAGGGCCGCGAGGAGGGAAGCGCGCATCCTGAAAATCCTCCCGCCGCGCGGTCGCCGGCGCACCGGATCCCGCCCGGACCGCCTCACATCCGCTGCTGGACGATGGTCTCGGCCTGGGGATCCGGCTCGTGGCCGGCCGTGCGGAGCATCGGCACCACCTCGGCCGCCTCGCGGGCGACGAGGTAGCTCAGGTCGAGGCCCTCGCGGATGAAGCCGTGGCCGCGCATGTGCTCGAACAGGGCGAGCAGCGGCGCCCAGAACTCCGCCACCGAGACCAGCACCACCGGCTTCCGGTGCCGCCCGAGCTGCGCCCAGGTCAGCTGCTCGACCAGCTCTTCCAGGGTGCCGATGCCGCCCGGCAGGGTCACGAAGGCATCCGAGTGCTCGAACATCAGGCGCTTGCGGGTGTGCATGTCGGGCACCACCACGGTCTCCTGGACGTCCGCCAGCATGTGCTCCCGCGCCTGGAGGAAATCCGGGATGATGCCGGTGACGTGGCCGCCGGCGGCGAGCGCCGCCCGGGCGACCGTTCCCATCAGGCCGACATCGCCGCCGCCGTAGACGAGGCGCATCCCCGCCTGCGCGAGCGCGGTCCCGAGGACCTCCGCGGCCTCGCGGAAGGCCGGGTCGCGGCCGAAGCCGGAGCCGCAATAGACACAGACTGTCCTCACCGGGGCCATCCGGCGCCCTCCTCGCGCGTCCGTTGCGAGCCGTCCAGAACACGCCCCGCGCCCGGCACTCCACGCGCCAAACTGCTGAATTCGCGGGGGATTCGCCCGCCTGGACGGCGGGACGGCTTGGTGTCAGGACCATGTACGGTATTATGGGCGGCGCCGTCGACGGTTTTCGCGCGGGGCGGCCCGACGGGCGGCGGCAGGATCAGGGGAGGCCTTCGTGGCGATGTCGAGACAGGTGCGGCGCAGTCTCGCCCTGGCGCTCGCCGGCCTTCTCGGCGGACTGGGACTCGTGCTGGCGCTGTTCGGCGGCGATTCCCTGCGGCGGCTCACCGGCCGTCCCGTTCCGGACGCCCCCGCGCCGAGCGCCAGCCTGCGCGGCCTGACCGATCCGGGCGCCGTGGCCGGTCGCCCCGACCCGACCATCGACTTTCGCGACGACAAGCCGGGCCGGGCGAGCCCGGCGCCGGGGGCGGGCAACATGGCCGCCCGCCCGCAGGATCCCCGCGCCGCCGCACCCGGAGCGCCGCAGGCCGGCCCAAGCCCGGATGCGCGCCTGCCGGACGCCGCCGAGGCGCCGCGCTTCGACATCGTCCGGGTCGAGCCGAACGGCGACGCCGTGGTGGCCGGCCGCGGTGCGCCGGATGCCGGGATCGAGATGCTGGTCGACGGCAGGCCGGTGGCCCGGGCCAAGGCCGACGCCAACGGCCAGTTCGCGATCGTGCCGCCGGCCCTGCCGGCGGGGGCCAGCACCCTCCGCCTGCGCATGACCGGCAAGGACGGGCGCGCGACCGAGTCGCAGCAGAGCGTCGCGGTGGATGTCGCCCCCGGCCGGGATCGCCAGCCCCTGGTGGCCCTGACCGCCCCGGACGCCGCGACCGTGGTGCTGTCGCAGCCCGGCGCCCCCGGCGCGACGGCCGACGCCAAAGCGGGAGGCAAGGCGGATGGCAGGGCCGGATCCAAGCCCAGCTCTCAGCCCAGCACCGAGCCCGGCTCCAGGCCCGCCGACCCTGCGCAGGCCGCGCGGCCGGCCGGGAGCGGCGAGACCCGCGAGGCCGCGGCGCCCGGGTCGGCGCCGACCCGGATCCTCAGCGTGGACGTGCAGGGGAACGGCCGCCTGTTCGTGACGGCCACCGGTACGCCGGGAGCCAGGATCCAGCTCTACCTCAACGACACGCTGATCGCCCCCGGCAGCATCGGACCGGACGGCCGGGCGACCTTCACCATCGGGCGCGGTCTCAAGTCCGGCCAGTACCAAGTGCGGATCGATGAGGTCGACCCGGCCACCGGCAAGGTCGCCAGCCGCGCGGCGGTGCCCCTGTCGGTGCCCGAGCCGGCGCAGCTCGCCGCCCGGGAACCCGCCGAGCCCGCGCCCTCGGCCGCCCAGGACGGGGCGCGGGCCCCGGACGCGCGGGCCGGCGACGCCCGCGACGGGGCCGATCGGGACCGGCCGGCCGCGGCCTCGCCCCCGGCCACCGGAGCGAGCCCCCTGGTGGCCGACATGGCGGGGCCGAACCGGGCCGGGACGGTGTTCGTGCCGGAGATCAGCACGGCCCGGATCACCCGCGGCGACAATCTGTGGCGCATCAGCCAGCGCACCTATGGCCGGGGCGAGCGCTACACGGTGATCTACGACGCCAACCAGAACCAGATCCGCGATCCGGACCTGATCTATCCGGGCCAGATCTTCGTGCTCCCCGCCGACAAGCGCGGCTGAGCGGCTTCGGGGCCTGCCCGACCGTCCTCAGGGCCGCCGGGGCGGCCTGAAACGCCGGAGCTCCAGACCACGACCTCGTCCTGGGGTGCCCGCGCGCGGGCCTCGCAGGAGGGCTCCGGAATCCCGATCGCCGTTCGGGGTGAAGCCCAGGGACGGGACGGGTCCCCGCGCGCAAGGCGCCCGGACCGCCTCCGGTCGATGCCGCCGAACCGTCGTCACGCGCACCGCCGTGACCGCGGGGGGCACAGCCCGGGCAGAGCCGGGTAACGACGGGCACCGGCGCCGTCCGCAGACCCGCCTCACTCCACGACCTGATCGTCGCCCGCAAACGCCAGGCGGCGCAGGCTGCGCAGCGCCCCGTCGAGGTCCGCGCGGGACGGGGAGGCCAGGGCGAGGCGCACCGCGTTCGGCGCGTGGCCGGGATGGACCGCGAAGGCCGAGGCCGGGAGGAGGGCGATGCCCTGGCGCAGGGCCGCGGCCGCGTAGGCCTCGGCCCGCCACGTCTCGGGCAGTTCCAGCCAGAGGTGGTAGGCTTGCGGATCGCCGACCACCCGGAGGTCGGCGAGCGCGGCCCGGGCCAGAGCCTGCCGGGCCGCCGCATCGTGGCGCTTGGCCTCGGCCAGCGCCGCCGCCGAGCCCCCGGCCATCCAGTGCATGCCGGCCGCGAGCGACAGGCCGAGCACCGTCCAGGCCCCCTGGCGGACGGAGGCGGCGAGCCGGTCGGTCAGGGCAGGCGGCGCGGCGATCAGGCCGACCGTCAGGGCCGGCATCACCCGCTTCGACAGGCTGTCCACGAAGATCACCCGGTGCGGTACGAGGCCGGCCAACGGCGGCGCCTCGGCCAGGAAACTGTAGACCGCGTCCTCGATGGCGATGAGCCCGGTGCGATCCAGGACCTCCGCCAGGGCGGCCCGCCGCGCCGGCCCCATCGTGGCGCCGAGGGGATTGTGCAGGGTTGGCTGGAGATAGACGCCGCTCAGCGGGGTCGCCCGGTGGGCCTGGAGCAGCGCCTCGGGACAGACACCCTCGGCATCCATCGCCAGCGGGATCAGCGTGATCCCGAGCCGCGCCGCGATGCCCTTCACCCCCGGATAGGTCAGGGGCTCGCAGCCGATCCGCTCGCCGGGCGCCGCCAGGGCCGCCAGGGCGGCGGCCAGCGCCTGCCGGCCGTTGCCGGTGAACAGGATATCGGCGGGATCGGGGGCGTAGCCCTCCCGGGCCAGGAACCCGGCGGCGACGGCCTGCGCCCGCGGCGTGCCCGCGGGACCGTACTGGCTGAAGCCGATCTCGGCGCCGCTGCGGGCCAGCGCCGCCAGGGTCTCGGACAGGACCGCCTCCTGCTCCGGCAGGCGCGAATGGGTCCGCTGCAGGTCGAGGGCCGCCGCGGGCGGCTCCGGCCGGAGCAGGCCGGCCTGCCCCGGATCGCTGCGGACATAGGTGCCCCGCCCGACCTCGCCGGTCACCAGCCCCCGGCGGGCCAGTTCCGCGTAGACCCGGCTCGCCGTCGAGACCGCGATGCCCCGGGCGTAGGCGAAGTCCCGCTGCGGCGGCAGCCGCGCCCCGGGGCGCAGCCGGCCCGCCGCAATGTCGGCGGCGATCGCGTCGGCGACGGAGCGGTAATCCGCGGCGCGCATCATTGCTCCGAGGTCAATGTTTCGATTGATCCGAGATGTGTATCGGATCAATGCTCCGCCAGCAATCCCGGCCGGACTGCATCCCCGCCATCGGATCGACCGCGATGCCCGCCGTCACATTGTCTTCGTCACCCGCCCTTCGCCGCCCCGCCGCGCGCCCGTCCCTGCTCCGGACGTGGCTGAATCGGATCCGCACCCGGCGTGCCCTCGCGGCGCTCCACCCCGATCAGGCCCGGGATGCCGGCCTGGAGCCGTGGGCGCTGCGCATCGAGATCGCGAAGCCGTTCTGGCGGGCGTGACGGGTGCCCTGCGCGCAGCGCGGGTGATCCCGCGCCGCCCCGCGCCTATATGCGGGACTCAGCATTCCCTCCCGACAGAACCCGCATGACCGACAAGACCGCGCCTCAGGCCGGGCCGCCTCTCCCGGCCGAGCGCCCCGGCCTGATCGCCACCTACCGCCGGCTCTGGCCGCATCTCTGGCCCCATGGCCGGCCCGACCTGCAGCGCCGCGTCTTCCTGGCCTTCGGCCTGCTGCTCGCCGCCAAGCTGGTGACGATGGTGACGCCGTTCACCTTCAAGTGGATCACCGACGCGCTGGTCGCTGCCGTGGGGGGCAAGGACGCACCGGTGCCCACGGGGCTGCTCGCCGCGCCGATGCTCTTGATCGCCCTCTACGGCGTCTCGCGGATCGCCATGTCGGCGCTGACCCAAGTGCGCGACGGTCTGTTCGCCAAGGTGGCGATGCATGCGGTGCGGCGCCTCGCGCTCCAGACCTTCGAGCACATGCACCGGCTGTCCCTGCGCTTCCACCTGGAGCGCAAGACCGGCGGCCTCACCCGGGTGCTGGAGCGCGGCCGCGCCGGCATCGAGGAATTGTCGCGCCTGATGGTGCTGACGCTCGTGCCGACCATCGTCGAGTTCGTGCTGGTGCTCGGCGTGCTGGCCTACGAGTTCAGCTGGACCTACGCGGCGACCGCCTTCGTGACGGTCGCGGCCTATCTCGCCTTCACCTACAAGGCGACCGAGTGGCGGATCGCCATCCGCCGCCGGATGAACGCCTCGGACACGGACGCCAACACCAAGGCGGTCGATTCGCTGCTCAATTACGAGACCGTCAAGTATTTCGGCGCCGAGCGCCGCGAGGCCGCCCGCTACGACGAGTCGATGGCGCGGTACGAGAAGGCCTCGACGCAGACTTACGTGTCCCTGGCGGTGCTCAATGCCGGGCAGGCGGTGATCTTCACCCTGGGCATGACCGTGGTGATGTGGCTCGCCGCCCGGGACATCCTGGCCGGGCGCACCACGATCGGCGGCTTCGTGCTCGCCAACACCATGCTGGTGCAGCTCTCGATGCCCCTCAACTTCATGGGCATGATCTACCGCGAGATCAAACAGGCGCTCATCGACATCGACGACATGTTCCGCATCCTCGGGCAGAACCCCGAGATCGCCGACCGGCCGGGCGCCGCGCCGCTCGCGGTGGCGGGCGGCACGCTGCGGTTCGAGGATGTCCGTTTCGCCTACCATCCGGAGCGGCCGATCCTGCGCGGCGTCTCCTTCGCGATACCGGCGGGCCAGACGGTGGCGGTGGTCGGGCCCTCGGGGGCGGGCAAGTCGACGCTCTCGCGCCTGCTGTTCCGGTTCTACGAGCCGCAGGGCGGGCGGATCAGCATCGACGGGCAGGACATCGCGGCGGTGACGCAGGAATCCCTGAGGGCAGCCATCGGCATGGTCCCGCAGGACACGGTGCTGTTCAACGACACGATCGGATATAACATCCGCTACGGCCGGGCCGACGCCACCGACGCGGAGCTGCGCGAGGCGGCCCGGCTCGCGCAGATCGACCGCTTCGTCTCGAGCCTGCCGGAGGGCTACGACACGCCGGTGGGCGAGCGCGGCCTGAAGCTCTCGGGCGGCGAGAAGCAGCGGGTCGCCATCGCCCGGACCATCCTCAAGGCGCCGCCGATCCTTGTGCTCGACGAGGCGACCTCGGCGCTCGATTCCTTCACGGAGGCGGAGATCCAGTCGGCGCTGGACCGGGTCAGCCGCGGCCGCACCACCCTGGTGATCGCCCACCGGCTGTCCACGGTGGTCAACGCCGACGCGATCCTGGTCCTCGACCACGGCCGCATCGTCGAGCGCGGCACCCATGCGGAGCTGCTGGAGGCCGGGGGCGTCTACGCGGCGCTCTGGGACCGCCAGCGGGAGGCCGATGCGGCCCTGGAGGTTCTGCAGCGCGCCGACGCACCGGTGGCGCCCCGGCCCGGGCAGGCGGCCCTGCCGGAGACCGAAGCCGCGGAGTGACCGGGCGGACACAAGCGGACCGTGCCGAGCGGTCCGGGTGCAACTGGAGGCGGCAGCGGCCGTTTGCCGGACATGCCGCACTTCTATCTCCACATCCGTGACGGCCAGTGGCTGATCGAGGATCTCGACGGCGCCGACCTGGCCGACCTCGACGCCGCCCGCGCCGAGGCCGAGCGCTCCGCCCGCGCGCTCCTGGAGATCCAGCGCGTCGACGGCGCGGTGCTGGCCGGCCAGTCCTTCGAGATCGCCGACGCGTCGGGTGCGGTGCTGGCGGTGGTCCCCCTCAAGGACGTGCTGGAGCTGCCCTGATCCCGCGGGATGCCTCGCATCCGCGCCCGCGTCCCGCGGTGCCGGAGCGCGGCGAAGGCCGCGAAGGAGGCCTCCGGCCGGGCGCGCGATCCCTGAAGCCCTCCTTCGCGGCCGCTCCGCCGGGGCGATCCCCTAGGACCGCGACCGCACCCGGACCCCGAGCAGCGCCTCGAACGGCAGGACCATGGCGCCCTTGTCCCGGTCGCCGTGTCCCTGGCGCAGGGCGGTCTGGTAGGTGACGGTGGCGGCCGCGGTGACCGGCATCGGGAAGCCGTTCTCCGCGGCGATCGCCGCCGCGGCGACGAGGTCCTTGTAGGCCGCCCCCATCGGATAACCCTCGTCGAAGCGGCCCTGGAGGATGCGCGGCACGAAAAACTGCGCCGCGTAGCTCCGGCTCGTGCCCGTGGTGACCACCTGGGCAACCTGATCCGGGTCGAGCCCCAGGGCGACGGCCATCGGCAGCACCTCGGCGAGCGCCGCGATGTTGATGTCGTAGAGCACGTTGTTGATCGTCTTGGTGAGCTGGCCGGCCCCGGCCGGCCCCATAGCGAGGATGGTCGTGCCGATCCGCGCCAGCAGCGGGCGCACCCGCGCCACCGCCCCGGCCTCGCCGCCGCACATCACGGTGAGCGTCCCGGCCTCGGCACCGGCCGGCGCCCCGGAGACCGGCGCATCGACGAAGGCGCGCCCGGTCGCCGCCACGGCGCGGCCGATCGCCAGGGCCTTGGTGTGGGCGATGGTGCTGAGGTCGACCACGACTGCCCCGGGGGCGAGGCGCTCCGCCAAGGCGCCGGTGCCGAAGAGCGCCGCCTCGACCGCGTCGCCGTCCGGCAGACACAGGAACAGCACGTCGGCGCCGGCGGCCTGGCCGGGATCGGTCGTGGCGACGAGCCCCGGCGCGTCGAGACCGGCGAGGCGCCGCGGATCGCAATCGATCGCGACGAGCGTCTCGGCGTCGGAGTCCCGCTTGGCCGCGAGGTTGCGGGCGATGGGATGCCCCATCGCGCCGAGGCCGAGGAGGGCGAGGCGCGCGGCCATGCGGGTGTCCCTGTTCCGGGTGTCCGGCCGCCCGCCCGTCCGTACGGGGGGAGGCGCCGCGCCAGCATGTCGCCGGACGGGGCCGTCTTCCAGCCCCGTCTCCGGCATTCGTGGGACGCGCGTCATCCCGGGGCCGCGCAGCGGGACCCGGCTCCGGAGGCTGCTCCGGTCGGTACACCCGCGCCGGCCCCCTCTCCCGTGCGGGAGAGGGGACCCGAATTCCCTGTGCTCGCGTCCCGCCCTCCGGCGCGGCCGCGCGGGATCAGGCGCACCGGAACGGCGGACGGGGGCCAGGGATGCGTGGAGTTGCGCCGCGCCGTTGTTCCCTCGCCCGAGAAATCGGTCTACACGGCCGCTCCCCCGAAATTGCTTACCTGCCGCGTATGCAGGACTGAGCCTGGAGACGCTCGAACCATGCCGATCCTCACCTTCCCCGATGGCAACACCCGGGAGATCGCCGCCGGCACCACCGGCCGCGCCGTGGTCGAGGGCATCGCCAAGTCGCTGGCCAAGCGCACCGTCGCCATGGCGCTCGACGGCACGGTCGCCGACCTCGACGACCCGATCGCGGGCGACGCCCGCATCGAGTTCCTCGACCGCACCGACCCGCGCAGCCTGGAGCTGATCCGCCACGATTGCGCCCACGTGCTCGCCGAGGCGGTGCAGGCGCTCTGGCCGGAGACGCAGGTCACGATCGGCCCGGTGATCGAGAACGGCTTCTACTACGACTTCCATCGCGAGACCCCGTTCACGCCCGAGGACTTCCCGAAGATCGAGGCGAAGATGCGCGAGATCATTGCGCGCGATGCCCCCTTCACCAAGGAAGTCTGGACGCGCGAGGACGTGCGCGCCCTGTTCGCCGGCAAGGGCGAGGGCTTCAAGGTCGAGCTGGTCGACGCGATCCCGCCGGGCGAGGATCTGAAGATCTACCGGCAGGGCGAGTGGTTCGACCTCTGCCGCGGCCCGCACATGACCTCGACCGCCAAGGTCGGCACCGCCTTCAAGCTGATGAAGGTCGCGGGCGCCTACTGGCGGGGCGATTCGAACAACCCGATGCTGACCCGCATCTACGGGACGGCCTGGGCGAGCCAGGCCGACCTCGACGATTACCTGCACCGGCTGGAGGAGGCCGAGCGCCGCGACCACCGCCGCCTCGGCCGCGAGATGGACCTGTTCCACTTCCAGGAGGAGGGGCCGGGCGTCGTCTTCTGGCACGCCAAGGGCTGGACGATCTTCCAGGAGCTGATCGCCTACATGCGCCGCCGCCTGCGCGGCGACTACGCCGAGGTGAACGCCCCGCAGATCCTCGACAAGGCCCTGTGGGAGACCTCCGGCCACTGGGGCTGGTACCGGGAGAACATGTTCGCCGCGCAGTCGGCCGGCGAGGAGGCCGAGGACAAGCGCTGGTTCGCCCTCAAGCCGATGAACTGCCCGGGCCACGTGCAGATCTTCAAGCACGGCCTGAAATCCTACCGCGACCTGCCCCTGCGCATGGCCGAGTTCGGGATCGTGCACCGCTACGAGCCGTCGGGCGCCATGCACGGGCTGATGCGTGTGCGCGGCTTCACGCAGGACGACGCCCACGTGTTCTGCACCGAGGACCAGCTCGCCGACGAGTGCCTGAAGATCAACGACCTGATCCTCTCGACCTACGCGGATTTCGGCTTCGACCAGATCGTCGTGAAGCTCTCGACCCGGCCCGAGAAGCGCGTCGGCTCCGACGCCCTCTGGGACCATGCCGAGGAGGTGATGACCCGGGTTCTGGCCCAGATCGAGGAGCAGTCGGCCGGCCGGATCAAGACCGCGGTGAACCCGGGGGAGGGCGCGTTCTACGGGCCCAAATTCGAGTACGTGCTCCGCGACGCCATCGGCCGCGACTGGCAATGCGGGACCACGCAGGTGGACTTCAACCTGCCCGAGCGGTTCGGCGCCTTCTACATCGACGCCGACGGCGCGAGGAAGCCGCCCGTCATGGTCCACCGGGCGATCTGCGGCTCGATGGAGCGCTTCACCGGCATCCTGATCGAGCATTTCGCCGGGCATTTCCCGCTCTGGCTGGCGCCCGTGCAGGTGGTGGTGGCGACGATCACCGGCGAGGCCGACGCCTACGCCCGGGACGTCATCCGGACCCTGGAGCGGGCCGGCCTGCGGGTCGAGGCGGATCTCCGCAACGAGAAGATCAACTACAAGGTCCGCGAGCACTCGCTGGCCAAGGTGCCGGTCCTGCTCGCCCTCGGGAAGCGCGAGGCGGAGGAGCGGACGGTCTCGATCCGGCGGCTCGGCAGCCAGCAGACCCGCACCCTGCCTCTGACCGAGGCCGTGGCGGCCTTCGTGGCGGAGGCGACCGCCCCGGATATCCGCCGCGCCCAGGCGGTGGCCGAGACGGTCCCGACCAGCGACACCGTCCTCGACGGCCATCACGGCGTGCACGACGCCCCGTGATCGCGCCGCCGCGCGGATCGCGCGGCGGCCGGATCGACCCGCCCGGCCTGCGCCGCCGGGCGGACGCGGAAACCGCCTTGGCCGACGGCCGGCATCCGCGCGCCGGGACCTCGTCCGGGGCTCTGGACAGTCTTGAGGCGCATCCACGCGACCGTCTCAACTTCCGGATGGCGCGACCGCGCCAAGGATCGTTGAACGCGAATTGATTTCGTCAAGGTTGGCGAAAGGAATCCCATTCTATGAGGACAAGGGATTAATTTCCGAGCCGGCTCGATCCGGCGGCCGCGCGACGTGGTCGGGTTGCTTCGGGGGAATGGCCATGACGGCGCGGGTGGGCAGGGCGGCGATGAAGCTGGCGCGGCGCTATCCTCGGGCTGTCCGTGGCCGGCGCCAGGACGGCCTCGGCCGCGGACGCACCCTCGGACCCGGTCTCGTCCAGGCCCTGGATTCCCTGCCGCACGGCCTGTGCGTGTTCGATGCCGCCGACCGGCTGCTGTTCATGAGCGACGGGTTCCGGCGCCTCTTCGGGGCGGCCGCGAACCGGATCCGGCCCGGCCTGCATGCCCGGGAGGTCGATGCCGCGAGCGCGGCCGGGCCCCTCCCGTCCGACCGGGATCCGAACGGGCTCTGGGCGGCGTGCCGGCGGCTCCGCGCCCGGGGCACGACCGATGCGGTGGTGCAGACGCTTCCGGACGGGCGCCAGATCGCGCGCACGCTGCACCCGCAGGCCGGCGGCGGCTGGACCGCCCTGTGGGAGGACGTGACCGAGCGCCGCCGGACGGAGTCGCTCCTGCGCTACATGGCCCACCACGACCCGCTGACCGGATTGCCGAACCGCTACCTGTTCGCGGCCCGGCTCGACCGGGCCCTGGCGCGCCGCGACGGCGTGCCCTGCGCCTTGCTGTCCATCGACCTCGACGGCTTCAAGCCGGTCAACGACCGTCACGGTCACGCCATGGGCGACGCGCTCCTGCGGCAGCTGGCCGAGCGCCTCCGGGAGGCGTTGGGGGCGGCAGACATCGCCGCGCGGCTCGGGGGCGACGAGTTCACCATCCTCCTGGGCGACGCGGCGCCGGCGCCGGCGCTCGGCTTCGCCCTGCACCTCCAGGCGCGCCTCGCCGCCCCCTACGATCTCGGTGCGGGATCCCCGATCCGCGTGGGCGCCGCGATCGGCGTGGCCTGCGCACCCCTGCACGCCACGCGGGCGCAGGCCCTGGCGGAGCGGGCCGACGCGGCGATGTACACGGCCAAGCGGCTCGGCCATCCGTGCCTGTGGGACGAAGCGCTGATTCTCGGGCCGACGGATACCGGACGCGGAGCCCCGGCCTGAGGCGGCCGCACCCCGATGTGCCGCGGAACACGCTCGCCGCGAAAGCTTGGGCTTATCTCTTCCCCATACCGCGAAGACAGTCGCGAGCCGGAGGGAGATCGACGATGAGCTGGACCAACCGCATCACACTGGCCCTCACCCTGGCGGGTGGCGCCATCGCGCTGACCCTGTACGCGCAGGCCCTGTCCCTGCCGGCGCATTTCGTCTGAGCGGAGCCGCCGGACCTGCGGGCGGGGAGGCGCTCAGCGCGCCTTCTCGTGCTCCCCGAGGCCCACGGCCTTGTAATCGTAGGTCGGGTAGAACTCGGTGCGATAGGCGCCCCAGGCCGTGTCCTCGAGGACGCGGTTGACCTCGCGCAGGCGGGATGCGGGCAGCCGCAGCACGATGATCTGCCCGATCCCCATGACGACGGTCCAGGAGACGACCTCGATGCCCGGAGGCGGGAAGGCCTTGTAGAATCCCTGCCGGGCGAGCTGCGCGTTCAGGTCCGCCAGCGGGCGCGATTGGTCGTGGCGCAGGAAGACCGTCAGCATCACGGCGTTGTCGGCCGTGGCCGAAGCCGTGCCCGCCGGCGGGGGCGGTGCGGTCTGCGCCGTCGCCCATCCGGCCGAGCCGAGAAGCATGAGCGCTGCCGCGAGGGCACGGGCCGGACCTGTCGAACGTCGCATGTGATGCCCCTGTCTTGGACCCGTGCCGGCCTCCGACACCGCGCCGGAGGGCGCGCCGTCAGCCGGTTTCAACATCGTAGGAGAGGCGCAGCCGCAGGCGGACCGCGCCCTGCTCGTCGCGCACGGCGATGACGTAGTCCTGCCGCTGCACCGGATCGGTCAGCCCCTGCGCGACCCGGGTCAGCAATCGAACCGCCTTCGCCCGCGCCGCGGCAAGATCGGGCAGATCGAAGCCGTCCCGATCGCGAATCAGGTTGGCGCCATCGTGGAGATCGATGAAATAGCGGGGCACGGATGCGGGCTCAGCGAGCGCGGAAGCGCGCAGGTATCGACCGCCGGTGTTTCTACGTAGTTTCCCGCGGGCCGCACTGCGCGGTCCTCCGTGTCGCATCCCGAGACGCGGCCGGGATCAGTTCCCCAGAAGAGTCTCGGCAAAATCTTCCGGAACCTCCCCGAACTGGCCGAGGATCGTCACGCCTTCCAGTTCTCCGGTCTCGTCGTCCGCGACGATCTTGAGGGCCGCCGCGCCCGGCATGCGTGCGGCCAGCGCCTCCGCCTTCTTGAGGGCGCCGAACTCGCTCTGGGCGGGCTCCTGACGGGCGGGCCGCAGGCGTTTCCGATGCAGCTCGAACGGCTGCACGAGGAAGGTGGTCCTCAGGGTCATTCCGGTCTCCTCGGCGCAGCCGGCGATCGCGAGGCCGACGGCTCGCTCGCCTACAGGCTGCGTGTGGTGACCCCAAGGGCGAGCAGGACGTAGGCACCGATGAAGAACCATTGCCGGTGCGCCACGACCGTTTTACCGACCATGGGGATGCGCGTGTACAGGCTGGCGACGGCAAGGCCGATCAACACGGCCGACACCAGGAACGTGAGCAGGCGCGGGGCGGAGAGCGTGGGCATGGCCCATGCTCGCGCCGGCACGCTTACCGGACCGTTACCGGTCGAGCCCCGGAACGAGGGGGCGTTGCGCCGTCAGCGGCCCCTGGGTGCCCGGTAGCAGTCCGACCTCGGCGAGCCACAGAACCGCGATCGCTCCGGCCAGCAGCGTCGCGAGCGAAGCGAGGCGCCCGGTCCACCGCCGGAGTACGATCATCACGACCACGACGGCCAGCAGGGCGATGAGAAGCACGAGCATCAGCATGGCCGCGCCATGCCACGCCCCGGCCGCCGCGTCACCGCAGAAGACGATGCAGCCCCCGGCCGACAGAGACGCGCAAGCTCCGAAGCCGCGAGACTCGCCTTCTGGTCGTTCCGCAGAGTGGAAACACTACCGCAGTCGATAGGCTTCGCCGGGCCGCGCAAGAAAGTTCTCCATCGCCGATTGCCAGATCTACCTTCCAGCTGTCCGCCGCGCGCACGCCAGTCATCCGCAGGATGCCCCGCGCCAAACGCTTTTGTAACTTGCATTCAGCGCTCAAAAGTAGCAGATCCCTCGTGAGGGGCACATCAGGAATCTTGCAGTGACAGAGGAAACCACAGGGCCCAACTCGAATTTCATCGAGCTGGCGGGCGACATCGTCGCCGCCTACGTGTCGAACAATCCGGTTCCGGCCTCGGAGCTGCCGGCCCTGATCGCGCGGGTGCACGGCGCGATCAGCGGGCTCGTCGCCGGGACCCTGACGCCGGAGACCGGGGCGGCGCCCCCGGCCGATATCGAGAAGCCGAGCGCGGCCCAGATCCGCAAGTCGGTCCGGCAGGACGGAATCGTCAGCTTCATCGACGGCAAGACCTACAAGACGCTGAAGCGTCACCTGACCAGCCACGGCCTCGATCCGCGCAGCTACCGGGACCGCTACGGCCTTCCGGCCGACTACCCGATGGTCGCCCCGAGCTACGCCGAGCAGCGCTCCGCCCTCGCCAAGGCGATCGGCCTGGGCCAGCCCGGCGCCATGGCCGAGCGTGAGCGCAAGGGCCGCAAGGCAGCCTGAAGGCGGACATCTCCGGGGGTGCCCCGTGCGGGGCGCCCCCGCAACGCTCCGCGGAGCCACGCGCATCGCGCCGCTGCGGCCGGAACGGCCCGCAGCCTTTGGCCGCCGGAACGCACCGAAACCGTTGCATCACCGCCACACGCCTCCAAGACATCGCAGGACACGGACAAGCTGCCACACTCTGCACAAAGCTGATGCGCACGCCGGAGCCCAGGGATGTTACCGAGGGGTTCGGCGAGATGAAGCGAGAGCAGACGATGACGAGTTCGGTCGTGCCGTTCCCGGCGCATATCGCGCCCGCGGTCGCGGACGAGGACACCGCGTCGATCATCGCCGTGTTGCAGGATCAGCTGGCGCTGGCCCGCGAGGGCCGTTTGCGCTCGGTGGCGGTGGTCTCCGTCTCGGCGGACGGCGAGGCGATCGGCACGCAATGGTCCTGCAAGGGCTCCGACATCAGCAACCTGATCGGCAAGCTGACCGTCCTGACCCATGACATGATGGCCGCCCGGAAGTGAGCGACGGGCTCTCGCGGGTGCGCCCGCGAAACGAGCCCACAGGGCCGCGCGGATGCGCGGGCACTGTCCGCCCGCTGCGGCGTTCCAGAGGCGTGGTCCGGTCCTGGACCGAAGGAAGGCCTCCGGATGACTCGTGCTCTTCTGCTCCCCGCGTTACTGGTCGCGGCCGTCCTGCCCGCCGCGGCTGCGGCGGCCGAAGACCAGAAGGACGCCACGCGCACCGAGACGATCGCGGGTCTTGTGCGGATCGTCGGCGCGCAAGCCGGCATCGTTCTCTACTGCCGCAAGTTCTACACCGTCGATGATGCGGTCTCCGAGGGCCTGTCCCGCACGGTCCGCCGGGCACTCGACGTTTCCCTCGGCCACCGGCAGGCGCAGACCGTCATCGCCGCGGAAGGCCGGCGCGTCGCGGAGGAGATCGCCGCGGTGGGTGCGGAGCAATGGTGCGCCGACCAACGCGAGATCCTGAATACAGACGGCGTCCGCGTCTTCATCGACTGAGCCCGCTGGGGGCCGGCCCTGCGCTCAGCCCCCACGACATCGACAGCCCTCGCGACAGATCTTCCACGAGGCCCGCGCCCAGAACAGATGAGGGCAGCAGACCGACTTTATGTTCCGCAATGCAGAACAGATTATGATCTTGTTCGCCCGTTCTTCGTCTGTCATGTTTTGACGACGGATGAAACTGAACAGATCAAGCCGGTCGCACTCGTCCGTACAAGAGCCCCAAGGGCCGCGAGACCGGCGGAGAAGGAAACGCCATGTCCCGACCGCTCTATCTGGCCCTCGCCCTCGTCCTATGCGGGGCTGCCGTCACGCTGTTCGCCTTCATGCGCGCGCCCCAGTCGAAGGAATTCGCCGGGTGGGATGTCGCCTTCATGAGCGGCATCGGCGCGGTCGCCCTGGGCTTTCTCACCACCCTCGTCGAGGTCGTCACCGGCTAGGACCGGCACCGGATCGATACGCAAGCCGCGACCGGTGCGGCGCAGACGAGGCCGACCCGCCGGTCACGGCTTCATCGCCCCCCTTTCTACTGGGCGGCCGGCGCGGCACAGGCCACGCGGTCGCCCGATCGCACCGCGCCCGAAGCCCGCTGAATTCACAGTTCGGCGGGCATCCCGACAATTCGATGCATTTCGCAAACCCTGTCTGAACCCGGGTGTCCGATCCTGTCGGACAGAGGTTTGTCGAGGCGGTGATGTTCGAACGACGCAGCGCTCCGCGCACGATCCTGAACGAGACCGGCAGCATCTCGGTGGACGAGCATCGAAGCCTGCCCTGCATCGTCTACGATCGATCGGCCGGCGGCGTGCGGATCGCGCTTCCGGACACCGAGATCGTGCCGGATCGCTTCATCCTCAGTATCGACGCGAGCAACGAGATCCTCGTCTGCCAGGCCATCTGGCGCAAGGCGGACGAGATCGGGGCAACCGCGGACGTCCCCGAGACGGCTCGGTCGGGCGGCTGGACGATGCTTCACGAGCTGGAGCGGGCCTGAAGGCGGCCGAAGGCCGGTCCGCCCCACAGCGAGGCCGCGCGGCCCGAAGTGGCCCTTCGCATCGGATCATCGCGCCGGTCGGCGCGCCGGGGCACCGTGGAGCCGGCTCGCGTCAGTCCCAATCGATGTTCAGAGAGCGCTCGAAGGCGGCCGCGGACAGTTCCTTGCCCTTCGGGTCGGCGACCGTGATCTCGCGGAAGCCGCGCCGGGCCAGTTCCCAGGTCTTCTCCATGGCTTGCTCGTCAGTCCCGCAGGCGAACGTCATGACGCGCCCGGACGGATCAATCCCCTTGACGGTGAACACGTCTCTCTCCCTGCTCTCACCTCCCATATAGAGGCGCGTCCCGCATCGCGCCTCCCGCCATCGTGAGAGACACGGGGCCCCGGCGCGTCGTTCCGCGCAGGGCGGGCCCTCAACACGGAGCGGCAGGCCATCATCGGCCCACCGACGCACGGGATTCGCCCGTGAGACGCGAAACCGAGATCCGACCGGTCGTTGCACGGTACGGTCGATCCCTGGACCTCCGTGCTCGTGCGGCCGACCCGCCTGGGCGAGGATGCGTCGCCAGGCGGGTCCGACCCGGACACGCGCCTTCGCCGGGACCGGCCTCGCACAGGCCCGCAGGGCCTTCGGGAGCGTCATCGATGGGCTTCACGATTCGGCCGATCCCGCCCACACCCGCGGGCAGGCGCTCGATGCCGCGATGACGCCGTGCAGGACGTGTACAGAGCCATCCGCGCCCGGTCTCTGGGCGCGTGGGCGGGCGGCCCGTCGCGGCGCTGCCGGCCGTCTTCGGACGCGGAGTTGGCAATGATGTACGGGGAGGTGGGCCGCCTGGCGGATGAGGGCCTGCGGCTGAGCCTGCGGCAGGCCGAGAATGCCGCATTGCTCGTGATGGCGATGCAGTATGCCTGGGCGGAACTGTGGCTCGAGGGATATCGGGCGGCCGGAGCCGCCCTCAGTGCCGAACGCGATCAACGGGCGCGGACGCGGCGCTTAATCCGTCGCGGCGTATCGCCGGCGGCAGCCGCTCAGGCGTTGCACATCGTCTGAGTCAGGGCCGGAGACAGAGGCGCCCGGGGCGCTCCGTCTCCGGCGGCGGGCTCAGCGACTCGCTTCGACGGAGGCCTGGACCATCGGTCGGCCAAGGGCCGAGACCGTCCGGCTGACGGTCGCCGGCGCCGCCACGGGCTGAGGCGTGGTGGTCAGGTCGTGGATCGCACGGATCTGCTGGGCAGGCCGGGCCTGCTCCCGATAGAGCGGCGGGGTCAGGTGCAGGTGGTCGTCGGCGGCGGCCGGGCCGATGAAGGCGGCCGAGGTGAGCGCGGCCGACGCGAGGATGAGGATCGTGCGCATGGTGCGTCTCCGTTTCGATCGCAGCGTCGACCGCGGATTGCGATCGACCAGCGCATGAGACCACGGATTTGTGCGATGCGGCATGCGTTTTTCGCATTGCACCATATCGCCACGACGGCACGGTTTTGCAATGTTCCCGGGCTTTCCGGGGGGCCTGAGCAGGGCGACAATTAAATGCCCATGCATTCGATGCAAATGAACTAAACTTCCATTGGCCGGTTCTCAAATATAACTTGGACGCGCGCATCATTTAATTTCTGATCCGGGCGCCGGATGGTTCGTCGCAGCCGCACGGGCGCACCCGGATTGGCGGCCTCCGGCGCCAGATGCCCGTCACACAGGCCCGGTAGACCCACACACCATGCCAAGCATCACGGATGCGCCGATGACGCCCTCCGATCTCGACAAAAGGGCCGAACTCACCATCTGGCCCGCACGCGCGACCGGTCGTTCCGCGGAGGGGCGCCCGTTCGCGACGCTGCGCGAAGCCCTCGCGGTGGCGCTCGAGGCGATCGCGTCCGACGACGCCCAGCCGTGGATCATCACCGAGGCTGGTGACATCCTCTCACCGCGCTGGATCCAGGCGCATTCCCGCTCGCGATCCCTGCAATAGCTGGGGCGACGCGGGTCTTGCGGACACGATCAGCAGCCGATGCAGATGTCGCGCACCACGTGCGGGTGTCGCAGACCGGTGCGCTGGTTCGGAAGCCGCCCTTCGAGGGATGAAAATCCGCTCCCCAGCCCCGGGGGACGTCGGCGCCCCCCGGTCGGGTCGGCCTGGACCGGCGCCGGTGCCGGCGCCGCCGCGACCGGTGCGGGCTGGGCCGGGAGGACGGGGGCGGGAGCGCCGCTGGCCATCCCCGGATCGGGCTGGGTCAGGGCCATGCCGGGAACCGGAGCCGTCGGCGCGAACTCGCCCGCACGTCCCGGCAGGGAGGCGGCGACGAGGGGAGCGACGATGGGGCCTGCGACGACGAGCCGGGTCAGCGGATGCATCACACTCTCCAGGCTTGGAAGCCGGCACGGCACGGAAAGCCGCGCCTGTGCCCGCCAATCCCGATGACGGGCCCCGGTCCGGCCCCTGTGTGACGCGGGGGCCGACGCGGCGCCACTCATCCATTCGACGGAGCGGTCTCCGGGCGGCTCAGTAAGCGCGACCGTAATAGGGCTGCGAGACCGGGCGATAGCGGTCGCTGACCGGCCACGTATAGGGCTGATTCTTGCCGGTCTGCAGGTGCGACCGGAATTTCGGCTCGTTGAAACCGATCCCGTGCAGGCCTGTCGCGCCATGGGCGCCCTGCGCCTTGGGGCCGGCATCGCGCGCCAGGGCTGCGCCCGAGACGCCGAGAACGAGAACGGCCGCGAAAGAGACGCGGCCCAGAATGACGCTCATTTCTGCCTCCTGTCCCGGCCCAGGTGCCGGAACAGGATGAACGGCATCGGTTCGGCCCGGTTCCGGGCCCGGGAGGCGCTCAGAAGCCGCCGCCGAGGCAGGCTTCGGCCAGGGGATCGCCGCAGAGGTCGCCGGTCCGGACCGGCGCGGCCGCCGCACCGCCGATGCCGGCCCCGCCGAACGCCCCTCCGCCGGACGGGAGCGTGCGGGCCGCTTGTGCGGGGTCGTCCGCACGGAGCCCGCTCGCCCCGACGATCCCGGCCCCGCCCGTTCCGACGCCCCCCGCGCCGGCCGCTCCGGAAATCGAGGCGCCCGGGCTCACGGTCGCGCCGGTCCCGAGCCCGAACACGCCGAACGGCCCGACGCTGGACAGGGTGGTGCCGGACGCTCCGATCGCGGCCGCGTCGGCGGTCCCGCCTGCGAGGCCGGCCGACGCAGCCGCAGGGAGCAACGTTCCCGATGTCCCGACAGAGCCGACCCCCGTGGCGGTGCCGTTGCCGAGACCGTTGAGGGAGCCCGCGCCCGTCAGGGCGGTCGTCTGCCCCGTGCGGGTCGTGCCGCCGGATCCCAGGCCCAGGGAGAGGCCAGACCCGCCACCGAGACCGATCGTGCCGCTGGTCAGCGACAGGGTGCTCCCCGGTGACGCGCCCAGCCCCGAACGCGACGCGGTGCCGAATCCGCTGCGCAGGCCGCTGGCGCCGATCGTCCCCCCGGTCCGGAGGCTGGAGCCGGAGACGCCTGCGCCGCCGGTCGCGGCCGAGCCCAAGGTTCCGAGCTGGCCCGCACCGGTCGATCCCGCGGCCGATGTGCCGATGGCAGTCCCGGCCGATTGCCCAGCCGCCCGCCCGCCCGAGGCGCCGATGCGGCCGCCGCCGCCCGCGCTGCCGAAGCTGAGCTGGCCGGCATTCACCAAGCCGCCGGTCTGCGCCGAGACGGTCGGGAACGGGCCGGTGGTGGTGCCGCCGCCGAGGCTGAGCTGACCGGGATTGGCGATGGGCGTGATCGGCTCCGGCGAGGCCGAACTCGGCACCGTCGCGGTGGCCGACAGGCTCTGCGCCGAAGCCGGGATGGCGATCGGCAGCAGCAGGGCGGCGAGGATGGACCGCATGGCACGCTCCGCAGGCCGGCGGACGAAGACAAAGCCGGACAGATTTGTTGCCGAGAAACAGAGGGGCGTCCGGCCGGTTCCGGCGGCGCACCGACGCGGAACGCCCGCCGCAGGCGCGGAAAGAGCACCGTCGGCCTTCATGCTGCCGGAAAGGCGGTGTGGTCTCGGCGGCGGATCCGCCCGGACCTGCGCCCCGACCTGCGATCGTACCGTTGCCCGAAACCCTCGCCTCAGGCTTGCGCAGCGCCGGCTGGCTCGCCGGCCTGCCGGCCCTCGCGCTGATCTGGGCGAGTGCGACCCTCTACGCCGCCCCGCGGATCGCCGAGGGACTCGAGGCCGAGGGGGCGGCGGTGACATCCGGCACGGCCACCGCCACCGGCGAGCCCTGGCTGCGCCTGGAGGCCAGCGGCCGCGACCTCGTGGCCGCCGGCGAGGCGCCGGACGTCGCCGAACGGGCCACCGTGCTGTCCCGCCTCGCGGCCCTGGACGGCCCCCGCCGCATCGTCTCCGAGGTCGGCATCGTGGAGACCGCCGCGCCCTTCCAGTGGGCGGCGATCCGCACCGGCCCGAACCGGATCGCCCTGGAGGGCAGCCGCCCGGTGGAGATCGGCCGGCGGGCCCTGGAGGCGCGGATCACCGGCGCCCTCCATCCCGGCACAGGCCTCGACGACACCGCCCGGGCCGCCCGGGGGGCGCCGCCGGACTTCGCCAGCGCGGCCGCGTTCCTGGCAGCCCGGCTCTCCGGCCTCGCCAAGGGCGGGCGGGCCGCCCTCAGCGACACCGTGCTCAGCCTCTCGGGCGAGGCCCTGGACGTGCCGGCCTACGAGGCCCTGCGGGCGGCGCTCTCGGACCCGCCGGAGGGCTTCAGCATCGGGCGGATCGAGATCCTGCCGCCCAAGGTGGCCGCGTACCGGTTCGCCGTGGAGAAATCCGGCCGGGGCGTCGTCCTCGACGGCTTCACCCCCTCGGCCGCAGACCGCGAGGCCGCCCTGCGCGCGGCCACCGAGGCGGCGGCCGGCGGCGCCGTGGAGGACCGGCTCCTGGCGGCCCGGGGCCTCGACCCCGCCATCGACCCGAAGGGCCTCATCGCCTTCGCGTTCAAGCTCGCCGAGCTGATCCAGTCCGGCCGCGTGGTCTTCCAGGACGGGGCGGTCTCGGTGACCGGCGACGCCATCGACGGGCAGGCGCTCCCGGACGCCGAGGCGCTGATGCGCGACGGCCGGCCCGCCGGCGTGGCAGCCGGGCCGGTGGCGCTCACGGCGCGGCCGCTCTCGCCCTACCGGGTGGCGATCCGCCGGACCGCCGATTCCGTGCTCCTCACCGGGCATCTGCCGGACACCGCGACCCGGGAGCGGGTGCTCGCCGCCCTGCGCCCGCGCCTGTTCCGGGAACCGGTCATCGACCGCACCCGCCTCGCCGACGGCGCCCCGCCGGATCTCGGGGACGCGCTGGCCGCCGCCGCCCCGCTGGTGGCGAACCTCGCGGACGGGACCGTCACGGTCTCGGACCGCGCCCTGACCCTGACCGGCGAAAGCCTCTACCGGGAGGGCGCCGCGCGCACCCCGGACCGGCTGGCCGAGGCGCTGCCCCCCGGCTGGACCGGACAGGCCACCGTCACGGCCCGGGACGCCGCCGAGCGGCGCGACCCCGCCACCTGCCGCGCCGACTTCACCGCCGCCCTGGCCGGCACCGACCTGCGTTTCCCCGCCGGGGGCGCGGTCCTGACGCCGGCCTTCTACCCGACCCTCGACGCCCTCGCGGCCCTGGCCAAGACCTGCCCGTCGCTGCGCATCGCCGTCTCGGGGCCCGCCGACCCGGCCAAGCCGACCCCGACGCCGGCCGCCGGTCCGGCGGCCACGGGGGAGGGCGCGCCCGCCGCCGCACCGACCCAGATCGCCAGCGCCGCCAAGCCGGAGCCCCCCAAGCCGGAATCCTCCAAGCCGGAGCCCCCCAAGGGGGATACGCCCAAGACGGAGACGCCCAAGGGGGACACGCCCAAGGGGGACACGCCCAAGACGCGGGGCAAGCCGGATCACGCCAAGACCGAGGCCGGCAAGGCGGAAGCGGCCAAGAAGGACGCCAGGAAGGAGCCGGCCGCGCACGGCAAGGCTTCGGCGAAGAAGCCCGCCGAGGCCCCCGAGGAGCCGCCGCCCGACCTGCCGCGCCTGCGCGCCCAGGCGGTGGTGGAGTATCTCCTCCAGGCCGGCGCCCGACCGGAGCAGGTCACGGCCGGGCCGGACGGGCCGGCCGGCCCCGTCGTCTTCGCGCTGCTGCCGTGAGGGACATCCGCTCCGCCCCGCGCCCGCCCGCCGGGCCGCGCCCATCCGCGCGCATCGATCGCGCCCGCAGGGAGGCCGGACGGCCGTGACGCTGCTGCTCGCCGGATTCTGGCCCGGGCTCGCCGGGGCGGCCGCGCTCGGCCTCGTGGTCGGGGCGCTGGTCGGCTGGCCGGACCGGCTCGCCGCCTCGCTGGGACTTTGCGTGCTCGCGGGGCTCGTGGCCGCGGCGGCGCTCGCCGGGTTCGTGCCGGGCCTGCCCGGTCTGTGGCTCGACGGCGCGGGCCTGATCCTGCCGGTCTACTGCGCGGCCTGCGCCGTCGGGGCGCTGGGGCGCCGCCTCGTCGTCCGCGACTGAGGATTCGGGAACCGGTCCGCCCCCCGGCGGCGTTCATCCGGCAACAGGGCCCCGAGGGCCCGCCCCGAACCCGGAGAGGCCGCGATGCCCTGGACCGTCGAAAGTCCCCATCCCGCGAAACGCCGCGCCGTCCGCCTGCCGCGCCCCCGCGCCGGCGCCGCCGCCACCGGCCTGTTCCTGGCCGGACTGATCCTCTCGGCCGCGACGGTGCCGCTGGTCGAGCCCGCCGACGCCACCACCGCCACCCACACCACGCAGGCCGCGCTCACCCCTCCGGCCCGCTGAGCGAGGCAACCCGCGCCCGCCCCCGAGGGTTGTTCGCCGGGGCCCGTCCGGCCCGAACCGTGGGGGAGACGCGCATGGGACTGCTCGAATCGGCGATCGGCGGCGTGCTGGGCCAGGTGTTCGGCGGGCAGAAGCAGGGCGCCGGGGGCATGTCGCCCCTGGTGAAGGCACTCTTGATGCTGCTGCTGGCCAAGGGCGCCAGCGGCGGCTTCGGCGACATCTTCGGGCGCGGGGGACGGGGTGAGCCGGGCCCCGAGGCCGACCGCTCCGGCGGCGCCGGCCCCTACGGCCGCGATCCCGGCCAGCACCCCGCCGATGCCGGCGGACGCCGCCCCGACGACGGGGGCGATATCGGCGGCTGGGACCAGTATGGCGGCCGCCGCGACGGGGGCCCGGAGAGGCCGACGGATCCGTCCCTCCCGCCCGGCGACTTCTCGGATCTGTCCGGCATGCTCGACGGCCCCGGCGACGCCCCGGCCCCGAGCCGCGCCGCCCCGGAGGGGCAGGGGGATCTCGGCGGCCTCGACGGGCTGGTGGACCGGTTCCGCCAGGGCGGCCTCGGCGACGTGATCGAGTCCTGGATCGGCCACGGTGCCAACCGCCCGGTGGCCCCGGACCAGCTCGCCCGGGCGCTCGGCCCCGACACGGTGGACACCCTCCAGCAGCAGACCGGGCTGGACCGGGATACGCTTCTCGCGCAGCTCGCCCAGGCGTTGCCGGAGGTCGTGCACACGCTCACCCCGCAGGGGCGGGTGCTGGGGGAGGCGGAGCGGCGGGGGTGGTAGGAACAATGCTCACCCCTGTTCGAGACGCCTGCGCAGCGCTTGTATTATTGCCTCGAAATGCTCTTTGTTGTTTTCTACGTAAATCGAAATGCATGCCTTTCTAACTGTTAGTTCGGAAATGAAACCCATTTCTTGGCCAATTTTGGAGAAATATAGATGCACATCGGAAGTTGATAAGTCGATTTTTTCGAAAATTTTCACGATTTTGTCTTGCGAAACTTGAGGGCACAAGCATCTTTGCTGTAAAACTGACGCCAAGCTCTCAACATTTTCATTGATATAATTGAAGACCGACAGCTCCGGGGTCGAACCCGGCAATGTATAAGTTGAATTCGTTTCGTCCTCAAATTCTGTCTGGTCGCCATCGACAACAGCGATAGCTTTTATTTTAACTGTTGGATTTTTATTATGGTGCTGCATCACTTCGATCAAGAACGGATAACCTCCCGCTTTATGAACTTCAGCAGCATCCAACAATCTTGAGTCGATTTGTCTGAGCGCCTCTTCGAGCAAATCCTTAGCGAAATCGTCCTCAACAAAAACCGCAATCTGCTTCTCAACCTGTCCTTTGATAGCTCTTAAACTGTCAATTGATAGTTTTCCTTGGTATGCTTGCCCGTCAATACATGCCCATATTGCATTAGGCGGCAGTTTCTTAAGAGCATACTCTGAATGAGTCGTGAATATAACTTGACTTTTCTTTCTTTTAGCAACGTCAATTAGGTATTCTGTCATCTTCTCAGTAGCAACTGGATGCAATCCATTCTCAATCTCTTCGATCAAAATCAAGGCCTGATCGGGGGCCTGCTCTATGCTGGAGATCATTTCGATTACTGACGCTTCACCAGCACCAAAATGAAACTGAGAATAATCATTCTCATTTTGCATACCCAACATAAGATAGACGCTATCTTCTTTTTTTAATTTTGCAACACTATATCCCTTCAAATTCTTGCCCAGAACTGCGCCGGCCCTTCTTCTAATATCAGAACTCAATTCTTCGATTACGGCGCCTTCTTCTTTATAAATTCCAATAAATCGTTTGTATCTCGGCTGCTCGCTCGCGGGAACAGTCCTCTGAATCGGAACAACAACGACATCTCGATCAATCAAGTATTCACGTCGCCATTTTGCCGAAACAAACCTAGCATTTCTAGCAATAGTCCCCGATTTATCGACACTTCTGTCTATTAACTCATACTCAATGCGCCAATCGGCCATCGAGTTATCGCTGACATTGGATTTTGGAAAAAAATCTCCAGGCTTAACAGCCTTATATGCTAACGCCGCGGCGCCTAGTATGGTCGATTTGCCACCACCATTCGTCCCGATTATCGCAGTAACAGGGAAATCAAGTGTTATCTTTTGGCCTTTGAAAGCTCGAACATTTGCAAGCTTTATCTCCATGAGATAATGCGCAAATGAGCGTTTTTTTACTTTTTCTGTTAAAGCCGCAATATCAGAAGGACGAATATCCATACCTGCGCCCTTAAGGAGACCTCACTCAATCAGCTTGAGCGAGATTTCCGGCGCCGTGTCAACCCTAGATAGCGCTCGCTGGTGAGTCTTAAACCCGCCGCATCACCAGCGACGCATTCGTCCCGCCGAATCCGAAAGAATTCGACAGCACGACATCCACCCGCTTCCGCTTGGCCTCGAACGGCACGAGGTCGATCTGGGTCTGCACGGAGGGGTTGTCGAGGTTGAGCGTCGGCGGGATGACGTTGTCGCGCAGGACGAGGATCGAAAAGATCGCCTCGACCGAGCCGGCCGCACCCAGCAGGTGGCCCACCGAGCTCTTGGTGGACGACATGGTGGCGTTCGCGGCGGCGTCGCCCAGGAGGCGCTCCACGGCCTTCAGCTCCAGCTCGTCGCCCATGGGCGTGGAGGTGCCGTGGGCATTGATGTAGCCGATCTCGGACGGCGAAATCCCGGCTCGCTTCACCGCGGCGCTCATGCAGCGGAAGGCGCCGTCGCCGTCCGGGGACGGGGAGGTGATGTGGTAGGCGTCGCCCGAGAGGCCGTAGCCCACCACCTCGGCGTAGATCTTCGCGCCGCGGGCCTTGGCGTGCTCGTACTCCTCCAGCACCACGATGCCGGCGCCCTCGCCCATGAGGAAGCCGTCGCGGTCGCGGTCGTAGGGGCGGGAGGCCTTCTCCGGCGTGTCGTTGAAGCCCGTGGTCAGCGCCCGGCAGGCGGAGAAGCCCGCGATCGAGAGGCGGTTCACCGGCGATTCGGCGCCGCCCGCCACCATCACGTCGGCGTCCCCGAGCGCGATCAGGCGGCTCGCGTCGCCGATGGCGTGGGCGCCCGTGGAGCAGGCCGTCACGACCGCGTTGTTCGGGCCCTTCAGGCCGTGGGCGATCGAGACCTGGCCGGAGGCGAGGTTGATGATCCGGCCCGGGATGAAGAACGGCGAGATCCGGCGGGGCCCCTTCTCGTGCAGGGTCACGGAGGCGTCGTAGATGCCGCCGATGCCGCCGATGCCGGAGCCGATCAGCACGCCGGTGGCGCACTGGTCCTCGTGGCTCTTCGGCGCCCAGCCGGCATCCTTGAGGGCTTCGTCGGCCGCCGCCATGGCGTAGACGATGAACGGATCGACCTTCCGCTGCTCCTTCACCTCCATCACGAGGTCGGGGTTGAAGGTGCCGTCGGTGCCGTCGCCGAAGGGGACCTGCGCGGCGATCCGGCAGGGCAGGTCGGCGGATTCGAAGCCGCGGATCGGGCCGGCGCCGCTGTCGCCCGCGATCAGCCGGCTCCAGGTGTGCTCCACCCCGCAGCCCAGCGGCGTGACCATCCCCAGACCCGTGACCACCACCCGCCGCATGTGCCCTGTCCCGTCTTGAGGCGCAGCCCCGCCGGCAGAGCCGCGGTCGCGCATCGTCCTAACGCCCTCGGCGGCGGAATCGGTCCCGGCGGGACCCGTCACGCCTCCGAGCCTTGAAACGCATAACGGCGCGGGGGCTGTTTCGCCTCACCCGCGCCGCGTCAAACCCGGTCCCCGGCGCCTTTAGGCGGCGGAGTTCTTCTCCAGGAACTTCACGGCGTCGCCGACCGTCTGGATGGTCTCGGCAGCGTCGTCCGGGATCTCGACGTTGAACTCTTCCTCGAAGGCCATGACCAGCTCGACCGTGTCGAGGCTGTCGGCACCGAGGTCGTCGATGAAGTTGGCGCTCTCGACCACCTTCTCGGGCTCCACGCCCAGGTGCTCGACGACGATCTTCTTCACGCGCTCAGCGATATCGCTCATCGGTCTTCCGTCCTCGTCCTTTTGGTCTGTCAGTCTTCTCGGGGTGGTGCCGTGGCCGCGTCGCGCCCTTGCGGGCTTGTTGTGACGGGCCGGTGTCCGATCGCGCGTGCTTCTGAGGTGAACCGGCGCGTGAGCCGGGACGCCCCCGCCGGAGGGCCTTGGACTGAAAACCCGCTGAACCGTCAACCCCCTGTACGGCTGCGGGGCGTGGTAGCACAGGGTTCCCGCCCTGGCGAGGGCCCGTTCAGAAAGCCTTCATGGGTGTGGCACTTGCGTGTCGGCGGGGGGTGATTCGCGCGCGATCGTCGCCGGTTCGAGACCGGTCTTCGCGCACTAGTACATGGCCATACCGCCATTCACGTGCAGCGTGTGCCCGGTGACGTAGGCCGCCTCCGCGGAGGCGAGGTAGAGACAGGCCGCCGCCACCTCCGAGCCTTCGCCGAGCCGCCCGGCGGGCACGCGGGCGAGGATGCCCTCGCGCTGCTTCTCGTTGAGGGCGTCGGTCATGGGCGAGCTGATGAAGCCCGGGGCGATGCAGTTGACCGTGATCCCGCGCGAGGCGACCTCAGCGGCGAGCGCCTTGGTCATGCCCACGAGGCCGGCCTTGGCGGCGGCGTAGTTGCCCTGGCCGGGATTGCCGGTCGAGCCCACCACCGAGCCGATATTGACGATCCGCCCGGAGCGGCGGCGCATCATGCCCTTCACGGCGGCCCGCGACAGGCGGAAGGCGGCGGTGAGGTTGACGGCGATCACCTGCTCCCACTCCTCGTCCTTCATCCGCATGAACAGGTTGTCACGGGTGATGCCGGCATTGTTCACGAGGATGTCCAGCGGGCCGATCGCGGCCTCGGCGGCCGGCACGAGGCCCTCCACCGAGTCCTTGTCGGAGAGGTCGGCGGCGACGGGGCTCGCGCGCTCGCCGAGTTCGGCGGCGAGCGCCTCCAGAGCCGCGGGCCGCGTGCCCGAGAGCGCCACGGTGGCGCCCTGGGCGTGCAGCGCCCGGGCGATCGCCTGGCCGAGGCCGCCGGTCGCGCCGGTGACGAGGGCCTTGCGGCCGGTGAGATCGAACATGCGGGGCTCCTGTCGGATCAGAGCGCGAAGGCGGCGACGTCGGCGGGCGTGCCGACCGCCGTGGCGCTCGCCTGGGGGGCGATGCGCTTGACGAGGCCGGTCAGCACCTTGCCGGCGCCGAGTTCGTAGAACCGGTCGACGCCCGTCGTCGCCATGGCGGCGACGCTCTCGCGCCAGCGCACGGTGCCGGTGACCTGCTCGACCAGGGCCGTGCGGATCGCCTCCGGATCGGAGACCGGGGCGGCCGCGACGTTGGCGTAGAGGGTGACGCGCGGGTCCTTCAGGGCGACGGCGGCCAGCGCCCGGGCCATGGCCTCGGCGGCCGGGGCCATCAGGCGGCAGTGGAACGGCGCCGAGACGTTGAGCATCACGGCGCGCTTGATCCCGCGGCCGGTGGCGATGCCGATGGCGCGCTCCACGGCCGGCCGGTCGCCGGAGAGCACCACCTGGCCGCCGCCGTTGTCGTTGGCGACGTCGCAGACCGCGCCGCCGCCGGCCTCGTCGGCCGCCGCCTCGGCGACGGATCGGGCGGAGTCGAGATCGGTGCCGATCAGCGCCGCCATGGCGCCCGCGCCCGGCGCCACCGCCTCCTGCATCGCCTCGCCGCGCAGGCGCAGCAGCTTGGCGGCATCCGCGATCGTCAGGCTGCCGGCGGCCGCGAGGGCCGCGTACTCGCCCAGCGAATGGCCGGCCACGCAGGCCACGTCGCGTTCGAGGTCGAGACCGCGCTCGGCCTCCAGCACGCGCAGCACCGCGAGGCTCGCCGCCATCAGGGCCGGCTGGGCGTTGGCGGTGAGGGTCAGCTCCTCGACCGGCCCCTCGAACATCAGCCGCGACAGGTTCTGGTTCAGGGCGGCGTCGACCTCGTCGAGGACGGCCCGGGCCTGCGGGAAGGCCTCCGCGAGGTCCCGCGCCATGCCGACCGCCTGACTGCCCTGGCCGGGAAAGATGAGTGCGCGCATGTTGCGTCCTGATCGCCGGCACCTTTCGGCGCGCGAACGCCGCCCGTGTCGGCCGAAACTCTGGAATGGGGCGCGCACTCGCACCCGCGGCCGTGGGTGTCAACAATGCGCCGCACCATGACGCCGCACCGACGCCGCACCCGGGCCTCGGCGCGCCCGGCCCGCAGCGCTCGCCGGAGGCGCGCCCGGCGCAACCCGCTGTGCTTGTTGCACAACGGCATCCGGTGTAGAGTGGTGCCATACCCGACATCTTCCGTCGCTCAAGCCCAAGGAGCCGCCCCGCATGGCGCGCGTCACCGTCGAAGACTGCATCGAGAAGGTCGAGAACCGCTTCGAGCTGGTGCTGCTGGCGAGCCACCGGGCCCGCCTCCTGGCCGCCGGCGCCCCCCTGACCATCGACCGCGACCGCGACAAGAACCCCGTCGTGGCCCTGCGCGAGATCGGCGACGAGACGATCACGGCCGACGACCTCAAGGAGCAGCTGATCCACTCGATGCAGAAATACGTCGAGGTGGACGAGCCCGAGGCCGAGACCGTGCCGCTGCTGTCGAGCTCGCCGGCCGCCGCCGCGGTGGCGCCCCAGTCCTCCAGCGACGACGCGGCGGTCCAGTTCGACCGCATGAGCGAGGAAGATCTGCTCCGCGGCCTCGAGAACCTCGCCCCGCCGGTCGAGACCGACGACGAGGGCGAGTGAGCCGGACACCGTGGGCCTGGACGCGCACGACCTGACCGAGACCGGACCCGGCGGAGACGCCGGGTTCTCTCGTTCCGAGGCCGGCCCGGCGCCGGAGGGTTTTCCCCCGCCGGGGGCTGGCGCCGGCCCGGCGGTTGCGGAACAATCGCGCGTGATCCCGACCCCACGCACGACCCAGGAAGCCCCGGCCCCGTCCCGGCGGATGATGCGCCAGTACGAGCTCGTGGAGCGGGTCAAGCGCTACAATCCGGCCGCCGACGAGGCGTTGCTCAACCGCGCCTACGTGTACGCCATGCAGGCGCACGGCACGCAGAAGCGTGCCTCGGGCGACCCGTTCTTCGCCCATCCCCTCGAAGTCGCCGCGATCCTCACGGACCTCCACCTCGACGACGCCACCATCGTGGCCGCGGTCCTGCACGACACCGTGGAGGATACCGAGGCGACGCTGGAGGAGATCCGCCGGCTGTTCGGGCCGGAGATCGGCGCCCTGGTCGACGGCCTGACCAAGCTCAAGCGCCTCGACCTCGTCTCCAAGCAGGCGGCCCAGGGCGAGAACTTCCGCAAGCTGCTGCTCGCGGTGGCGGCGGATGTCCGCGTGCTGCTGGTCAAGCTCGCCGACCGCCTGCACAACATGCGCACCCTCCAGCACATGCGGGAGGACAAGCGCCACCGCATCGCGCAGGAGACGCTCGACATCTACGCGCCGCTCTCCGGCCGCATGGGCATGCAGGAGCTGCGCGAGGAGCTGGAGGATCTGGCCTTCCGCAACCTGGAGCCGGAGGTCTACGCCACCATCACGCAGCGGCTGGCGCGGCTCACCGCCAAGTCCGAGAGCGTGGTCGAGACCATCGCGCAGGTGCTCACCGAGAAGCTCGCCGCGCAAGGCATCACCGCGGAGGTGAGCGGCCGGCAGAAGCGGCCCTTCTCGATCTGGTCGAAGATGGAGCGCAAATCCGTCGCCTTCGAGCAGCTCTCCGACATCTTCGGCTTCCGGGTCGTCGTCAACACCGTGCAGGAATGCTACGCGGCGCTGGGCATCGTCCACACCAGCTGGCCGATGGTTCCGGGCCGTTACAAGGACTACATCTCGACCCCGAAGCAGAACGATTACCGCTCGATCCACACCACGGTCATCGGGCCGAAGAGCCAGCGCGTCGAGCTGCAGATCCGCACCTGCGCCATGGACGACATCGCCGAGTACGGCATCGCGGCCCACGCGCATTACAAGGAAGTCGGCGCCGAGCTGGTCAAGGATCCGGGACGCGCCGAGGGCAGCGTGCATCCGCGGCTCGCCGGCGAGAGCGGCGCTTACCAATGGTTGCGCCGGACCATCGAACTCCTCGCCGAGGGCGACAGCCCGGAGGAGTTCCTAGAGCACACCAAGCTGGAGCTGTTCCAGGACCAAGTGTTCTGCTTCACCCCGAAGGGCCGGCTGATCGCCCTGCCGCGGGGGGCCACGCCGATCGACTTCGCCTACGCCGTGCATACCGACGTCGGCAACACGGCGGTGGGTGCCAAGATCAACGGCCGGATGGCGCCGCTTCTGCACGAACTCGCCAACGGCGACGAGGTCGAGATCAGCCGCTCCGACGGCGCCTCGCCCCCGGCCGCCTGGGAATCGCTCGTCGTGACCGGCAAGGCGCGGGCGGCGATCCGGCGGGCGACCCGGGCCGCCGTGCGCCGGCAATATGCGGGCCTCGGCCGCCAGATCCTGGACCGGGCCTTCGAGCGCGCCGCCAAGACCTTCTCGGAGGACAAGCTGCGCGGCGCCCTGCCGCGGCTCGCCCGCGCCACCACCGAGGACGTGTTCGCCGCCGTGGGGCGGGGCGAGATGTTCTCGGGCGACGTCGTCCGCGCCGTCTATCCCGACCACCGCGACGAGCGCCGGCCTTCCCCCGCGCAGGGGGCCGCCAACGGCGCCGGCCGGCTGGTCCGCTCGGCCGACCAAACCATGCGGCTCACCTTCCAGGGCGCCGACGGCAAGGAGGGCGCCGAGGATCGCAGCGACGCGATCCCGATCCGGGGCCTCGCGGGCGACCTTCCCGTGACCTTCGCGCCGAATGGCGGCGCGGTCCCGGGGGATCGCATCGTCGGCATCCTGACCCCCGGCGTCGGGGTCACCGTCTACCCGATCCAGTCGGCGGCCCTCGCCGCCTTCGACAACGAGCCGGAGCGCTGGCTGGACGTCCGCTGGGACACGGAGGCGCTGGGCGGCGAGCGCTTCCCCGCCCGGCTGGCGCTGAAGTCGATCAACGAGCCGGGCGTGTTCGCCCAGATCGCCCAGGTGATCGCCGACCACGACGGCAACATCGACAACATCTCGATGAAGCGGCGCACCCAGGATTTCACCGACATCACGATCGACCTGTCGGTCTGGGATCTCCAGCATCTCAACGCGATCATCGCCGAGCTGCGCGGCAAGCGCCCGGTCAACAGCGTGGAGCGCGTGAACGGCTGAGGCCGGGTGCCCGCGCACGACCGGGCCCCGACGCATCTGAGGTTTACGGGATCGACTTCCGTAAACCTCTTTCTTCAGCGCAGATGCCCATTCGATCAATCTCCCGAGCCATTGATCCAGGTTTCCAGAGCCGCACATCTCCGTGCTCTGCTTGACACGGACGCGTTTGAAACGAATGGTCCGGTCGCCAGAGCGGCGGCCGCACGCACACGGACCGCGTCGTTACGCGCTGGATTGCAAAGCTTGGCGCCCCCGATCGCGGAGCACCGCCCCGGCCAGTCGCCGTCGGCGGACCCTGGCCGTTTAATCAGACGATTTCCTGTCACCCACGATTTTCCGGGATCTGACCTGTTCATGCCCACAACCCAACGCAGCGCCATCTTCATCGACGGCGCCAATCTCTATGCCACCACCAAGGCCCTCGGTTTCGACATCGATTACAAGAAGCTGCTCAAGGAATTTCAATCGCGCGAGAACCTTCTGCGCGCATTTTACTACACCGCCATGATCGAGGATCAGGAATATTCATCGATCCGCCCCCTGATTGATTGGCTCGACTACAACGGCTACCGCGTCGTGACCAAGCCCGTGAAGGAGTTCACGGATTCGATGGGTCGGCGGAAGTACAAGGGCAACATGGACATCGAGCTGGCGATCGACGCCCTCGAACTCAGCACGCATATCGATCACATGATCCTGTTCTCGGGCGACGGCGATTTCCGCTCGCTGGTCGAGGCGATGCAGCGGCGGGGCGTCAAGGTGACGGTGATCTCCACGATCCAGACCCAGCCGGCGATGATCTCCGACGAGCTGCGGCGGCAGGCCGACGAGTTCGTCGACCTCGCGAGCCTCGCGGGCCGGATCGGGCGCGATCCGGGCGAGCGTCCGGTCCGGGCGCCCGGCGAGGCGCCGAGCCGTTACCGCGGGGAGGGCCGGACGAACCCGGGCCTGGAGAACCGCTACGGCATCCGCCAGCCGGAAGCCGAGGAGTAGGCCCTCAGGCGCCCGGCCGGTCGAGCCAGGCGAGAACCTGCCGGGCGCTCTGGTCCGGCGGGAAGACCGGGTAGAACAGCGCGCTCACCACGCCGTCGTCGATCACCAGGGTCAGGCGGCGCAACAGCACCGCGCCGCCGGCCTCGAAGACCGGCAGGCGCGCCGCCATGGCGAAGGCCCGGTGCGGGTCGGCGAGGAGCGGAAAGGGCAGGTGCAGGCGCTCGGCCGCCTCCCGCTGGTAGGCGCTCGTCTGGGTCGAGAGGCCGCAGACCTGGGCGACGCCCCGGGCCTTCAGCTCGGCGTGGTGGTCGCGGAAATCGCAGGCCTGCGGCGTGCAGCCCCGGGCACCCGGGATCGCGTCCCAGTCGGGGGTGAGGCCGGGCTTCCCCGGCTCGCCGGTGCGCGGATACGCGTAGGCGACCGTGCGCCCGGAGAGCCGCGCCAGCGAGACGGTGCGTCCATCCGTTGCGGTGAGCGCCACGTCGGGCAGGCGCATCCCGCGGAGATGGGCGGCCGCGCCGTCATCGACGGGAACGGGCAGGTCGTCGGGCAGGACGTCGTGGCTGGATGGCATGGGCCGCACCTCGTATGCGCGAGTCCGGGCCGCCGCACCGGCGGAGGCGGGATCATGCGACGGCGCGGGATCGCCGCCAAGGCGATCCTGTCCGCGCCCCCGGCGCATCCGGCTAAGCCCCACCGGTCCCGGGACCTAGGCCCGCAACCTAGCCCCGGTCGCGCAGCAGCCGGGCCCGGTCGCGCTGCCAGTCGCGCTCCTTCACCGCCTCGCGCTTGTCGTGGGCCTGCTTGCCCTTGCCGAGGCCCAGCTCGACCTTCGCCCGCCCCTGGTCGTTGAAGTAGATCTTGAGCGGCACCACCGTGTAGCCCTGCCGCTGGGTCGCGCCGATCAGCTTGTTGATCTGGCGGCGGTGCAGCAGCAGCCGGCGGGGGCGCTTGGTGTCGTGGTTGAAGCGGTTCGCCTCCAGGTATTCCGGGATGTAGGCGTTGAACAGCATCAGGTCGTTGCCGGAGGGACCGGCATAGGCCTCGCCGATCGTCGCCTTGCCGCCGCGCAGGGACTTCACCTCGGTGCCGGTCAGCGCGATGCCGGCCTCGAGGGTGTCCTCGATGGTGTAGTGGTAGCGCGCGGCGCGGTTGTCGGCGACGATCCGCCGGCTGGGCTCCGGTTTCGGGGCCATGCGGGTGCCTCTCAGTCGACCAGGAGCCCGGCATGCCGCAGGGCGTCGTCCACGATGCGCTTCGTGGGCTCCGTCACCGGCACGAGCGGCAGGCGCAGCTCCTCCTGCATGTGGCCGAGCCGGGCGAGCGCGTACTTCACCGGCGCCGGGTTGGCCTCGGCGAACAGGCCGGTCTGGAGCGGGAACAGCTTGTCCTGGAGGGTCAGCGCCCTGGCGTAGTCCCCCGACAGCGTCGCCTCCTGGAGGTCGGCGCAGAGACGCGGGGCGACGTTCGCCACCACCGAGATGCAGCCGTGGCCGCCCTGGGCGTTGTAGCCGAGCGCCGTCGCATCTTCGCCTGAAAGCTGGATGAAGCTCGCACCCATGGCCTGTCGCTGCTGGCTGACGCGGTCGATCTTGGCGGTCGCGTCCTTCACGCCGGCGATGTTCTTCAATTCGAAGAGCCGGGCCATCGTCTCGACACTCATGTCGATGACGGAGCGCGGCGGGATATTGTAGATGATAATCGGAATGCCGACCGCATCGTTGACGGCCTTGAAGTGGGCGTAGAGGCCCGCCTGTGTCGGCTTGTTGTAGTACGGCGTCACCACGAGGACGGCGTCGGCCCCCGCGCGCTCGGCGTGCTGCGCCCGCTCGACCGCCTCGGCGGTGGAGTTGGAGCCCGCACCCGCCACGACCGGCACGCGCCCGCCCGCCTCGTCGATGCAGGCCTCGACCACCCGGTCGTGCTCGGAATGGGTGAGGGTCGGGCTCTCGCCGGTGGTGCCGGTCGGCACGAGGCCGTGGCTGCCCTGCTCGATCTGCCAGCGCACGAATTTCCGGAAGGCGGCTTCGTCGAAGGCCCCGTCGCGGAAGGGCGTCACAAGCGCGGTGAGCGAGCCCCGCAGGCGGCTCCCGGTCATCTCGGTCATCTCAGGCGTCCCAAAGGGTCCCAGTTGGGATTTCGGCGGTCTCGGCGCCGCACGCGGTCCGCATCGTACGGGCGCGGACGGGCAGACATAGGCGGTCGCGCCACGGCGCGCAAACAGATCGTCGCGACGGTTAACGCGATCTTAATGGTCGCGGCCTCATCCTCGACCTTTCCCGTTCCGGTGATCAGAAGGGGGGAATCGTGACCCGATCCGCGGCCTCGCATCCGGCCTCGAAGCGCACGTCCCTCGCCGCCGCGGCGCTCATCGCCACCGTCGGCGTCGCGCTCGCCGGCCCGGTCGGCCCCGAGCCGTCCGCGACGCTCCCGGCCTCGCAGTCCCCGGCCTCGCAGCCCACGCCGCCGGCGAGCGACGCGCTCCTCCCCACCGGCCAGGTCCAGGGCATGCAGGCCGTGAAGGCCGCCGACCCGGTCGCCGCCGATGCCCTGAAGCTCGACCCGGTCCACGCCTCCGGCGGCGACGACAAGGGCGAGGAACCCGCACGGCCGCTGCCGGCCGCGGCCTCGGCCTACGCCTCCGCCGACCCGGATGCCCCGGTGGCCTTCCCGCTGCCCGACGCCGCCGTCACTCCGGCGGCCCCGGTGCCCGAGGTGCCCGACCCCGCGCGGCCGAAGATCTCCGGCGACACCGACCCGACGCTGCTGCGCGGCGCCATCGACCTCTACCGCAAGGGCCGGGTCGCGGACGGCGACCGGATGCGCGACACCTTCACCGATCCGGCCGCGAAGGCGCTGCTCGAATGGGTGGCGATCCGCGCGGGCGCCGGGATCGGCTTCAACCGCACGGTCGCCTTCGTCCGGGCCAATCCGGACTGGCCGGCCGGCCCGCTGCTGCGCCGCCGGGCCGAGGAGGCGCTGCTCTCCGAGCGGAAATCCCCCGCGATCGTCCGGGCCTATTTCGCCACGGCGAAGCCGGCCAGCGCGCCGGGCAAGTTCGCCCTGGCGCTGGCGCTGCGCGCCGAGGGCTGCGAGGCCGACGCCGCCGAGATGGTCCGCGACCTCTGGCGCACCGAGAGCT
The DNA here is from genome assembly GCF_900116795.1 of Methylobacterium sp. UNCCL125. Taxonomy (NCBI): domain Bacteria; kingdom Pseudomonadati; phylum Pseudomonadota; class Alphaproteobacteria; order Hyphomicrobiales; family Methylobacteriaceae; genus Methylobacterium; species Methylobacterium sp. UNCCL125. The sequence goes on along the minus strand of NZ_FPBW01000002.1, from coordinate 342,756 downwards.
TCGGGCGCAGCCTGGAGGCCAAGGTGCTCGACGCCTTCCCGGACGTGCTCACCCGGATCGACCATCGCTACCGGATGGAGCGGGCGCTCCTGAAGGACGATTGGGAGAGCGCCGGCCGGGCGGCCGGCTACGCGGGCGGTGGCTATGCCAGCCTCGTGCGCGCCCGCCGGGCCGTGGAGGACAAGTCCTCCGGCGCCGCGGCCGCGCTCGCCGCGGTGCCGCCGTCGCTGCGCGGGGACGCCTCCTACATCTTCTCCCGGGCGCAGTATTTCCGCCGGGCCGACAAGCCCGAGGCCGCCGCCGCCGTGCTCGCCACGGCGCCGACCAATCCGGACGTGCTGGTCGACGGCGACGAGTGGTGGATCGAGCGCCGGATCGTGGCGCGCAAGCTCCTCGACCTCGGCGATGCCAAGACCGCCTACGCGGTCGCCAGCGCCCCGGCGGCGCGCAGCCCGGAGAAGCGGATCGAGGCCGAGTTCCACGCCGGCTGGATCGCCCTGCGCTTCGCCGGCGATCCGGCGAGCGCCGCGCAGCACTTCGCCCGGATGGCCACGGTCGCGGAGAGCCCGATCTCGCTGGCGCGGGCCGCCTACTGGCAGGGTCGGGCGGCCGAGGCGCTCGGGCAAAAGGACGAGGCGAAGCGCTTCTACGAGCGGGCGGCCCTCCAGCCGATCGCCTATTACGGCCAGGTGGCCCGGGCGCGGCTCGGCCAGACGAGCCTGCCCCTGCGGGCGCCCGCGGACCTCGAGGGGGCCGAACGGCAGGCCTTCGAGGGCCGGCTCTCCATCCGCGCCCTGCGCCTCCTCGGCGAGGCCGGGATCAAGGAGCTGGCCCTGCCGCTCTACATCGACGCCGCCCGGGACCTCTCCGACCCGCGCGAGCTCCAGGCGCTCGGCGACCTCGCCACCGACATGAAGGATCCCCGCGCCCTGGTGGCGATCGGCAAGCTCGCGGTGCAGCGCGGCCTGCCGCTGGACGCCCACGCCTACCCGACGATCGGCATCCCCACCTACGAGACCTTCACGGCGGTGCCGCAGGTGGAGCGGGCCATGGTCTACGCCATCGCCCGGCAGGAGAGCCAGTTCGACCCGCGGGCGCAATCGGGCGTCGGGGCGCGGGGCCTGATGCAGATGATGCCGGCCACGGCGCAACGCACCGCCCGCCGGGTCTCGGCCGCGTTCGACGTCGACCGCCTGACCAGCGATCCCGCCTATTGCGCGAAGCTCGGCCAAGCCCATCTCGGCGAACTGATGGAGGATTGGCGCGGCTCCTACGTGCTCGCCTTCGCCTCCTACAATGCCGGCGGCGGCAACGTGAAGAAGTGGATCGACGCCTACGGCGACCCGCGCCGGGGCGACGTCGACGTGATCGACTGGGTGGAGCGCATCCCCTTCACCGAGACGCGCAACTACGTGCAGCGGGTGATGGAGAACCTGCAGGTCTACCGCTCGCGGCTCGACAGCCGCAGCGCCCTGCTGATCGACGGCGACCTCCACCGTGGGGCGCGGTAGGGTCCCGGAATGAGGCGCGGCCCCCTCTCTCGTGCGGGAGAGGGGGCGCGGGCGCCCCTTCCGGCACGCGGCTGACCATCACGGCGCGCGGAGGGTCGACACCCGCTCGACGCACGAGACTCTCCCGTTCGCGCCGCGGCCCTCCGATACCGACACCCGATTTTCCCGCATTCCGCTCCGCCGCGGCATAGCTTTTGGTTGTGCCTCCCGTGCTTGGCTCCCTAGAAGATGGGCCGGTCCGCCTTGACCGGCTCCCGAGAGCCCGCACCGCCGAGAGGATCCCCATGCTGCATCCGAGATTGGGTTTCGCCCTGCTGCTGAGCACCGTGCTCGCGGCCGGCGCTCCGGCCCTGGCCCAGGAGGCCTCCACCGCCGAGCAGACGATCGACGTGATGAACACGCTGTTCGGCAAGCATCCCGGGGCGCGGGCCAACCACGCCAAGGGCGTGGTCGCCGAGGGCAGCTTCACCCCGTCGCCCGAGGCGGCCAGGATCAGCAAGGCCTCCCTGTTCAAGGGCCCGGCGGTGCCGGTCACGATCCGGTTCTCGGACGCCACCGGCGTCCCGACCATCCCGGACGGGGCGGCCAACGCCAACCCGCACGGCCTCGCGCTCAAGTTCAAGCTGAGCGACGGCTCGGAGATGGACGTCGTCACCAATGCGCTGAAGTACTTCCCCGTCGCCACGGGCGAGGACTTCCGCGACCTCCTGAAGGCCGTCGCCGAGAGCGGCCCGAAGGCGGCCCATCCGACCGCGCTGGAGCGCTTCGCCGCCGCCCACCCGGCCGCCGCCACGGCGGGGGGAACCGCCAAGACCCCGTCGAGCCTCGCCCGGCAGACCTATAACGGCGTCAACGCCTTCATCTTCGTGGATTCCGCCGGCAAGCGGCAGCCGTTCCGGTTCCGCTTCGTGCCCGTGGAGGGCGAGGAGATCCTCCCGCCCGAAGAGGCGGCCAAGCGCGATCCGAACTTCCTGATGGCCGAGATCGGCCCGCGGGTCGCCAAGACGCCGGCGAAATTCAGGATGCTGGCCCAGCTCGCCGAGCCGGGCGACCCGACCAACGACGCCACCAAGCCCTGGCCGGACGACCGCAAGACGGTCGATCTCGGCACCGTGACGGTGAGCACGGTGGTGCCCGACAGCGCCGAGGCCGAGAAGGCGCTGCTGTTCATGCCCAACAACCTGACCGACGGGATCGAGGTCTCGGACGATCCGCTGATCGATGCCCGCGTCCAGGCCTACGCGGTCTCGTTCAGCCGCCGCTCGCAGTAGGGCGGCCCGGCCGGATGGGGATCCCGGACCCGCGGCCTCATGCTGCGGTGCCGGAGCGCGGCGGAGGCCCCGAAGATGGCCCCGAAAACGGCCCCGAAGGCGGCCTCCGGCCCGTCGCGCGATCCCTCGAGCCCGCCGTCGAGGCCCGCTGACGCGGTCACCTCAGGATGAGGCCGGGGGTGGGCGGACGCCCCCCTCGATCCGCCCCGGATCAGCGGCTCGTCCCGGCCGCCGGGGCGGGCGGCGCCTTCGCGTCCCCGGTCCGCCCCTTGCTCTCGACCGAGCCCGTGCGGGCGCCGTCCCGGATGGCCCCCGTGCCGCTGAGGCCGCCGGCGCCCATGCTGGTCGTGGACGCGCCGGCATCCGTGCGTCCGTCGGCCTTGCCGTCTTGCCCCTCGGCGGCGGCCGCCGCGCCGGTGAGCAGGACGGCGAGCAGGATTGTCGCGTTCAGGATCCTCATGGGGCCTCCGCAAGTCCAAGTGCGCCATTTCACGTGCGCTATTTCAGGTGCGCCATTCCAGGTGCGCCCCGGACGGGCCTAAGGGTCCAACCGGGCGCAGCCGGGCGCGTTCCCGGGGGAGGGCCGGTCGTCGGCCGGTCGTCACCCGGCGGCGCCGAGAGACGCGGCGGCGCGCCGGCCCCGCCGCTCGGCGGGATCTTGGAACACCCCCGACCACAGGCCGAGGCGCCGCCCCCAGGCGCGGTCCGCCGCCGCCGCGTAATCCGGCGCCACGTCCCGATCGGGCAGGGCGAGGCCCTGCGCCACCATCCAGGCCCCGAGATCCGCCTCGCCGACCCGGCAGAGCGCCGTCGCCGCGTCCCCGGTCCCATGGCCCCGCGGCTCGCAGGCGACGGCCGCCCCGCCGATCCGCTCGGCCAGCGCCCGGGCGGCGTCCCGGCCGCACGGGTAGGGCCGGTCCTGGGCGTCCGCGCAGGTCGCGTCGGCCTCCGGCGCGGCGATCCCGAACAGGCTGACTGCGCGGGTGCCGACGCGCAGCGTGCCGCCGTCGATCACCTGGGCGGGGCCGCGCAGGATCTCGCCGGCCCGGGCGGGGGCGTGCCAGGACAGGCCGCCCGCCAGCAGCGCGGCGAGGAGCGGCAGGCGCGAGCGGCCGGCCTTGTCGTCCGGGCAGAGGAGGGTGCCGGCGAGGCCGGCCGCGCAGGCGAGGAGGATACCGACGAAGAGCGACATGGTCTCAGGTCTCCGGAAGGGCTATGGCCGCCCTTGTGCCGAAGCGCCGCCCCGCGACCCTGACACCGCCTGTCAGCGTCCCGTCAGGCGGCACGGCTTAAGCCTGCTGCCCGCATGAGCCCGTTCCCGCCCCGCCGCCTCCACCGCCTCGTCGGCCGCGTCCTGGCCCTCGGCCTGCTGGCCGCCCTCGCGGGCGGGCCCCTGCACGCCTCCGAGGATGCCGACCGCGCCCGCCGGGCCCTGGAGCGGGGCGAGATCCGCCCCCTCGACGCGGTGCTGGAGGCGGCCCGGGCGGCGGTTCCGGGGGATGTCGTGTCGGTCGATCTCAAGCACGACGAGGGGCACTGGCTGTACAAGCTGCGCATCCTCGGGGCCGACGGGAAGCGCCGGACCGTGAAGGTCGATGCCGGCACGCTGAAGATCCTGGACGAGGACGACGATGATTGAGGAGGCCGGGCCGTGCGCGTCCTGATCGTCGAGGACGAGCCGCGCATCGCCGCCGACATCCGGCAGGGGCTGGAGATGGCCGGCTACGTCGCCGACGTGGTGGCGGACGGCGAGGCGGCGTGGTTCCGCGCCGAGACCGAGCCCTACGACGCGATGGTGCTGGATCTCGGCCTGCCGCGGCTCGACGGGCTCGGGGTGCTGCGCCGCCTGCGCGCCGCCGACGTCGCCCTGCCGGTCCTGATCCTCACCGCCCGGGACGGCTGGCGCGAGCGCGTCGAGGGCATCGACGCCGGCGCCGACGACTACCTCGTCAAGCCGTTCCGGATGGAGGAGCTGGTGGCGCGGCTCCGGGCGATCCTGCGGCGCACCGCCGGCCACGCCTCGCCGGTGCTGCGCGTCGGCGCGGTGGAGCTCGACACCCGCACCCGCGCGGTCAGCGTCGACGGACGGCCCACGGAGCTGACCGCCCTGGAATACCGGCTCCTCGCCTTCCTGCTGCACCGCCAGGGACAGGTCGTGCCGGCGGGGGAGCTGCTCGACCACCTCCACGGGGTCGGGACCGAGCGCGAGGCGAACGCCCTGGAGGCGCTCCTGACGCGCCTGCGCCGCAAGCTCGGGCCGGGGGTGATCGAGACCCGGCGGGGCCACGGCTATCTGGTCCCCGGACCGGGTGGATCGTGAGGCGCGACTCCCTCCGCCTCCGGCTCGGCCTCGCGGCGGCCGCCCTGATCGCCCTGGCGCTGGTGCTCGCCGGGATCGGCCTCACGGTGATCCTCGACCGGGTGCTCGACGCCCGCACCGTCGCGGAGCTGGACCGGACCGCCAAGCTCATCGCCGGGCGGGTCGGCCTCGCGCCGGACGGGGCGCCGACGCTGTCCCGGGACCTGCCGGACCCGCGCTTCGCCACGCCCTATGGCGGCCTTTACTGGCAGGTGGAGGCGGGATCGCACCTGCTGCGCTCGCGCTCCCTCTGGGACAAGAGCCTCGACCTCGGCCGGGCCGGAGCAGGTGCGCAGACCCCCGCCACCCTCGACACGACCGGGCCCGACGGCGGAAGGCTCATCGCGGTGGTGCGGCCGGTCCAGATCGGCGCGCAGGGCTCCGAGACCGCGCTGCGGGTCGCGGTGGCGGAGGACCGGCGCAGCCTCGCGGCGAGCCGGACCACCTTCCTGCGCCTGCTCGTCCCGGCCCTCGTCGCCCTGTTCGTCGTCCTGACGCTGGCGATGGGCCTGTTCGTGCGCCGGGCGCTCGGCCCGTTCCGGGTGCTGCAGGCGGAGCTCCTGGCGGTCCATTCCGGGCGGCGGGCGCGGCTGCCGGAGCAGTTCCCCGACGAGGTCCGGCCGCTGGTCACCGACCTCAACCGGCTGCTCGACGCGCAGGAGCGGGCCCTGATCCGCGCCCGCGACGCCGCCGCCGACATGGCCCACGGCCTCAAGACCCCGCTGGCGGTGCTGGACGCCCTGGCGCGCCGGACCGGGCCGGCCGACCCGGCGCTGGCGGCCGAGATCGCCGAGCAGGCGCGGGCCATGGGCGGGCAGGTGGAGCGGGCGCTGACCCGGGCGCGGATCGCCGCCGCGGGCGACCTGCGCCGGAGAAGCTGCCGGGTCGCCCCGGTGGCGGAGCGCCTGGTCGCGACCCTGCGCCGGCTGCCGGAGGGGGAGTCCCTCGACTGGGCGGTGGCGGTGCCGGAAACCCTCGCCTATCCCGGCGACGAGGGCGAGCTGATGGAGGTGCTGGGCAACCTCCTCGACAATGCCCGCAAATGGGCGCACCGGCGGGTCCGCGTCACCGGGACGATCGCCGGCCGCCCGAGCCTCGCCGTCGCGGATGACGGCCCCGGCATGAGCCCGGCGGCGATCGCCGGCATCGGCCGCGGCCAGCGCTGGGACGAGAGCCGGCCGGGCACCGGCTTCGGCATCGCCATCGCCCGCGACGTCGCCGAGGCCGCGGGCGCCCAGCTCGAGTTCGGGCGGTCGGAGATGGGGGGCCTGCGGGCGGGGCTGAGCTGGCCGGGCGCGTAGGGACACCCGGAGCCGCTGGCGGGCGCGGCCTGCCCCCTCTCCCGTTCGGGCGAGGGTTGGGGTGAGGGACCGGACGCTTCAGGACGGCGCGCGCTGTCGACGCGCAGGCACGGTGCGCCTCGTCCGGACAGCTCCCGACCCTCACCCTGTCCCTCTCCCGCACGGGAGAGGGGCCCCGCGCCCGGTTTCGGATCGTCGGCCCGTCCGCCGCTCGACAGGCCGCGAGCGGCGTCGGATGATCCCGGTCGCGCCGCTCACCCCCGCGGCTTCGCCGCCTCGGCGGCCCGGCTCAGCCGCATCAGCCGCGCGCTCAAGGCGCGGGCGCAGGCGTCCGTGCTGCGGCCCTCCGTGGTGATCGTCAGGTCCGGCTGCTCCGGCGCCTCGTAGGGCGCCGAGATGCCGGTGAAGCCCGGGATGCGGCCGGCGCGGGCCAGCCGGTACAGGCCCTTCGGATCCCGGGCCTCGCACAGGCCCAGCGGCGTATCGACGAACACCTCCAGGAACGGGATGTCGCCGGCGATCCGGCGGGCCAGCGCCCGGTCGGCCCGGTAGGGCGAGATCAGCGAGACGATCACCACCGCGCCCGATTCGGCCATCAGCCGCGCCACCTCGGCGGTGCGCCGGACGTTCTCGGCGCGGTCCTCCGGCGAGAAGGCGAGGTCGGCGTTCAGCCCGTGGCGGAGGTTGTCGCCGTCGAGGACGGCGCTGTGCCGGCCGCCCGCCACGAGGATCCGGTCGGCCTCGACCGCGAGGGTCGACTTCCCGGCCCCCGACAGGCCGGTGAGCCACGCGATCACCGGGACCTGGCCGAGGCGCGCCCAGCGCGCCTCCCGGGCCTGGAGGGGGTGCCAGGTCACGGGGCCCGGAGGGAGGCCGGTCGGGATCTTCTGCAAGACGCACATATCCACCGCCTGGGGCAGCGTGCGCGGAGGCGGCTGCCGGTCTTTGGACATCGACACGGGATCGGGGGGCCGGCGCGGGCCGTTAGGGCACGCGCCAGACCGGGCAGCCGACGGCCTCGCCGAGCCGCGCCTGGCATTCCTCCAGGATGTGGGCCGTCCGCCACCACCATGCGGGCGGGGACCGGAAGGCGGCCTGCGCCGTCGCCGCCCGCACCAGCGCATCGACCGCCGCCTCCGTCTCCGGCGCGATCGGCCCGGCGGCGAGTTCGTTCGGCGGTGCCGCGGGGGCGGGATCGATGACCGCGTCCCAGGACTGCCCCCAGCAGGCGGCGGCGAAGCGCGCGTTTGCGGCCGCGTAGCGCGCCGCGACGCGGGCCAGACCGTCCGGCGCATCGCCGCGGAACCGCTCGGCATCGAGCCCCCGCGCCCAGGCCCACTCGTCGAGGACATGGCCGAGCAGGCGGGGATGCCCGGTCACCTGACGGTGGACCCCGAGCCGGTACAGGCGGCGCGACGCCTCGACCGCGACGGGTCCGGAACTCCGGTTCGTGCGGTATTCCAGGTCGGCGGGACCGAGGAGCGGCGCGAGGCGCGCGCCCAGGCCGAGCCCGTCGACCAGCCGCGCCAGCAGCGGGGCGTCGGACCGGCGGTCGCGGTACGGCAGGGCGGTGACGCGCCCTGCGGCGGCACGCAGCCAGGGCTCGAGCCGGGCCGCGTAGTCGTAGCGCCCGGACGCGCCCTCGGAGCGCAGGAAGCCGCGGAACGTGCGGCCCTCGGCGACGACCTGAGCCCGCAGGGCATAGGCCGAGGCCAGCTGCTCACCCTGCGGCTTGACCACGAGCGCCGCCTCCAGGGCGAAGCCGCGGCGCGCGAAGAGGTCGGACAGGATCTCGGGCACGCGCCAGAGCGGGCGCTGGACGGAAAAATCCTCGTACGAGAGCACGACCGTGTCGGCCGGCGTGGTGGCGAGGATCGCGTCGAGCCGCGCGAGGGCCTCGCGGCGCTCCGCGGCGCCGCGGCGGCGGTCCAGCGCTTGGCCGAGCCGGTAGTGATTGACGTCGTCGCTGCCGGGGGCGCCCGGCGGGGCGAGGTTCGGGTAACAGATCCCGACCGAGGCGAGGCGGGGGCGCAGGCGGGCCAGCACCTCCTGAAACGCGGTGGAGCCGGTTCGCGGCATCCCGATGTGAACGATCGCGCGGCGCACGTGTCCTGTCGACCCTGCTGGATTTCGTGATTGCGGCAAGTCTTCCGCACAGCCGGACACAGTCCACGACCCCTCGTGGACGCGCACGTCTCGGGAAAACGCCAAACGAATCCGTAATCACGGTCCGATCACGGGAACGCGACCAGAAATAGCCAAGCTCCGTTTCTGCTCTATTTCGGATCGGGCAACGCGCGTCGGGCAAAGCGCGTCGGGCAGGGCGCGCATGCCGGCCCCTCCGAGGGAGGCGCGGAGGGAGGCGCGGCGCAGCCTCCGTGCGGGACAGGGGGCTGGGGACGCGAGGCCCGATCCCGGCGCCTCGGAGCGCGGCGGACGGCGATCCAGGGCCCCTGCAGGGCGCGGCGCCGAGGCGGCGCCGCGTTCGCGCGCTAGCTTCCGGCGTCCTCGCGGCGGAGCAGGAACACGCCCTGCGCGCCGAACAGGTTCCAGACCCACCAGGGCATGGAGAACCGCATCGGCCTGCCGCGGGCGTCGAGCGCCGTCGCGTGCTCGATCCGCGCGCCGATCAGGCGGCACAGGCCGACGAAGTCGCGGATCGTGCAATGGTGGATGTTGGGGGTCTCCCACCACGCGTCCGGCATGATCTCGGTGACCGGCATGCGCCCGCGGAAGGCGAGTTCGGACCGCACGCGCCAGTGCCCGAAATTCGGGAACGAGATGATCACCTGCCGGCCGATGCGCAGCAGGTGCTCCAGCACCACCCGGGGGTTGCGGGTCGCCTGGATGGTCTGGGACAGGACCACCACGTCGAAGGCGCCGTCCGGGTAGTTGGCGAGGTCGGTGTCGGCGTCGCCCTGGATCACCGACAGGCCCCGGGCGAGGCACGCATTCACGCCCTCGCGGGACAATTCGATCCCGCGCCCGTCGATGCCCCGGCGGTCGCGCAGCAGCGCCAGCAGCGAGCCGTCGCCGCAGCCGATGTCGAGGACCCGGGCGCCCGCCGGCACGAGGCCGAGCACGACGATATGGTCGACCCGGGCGCCGTTGCCCTCGCCGGCATGGGGGAGGGCGTCCGCGCTCTCCCAGGGTGCGCCGTGCGGGGCCTGTCCGAGGGAATGCTTGCCCATGGAATGCTTGCCCATGGAATGCTTGCCCAGGGCGTGCTTGCCCAGAGCGTGCTTGCCCAGGGGCAGCTTGCCGAACATCATCTTGCCGGACCCGCCGCTCACAGGCCGCGCGCCCGGGCGGCGGCGTCGATGAAGCCGCGGGCGGCCGAGAACATCGCCGGCTCGTCGAGCAGGAAGGCGTCGTGGCCCTTGTCGCTCTCGACCTCCACGAAGGCGACCGGCGCCGCGGCGGCGTTCAGCGCATGGACGATCGCCCGGGAATCGCGGGTCGGGAACAGCCAGTCCGACGTGAAGGAGATCACGCAGAAGCGCGTCTTCGTCCCCCGGAAGGCGTTGGCGAGCACGCCGCCATGGTCCTCGGCGAGGTCGAAATAGTCCATCGCCCGGGTCAGGTAGAGGTAGGCGTTGGCATCGAACCGCTCGACGAAGCTCAGGCCCTGGTGGCGCAGATAGCTCTCGATCTGGAAGTCGGCGTTGAACGAGAAGGTCGGCGCCGATCCGCCCTGGAACCGGCGGCCGAACTTGCGATGCAACGCCGGCTCGGAGAGATAGGTGATGTGCGCGCCCATCCGGGCGACGCCCAAGCCCTTGGCGGGCCGCGTGCCCGCCTCGAGGTAGCGCCCGTCCGCCCAGGCCGGATCGGCCATGATCGCCTGCCGGCCGACCTCGTGGAAGGCGATGTTCTGCGCCGAATGGCGGGGGCCCGTGGCGATCGGCATCGCGGCGAAGACGCGCTCGGGATAGAGGGCCGCCCATTGCAGCACCTGCATCCCCCCCATCGAGCCGCCGATGCACAGGAAGAGGTCGTGGATGCCCAGGTGCTCCAGCAGCATCAGTTGGGCGCGGACCATGTCGCGGATCGTGACCAGCGGGAAGTTCAGCCCGTAGGGCCGCCCCGTCGCCGGGTCGATCGAGGCCGGCCCGGTGGAGCCCATGCAGGAGCCGATGACGTTCGAGCAGACGACGAAGTAGCGGTCCGTGTCGATCGGCTTGCCGGGGCCGACCAGGGTCTCCCACCAGCCGGGCTTGCCGGTCACCGGGTGGGTGTGGGCGAAATACTGGTCGCCGGTGAGCGCGTGGCAGATGAGGACCGCGTTCGAGCGCGCGGCGTTGAGCGTGCCGGCGGTCTGGTAGGCGATCTGGAACGGGGCGAGTTCGATGCCCGCATCGGTGAGCAGCGGCGTGTCCGCTGAAAACCGCGCCACCGGGCTCTTCGGGTCGAGCGCCTGCGAGCGCTCGGACGCGCGCCGTGCCGGCTCGTCGATCGGGTCCGGCCTCAGGGCCGTGTCCGGTTGGGTGTCCATGGCGGGTCGCGACGACCGTGTATCCGTTCGGATCCGAACCGGGAGAGCATCGTGCCGCCAGACGCGCCGCACTCGCCCGACGCGGCCAGCCCTGCGGAGGTAATGCGCGGGGGCCCGAGCGTCAACGCGCGCAGGCCGGCGGCCGCCGCCGGGTTACTCAGGCGGGGTCTTGCCCGTCGGGGACGCCGGATGTCCAATCGGACGCGCGCGTCCGGATCTCGGTCGCCGAGGCGCCGGTCACGGCGCGTTGCGCGCGCAGCCATGCGGGTTCGACCAAGCCGGCCGCACCGTCCAGGACGAAGTTGAGAACGACGCTCATCTCGACACCTCCATCGCGCGCTGTCGTCGCGATGGCGCAGGTCTACGGCGGGCAGGCGGCCGCGACGGTGCGCCCGGACACGCAGGATCCCGGGAACGGGGCCGTGCCGCCGCAGCGGATGCCGCTCACGCGAGCGGCGCGGCCATCACGGCCAGCCCCAGGGCCGGAAGGCCGAGGGCGAGGGCGGCGCGGGCATCCAGCCGATCCGCGCCGACGCCCGCCCGCCAGTGACGGCTCGCAGCACTTTCGATCAATATCCCGGTGAGAACGAGACCGCAGCCGATCAGGGCCTGCATCGAAACCATGAATCCCTCGCCCAGCCGGCCGCACGTCCTGGCGCGGCGCCTGATTGCCGGTGGGAAAGTGCGTCCTGGGGCTGGCGGTTCCTCAGCGCATCGCAGCCGCGCAGGCCGCGAAGACCAGGGCGGCCCCGGCGGCCGTGATGCAGCCGTTGGCCCAGGGCGCCGGCTCGACACGGCGCAGGCGACAATCCGCGGCGAGCGAAACGAGGATCCCGATCAGGAACAGGCTGCAGGGGATCAGGTCACCGGGCATCGTCGATCCATCCAGGCGCATGCAGGGCGCGGCACGCCCGACGCGCCCCCGTTCTCCGGGTTCAACAGGCCGAAACGTGGCGAGTGCCCCGCGGCATTTGCGCGTCGCCGATTTGCCGCGGCGCGCCCGGATGGATCGAGCCCGTCAGAGCTTGCCGTTCAGAGCTTGGCCGAGGCGGGCCGGGTGTCGAAATCCTCGGGCCCCAGATCCAGGAGATCGTTCGGGGTCTCGGTCCGGTCGTAGGCCTGGCTCGCCGCGGCCTCGATCACCGCCTGGTTGCGGGCGAACAGCTCCAGGGGCGCGAGGTCGGCCCCGCCGCCGAATTGCTGACGCAGCACGGGGATCGGGACCTCGACCGCGATCACCCGCTGGCCGTTGGTCATGCCGAAGCGGATCAGCGTGTCGTCGGCGGGGAGGATGTGGGCGCCGCCGTCCAGGTATCGTTCGAGGGGCATGAATGGGGTCCTTCGCATGGGGCGCCTGCCGGCGGAGCGCCGGCATTGAGCCATGACTTCGTGCGGGCGTACAAGACGCCGCAGCGCCGTCCGATCCATCCCGGATCGGGTCCGTCTCGAATCGTCGGCGCGGTCGGGAGCGCCCGGGTCGGGACAGGGCTCGGATCGGGTGGCCCCGGCCTGCGGAACTCGGTCTGCCGGACGCGGCGGGACCGGCGCATCCCATGACCAATGGCCACGCCACGCGCCTTCCCTCGCCGCGGCGTGCAGCCTCGAACCCGGACCACGAGTCCCGCCGGGATCGGATCGAGGCGGCGCGCGACCGGCGTGGCGCCCCGGGCTGCGTGATTGCGCCTCAGGATATCCGGACGCGCTCACCGGGACCGGCGCCCCTGAAGCGGGCCCGGGTTCACCGGCAAAGGAAATGCTGTAGACGGACGCGGAACCGACCGAACCCCGCGCATCCCGAGTCGCACCGCAATGTCCGCCCTCCGCCCCGCCCGTCCGGAACCGCGCCCCGGCGTCCTGGCGATCGACACCTACGTGCCCGGCAAGAGCGGGCGGCCCGGCGGCGGCACGGTCTACAAGCTCTCCTCCAACGAGACGCCCCTCGGCGCGAGCCCCGCGGCGCTCGCCGCCCTCCACGCGGCGACCGCCAAGCTCGAGACCTACCCGGACGGGCGCGCCACGGCGCTGCGCACCGCCATCGCCAGGCGCTACGGGCTCGATCCTGAGCGGATCGTCTGCGGGGCGGGATCGGACGAGCTGCTCTCGCTGCTGGCCTACGCGTATGCCGGGCCGGGCACCGAGGGCATCTACTCGGAGCACGGCTTCCTCGTGTACCGGATCGCCATCCTGGCCTCGGGGGGCGAGCCGGTGGTGGCGCCCGAGCGCGACCTCACCGTGGACGTCGACGCGATCCTGGCTCGGGTCACGGACCGGACGCGGATCGTCTACGTCACGAACCCCAACAACCCGACCGGCACCTACCTGCCCTTCGACGAGATCCGCCGCCTCCACGCCGGCCTGCCGCCGCACGTGCTGCTGGTGATCGACGGCGCCTATGCCGAATACGTCCGGGCGAACGACTACTCGGCCGGGCTCGAACTCGCGCTCGAAGCCGAGAACGTGGTGATGACCCGCACCTTCTCGAAGATCCACGGGCTGGCCGCCGTGCGGATCGGCTGGATGGTCGCGCCGTCGCACGTGGCGGACGCGGTCAACCGGATCCGGGGGCCGTTCAACGTCTCGGGGCCGGCGATCGCCGCGGGCTCGGCCGCCATCGCAGACGAGGCGCACATGGCCGCCGCCGCGGCCCACAACGCCGAGTGGCTGCCGAAGCTCACCGAGGGCGCCCGGGCGCTCGGCCTCACGGTCACGCCGAGCGTCGCGAACTTCCTGCTGATCCACTTCCCCGACGCGCCCGGCCGCTCGGCGGCGGATGCCGACGCGTTCCTGACCGAGCGCGGCCTCATCACCCGCCGGGTCACCGCCTACGGCCTGCCCAACGCCCTGCGGGTGACGGTGGCCGGCGCCGAGGCGAACACGGCCTTCCTGGCGGCGCTCGGCGACTTCGTGCGTGGCGCCCAGGGGAGCACCCATGCCTGAGGCGCTCAAGGCCGAGAGGCCCGCCGTCGACCGTCTCGCCATCGTCGGCCTCGGGCTGATCGGATCCTCGATCGCCCGAGCGGCGCGCCGCTACGGGCTCGCCCGCACCATCGTGGCCGTCGACCGGGACGAAGCCGTGCGCGACCGGGTGCGCGAACTCGGCATCGCCGACGCGGTCACGGGCGACCCGGCGGAGGGCGCGGCCGACACCGACCTCGTGATCCTGTGCGTGCCGGTGGGCGCCATCGGCGCCGCGGCGGCCGAGATGATGCCGCATCTGAAAGCCGGCGCGATCGTGTCGGATGTCGGCTCGGTGAAGGGCGCCGTGGTGGCGGCGATCCGGCCGCACCTGCCCGAGGGCGTCGCCCTGGTCCCCGGCCACCCGATCGCCGGAACCGAGTTCTCGGGGCCGGATGCGGGCTTCGCGACCCTGTTCCAGGGCCGCTGGTGCATCCTGACCCCGCCCGAGGGCACCGATCCGGCGGCGGTCGAGACCGTCCGCGCCCTGTGGGCGGGGATGGGCGCCAATGTCGAGACGATGAGCGCCGAGCACCACGACCACGTGCTGGCGATCACCAGCCACCTGCCGCACCTGATCGCCTACAACATCGTCGGCACCGCCGCGGACCTCGAATCGGCGACGCAGTCCGAGGTGATCAAGTTCTCGGCCAGCGGATTCCGCGACTTCACCCGCATCGCCGCCTCCGACCCGACCATGTGGCGGGACATCTTCCTCAACAACCGCGAGGCGGTGCTGGAGATGCTCGGACGGTTCAACGAGGACCTGTCGGCGCTCGCCAAGGCGGTGCGCTGGGGCGACGGCGACGCGCTCCACGCGATGTTCACCCGCACCCGGGCGATCCGGCGCAGCATCGTGGCGCAGGGCCAGGAGACCGCGGCGCCGGATTTCGGCCGGCCGCGGCCACCGGAGGAATAGCGGACCGCGCCGGGCCGCCCGCTCAGGCCGGCGGGCGGTTGACCAGAACCGGCTGCGCCGCCGTCCGCTCCGGGAACAGGCTGCGCAGCGCCTCCAGCTTCGGCGCATCGTTGGCGGCGATGTACGGGTGGCCGGGATGCAGGGCCATGAAGTCCTGGTGGTAACCCTCGGCCGGGTAGAACGCGGCCGCCGGCTCGATCCGGGTGGCGACCGGCCGCGCATAGGCCTTGGCCGCGTCGAGCTGGGCGATGTAGGCCTTCGCCACCCGCGCCTGCTCGGCATCCTGCGGGAACAGGGCCGAGCGGTACTGGTGCCCGGTATCGGGCCCCTGGCGATCCACCTGGGTCGGGTCGAGGGCCACCGAGAAGAAGATCCGCAGGAGCTCGTCGTAGCGGATCGCGGCCGGGTCGTAGGTGACCGAGACCGCCTCGGCATGGCCGGTCCCGCCGCCGCTCACCGTCCGGTAATCGGCCTCCGCGCGGGTGCCGCCGGCATAGCCCGACACCGCATTGCTCACGCCGCGCAGGTGCTGGAACACCCCCTGCACGCCCCAGAAGCAGCCGCCGGCGAACACCGCGACGCGCGGCCCCGGCGGCTCGGCGGAGCGGGTCGCGGCCTCCGGCAGGCGCCGGGGCGCTTCCTCGGCGAAGGCCGGAAGCCGGGGGAGCAGGACGGCCCCTGCGAGTCCGAGCCCGAGGGCGGCCCCGAGGAGCGTGCGGATTCGATCGCGATGTGCCATTCTATCCTCCTGCCGGAAACCAACAGGGTGTTCGCCCCGTGGCCCGAACCGGTTACGCGGGCGGGACGCCGCATTGCAGCCGCGCCCGCATGGGTCTACGCACCCGCAACAGATCGACCCCAGCGACCGCAGGACCCGTCCCGTGACCATCGCCCCCGAGCCCAACTCCTTCCGCACCGGTCCCGACGAGCGCGGCCGCTTCGGCATCTTCGGCGGCCGTTTCGTCGCCGAGACGCTGATGCCGCTGATCCTGGAGCTGGAAGCCGCCTACGAGGCCGCCAAGGTCGATCCGGCCTTCGCGGCCGACATGGCGAGCTACGGCACCCACTATATCGGCCGGCCGAGCCCGCTCTACTATGCCGAGCGGCTGACCGAGCACCTGCGCGCCAAGGCTCCGGCCGGGCAGGGGGCCAAGGTCTATTTCAAGCGTGAGGAGCTGAACCATACCGGCTCCCACAAGGTGAACAACGTGCTGGGCCAGATCCTGCTGGCCCGGCGCATGGGCAAGCCGCGGATCATCGCCGAGACCGGCGCGGGCCAGCACGGCGTCGCCACCGCGACGCTCTGCGCGCGCTTCGGCCTCAAGTGCGTCGTCTACATGGGCGCGGTCGACGTCGCCCGGCAGGCGCCCAACGTCTTCCGCATGAAGATGCTCGGCGCCGAGGTGATCCCGGTGGAATCCGGCACCCGGACCCTCAAGGATGCCATGAACGAGGCCCTGCGCGACTGGGTCACCAACGTCGCCGACACGTTCTACTGCATCGGGACCGTCGCCGGGCCGCACCCCTATCCGGCCATGGTGCGCGACTTCCAGTCGGTGATCGGGCGTGAGACCCGGGAGCAGATGATCGCCCAGGAGGGCCGCCTCCCGGATTCGCTGGTCGCCTGCATCGGCGGCGGCTCCAACGCCATGGGCCTGTTCCACCCGTTCCTGGACGACCGCGAGGTCGAGATCTTCGGGGTCGAGGCGGCCGGCCACGGGGTTCATTCCGGCCTGCACGCGGCCTCGCTCACCGGCGGCAAGCCGGGCGTGCTGCACGGCAACCGCACCTACCTGCTGATGGACGCGGACGGACAGATCGCCGACGCGCACTCGATCTCGGCCGGGCTGGACTATCCCGGCATCGGGCCCGAGCACGCGTGGCTGCACGAGACGGGTCGCGTCACCTACATCTCGGCGACGGACACCGAAGCCCTCGAGGCGTTCAAGCTCTGCTCGATGCTGGAGGGCATCATCCCGGCCCTTGAGCCGACCCACGCCCTGTCCAAGGTTCTGGAACTGGCGCCGCAGCGCCCGGCCGAACACCTGATGGTGATCAATCTCTGCGGTCGCGGCGACAAGGACATCCCGCAGGTGGCGGAGATCTTCGGGACGACGCTCTGAGGGCCGGCGCCCCCGGGACGCACCCCTCTTCCCGGACGCCCGGAACGCCGTGGACGGCGATCCGGGATCCGGCAGACGAAGCGCGGCGGAACGGGCCTGCGCGTTTCGGGCGGACGCTTCGCGACGTCCGGCGCGGGATCCCGGGCCGCCATCCACTGGCGTCGCACGCGCCCGGGACAGGGGCGAGCCCGGACGACACCACGTGACACCGGGCCGGCCGCGGCCGCCTCACCGCACCGTCACCTGATCCTTGATCTTCTCGTAGACCGACCGGCTGAGCACCCGCTTCGACAGCAGCTGCTCCACCGCGGTGTAGGGCCGCTTGGCAACGATCGCCCGGCCGATGGCGCCGCCGCCGCGCAGGCGGTTGAGATCCGCCACGGAGGCCGTGTTGAGATCGACCACGGCCAGGGCCCGGGGCCCGGCGCTGTCCTCCGCCCGCTCGACCTCGGCCTGACCGGCCGCGTCCTCGCCCTGCGGTTGAGGCGCCGCCTGCGGGGCCGGAGGGTCGGCGGGAACCGCCATCGCGTCGGACGGCATCTGTAACGGCGCGGCGGGCGCCGGGGCCTTGCCGGGCTGCGCAGGCGCGGGCTGCGAAGGCGCGGGCTCGACCGCCGCGGACGGGGCGGACGGGGCGGGTGCCGGCGCGGGCGGCGGGGCCGTCGAGGGTTCGGGAACCGCCGGTGCCGAGGGCGCAGGCGGGGATACCGGTCCGGGCGCCGGGCCCGGCAACAGGACCTGCACCACCGCCGCGAGTATGCCGGCAATGATGAGGAGGACCGAAATTCTGAGGATTGCAGGACCGCTGAGCACGCACCACTCGACGAGGATTAAAACTATATGCATCTACAGTTAATGCTGTCTTTGCGCGTCGTCCAATCCACGTCCGAAATCCGGTGAGCAATCCCCAGGGGATGAGCGCGCGGACGAGGCTCGGCGCACGCCTGGGCGAGCGGCTCGGGGAGCGCCTGGGCGCCCTGCGCTACCTGCCGACCCTGTTCCGGGAGATCGCCGCCGCCAGCCCGCGCCTGCTCGCGGCGAGCCTGTCGCTGCGCCTCGTGGCGGCCTGCCTGCCGGTCCTGATGCTGTATCTCGCCAAGCTGATCCTCGACGGGATCGTGGCCGAGCATGCCCGGCCGGCGCCAGGGGCGGGGCTGGCGGACTGGCTGGCCGATCCCGGCCGGGCCCGGCTCGCCGGGCTGGTGGCGGCCGAATTCGGCCTCGCCCTGGTCTCGGACCTCACCGGCCGTCTCGCGAACCTCACCGAGACCCTGATCGGCGACCTCTACGCCAACGCCGCCTCCCTGCGGCTGATGGCGCACGCCGCCGCCCTCGATCTCGCGCAGTTCGAGGACAGCGCCCAGCAGGACCGGCTGGAGCGGGCGCGCCGGCAGGTCAGCGGCCGCACCGGGCTCATCGGGACGGTGTTCGGCCAGTTGCAGGGGCTCCTGACCCTCGCGACCCTGGCGATCGGCGTCGCGGCCTTCACGCCCTGGCTCGTGGTGCTGATCGCCGCCGCCCTGGTCCCGGCGGTCCTCAACGAGTGGCATTTCACCAAGGCCGGCTACCGCCTCGCCTGGATCCGCAGCCCGGAGCGCCGCCGGATCGACTACCTGCGCTACCTCGGCGCCAGCGTCGAGACCGCCAAGGAGATCAAGCTCTTCGGCCTCTCGGACTACCTGACCGGCCTCTACGGGACGGCGGCGCGCCGACTGCTCGCCGAGAACCGCAGCCTCGCCGTCGCCCGGGCCGGCTGGGGCTTCGCCTTCGCGAGCCTCGGGACGCTCGCCTACTACGCCGCCTACGCGGTGATCGTCTGGCGGACGGTGGCGGGCACCTTCTCGGTGGGCGATCTCGCCTTCCTGGCCGGCGCCTTCCAGCGCCTGCGCGGCGGCCTGGAGGGACTGCTCCTCGGGCTGACCCAGATCACCGGCCAGGCGCAGTACCTCGACGACTTCTACTCCTTCTTCGCGATCCGCCCGCAGATCCGCTCGCCCGCGCAGGCCGTGCCGGTGCCGCGCCCGATCCGGGAGGGGCTGGTCTTCGAGGATGTCGGCTACCGCTATCCGGGCACGCAGGCCTGGGCGCTGCGCCACCTCTCCTTCGCGATCCGCGCCGGGGAGACGGTGGCGCTGGTCGGCGGCAACGGCGCCGGCAAGACCACGATCGTCAAGCTGATGACCCGGCTCTACGACCCGCACGAGGGCCGGGTGCTCCTCGACGGGGTGCCGCTCACCGCGTACGACCTCGACGAGCTGCGGGCGCGGATCGGGGCGATCTTCCAGGACTTCGTCCGCTTCGACCTCACGGCGGGCGAGAACGTCGCGGTCGGCCGGATCGAGGCCGCCGGGGACGCGGAGCGCATCGCGGCCGCGGCGGCCCGGGGGCTGGCGGCGCCGGTGATCGAGCGCCTGCCCGAGGGCTACGCCCAGCCCCTGGGCAAGCGCTTCGCCGGCGGCCTCGACCTCTCCGGGGGCGAGTGGCAGAAGGTCGCGCTGTCCCGGGCCTACATGCGCGAGGCCGAGATCCTGATCCTGGACGAGCCGACCGCGGCCCTCGACGCGAGGGCCGAGCACGACGTCTTCGCGCGGTTCCGGGAATTGTCGGCCGGGCGGACGGCGGTGCTGATCTCGCACCGCTTCTCCACCGTGCGCATGGCCGACCGCATCCTCGTCCTGGAGGGCGGCCGGGTCCTGGAGGAGGGCGGCCACGCCGCCCTGATGGAACGGCGCGGCCGCTACGCCGAGCTGTTCACCCTGCAGGCTGAGGGCTACCGGTAGGGGAGCCGGAAAGCGGGGGCGGGGCCCTCGGGACGCCCCCGCGGCCCGGCCCAAGCATTGCCCGATTCCCTGAGCCTGCTATCTGCGGCGGACCGAATCGAGGTTGTCCATGCGCCTGCGCCTCTTCCGACTGCTGACGGCCGGCCTTCTCGTCTGCGCCGGGAACGCCCAGGCGGCCCCGCCCGCCGGGCCCGAACCGGCGGCCAAGCCCGAGGCGGCGACCCCGTCGCCCGAGATCGTCCTGGCCAACCATCGGGCGGTCTACGACCTGTCGCTGGCCGAGGGCGGAGGCACCCGCTCGGTGGAGAGCGCCCGCGGGCGCATCGTCATCGACTTCCGGGGGGATGCCTGCCGGGGCTACACGATGCTGACCCGCCAGGTGACGGAGCTGTCCTCCGGCGAGACCGGCACGCGCCTGTCGGACATGCGCAGCACCACCTTCGAGGGCGGGCAGGGGCGCGAGTTCCGGTTCAAGACGACGACGCTGACCAACAACAAGGCCGCCGCCCCGGTGGACGGGACCGCCTCCGAGCAGGGCGACGCCCTCACGGTTAAGCTGAAGGGCGGCCCGAAGCCGTTCACCGTGGAGGGGCCGGTCCTGTTCCCGAGCGAGCACATGCGCCGCCTGATCGCGGCGGCGCGGGCCGGCCAGTCGACCCTCTCGGTCAAGGTCTACGACGGCTCGGACGACGGCAAGAAGATCTACGACACCTTCGCGGTGATCGGCCACACGGAGACCGGCCCGGCTTCGGCCGCGGGCTCCGACCGGGACAAGCCGCTGCGCGACGGTTCGCTCGCCGGCATGCCGCACTGGCCGGTCCGCCTGAGCTACTACACCGAGGGCGCCGGGGAGCGCACGCCGATCTACACCCTCGGCTTCGACCTGTACGAGAACGGCGTCAGCGGCGCGCTCAAGCTCGATTACGGCGATTTCGCCATCCTGGGCGACATGACCGCCCTCGACATCGACGCCAAGGCGGGGCGGAGCGACAAGGACGCGGGGAAGGGCTGCACGCCCTGAGCGCCGGTGGGCAGAGGGCGCGCACCGTTCCGACCATGCTCCCGGGCTCCCGGGCCCGCCGATCCGATCGGGGGGCGGGTCGCGCGTTGGGTCGCGGCCCCCCTGTGCGCGGGCTCGCCGATCCCCACGTCGTGTGCCAGCCATCCACCGCGTGAGAGACCAGCGCCCGGGACCCATGCCTCATGGTGCTGGGCCAGGGGCAGGCCGGGCGCGGATCGCGGGCAGGCCCGGGATCCGCGGGCGGGACGCGCGCAGCGGTCCGCGTCGCGCCCGAGGTCTTACGCCCATTCGTCATCCGGCCGCGGCGACAGCCGCTGCCACGCCGCGGCGATCCGCTCCGGCTTGACGCCGAGACCGTTCGCGCAGGCGACGAGGACGTTCTCGTCGCCCATCACGTGGTCGAGGACGCCCACCAGGAAAGCCGGCTCCCGGGCGCTTTCGCGCAGCGTGTCGGGGCTCAATCCGCTCGCCGCCAGGAAGGGCAGGAGCCGGTCCTCGTCCCCCGCGATCCACAACAGAACGTCCAGGGCGAGCCGTTCGGCGGACTCATCCCCTTGAAGAGGTTTGCCATTCATCAACATGTGAACGCTACAAAGGTGACGGAGGGGCTTCACCGCCCACTAATCATGATCGGCGCGCACCGGGACATCGGATCATGAAGAAGACGGTGCTGATCGTCGAGGACAACGAGTTGAACATGAAGCTGTTCAACGACCTGCTGGAGGCGAACGGCTACGCGACCCTGAAGACCGCCCACGGCATCGAGGCGATCGAACTGGCCCGCGCCCATCATCCCGACCTGATCCTCATGGACATCCAGCTCCCCGAGGTCTCCGGGCTCGAGGTGACGAAATGGCTCAAGGAGGATGACGACCTCAAGGGCATTCCGGTCATCGCCATCACGGCCTTCGCCATGAAGGGCGACGAGGAGCGGATCCGCGAGGGCGGCTGCGAGGCCTACCTGTCGAAGCCGATCTCGGTTGCGAAGTTTTTGGCAACGGTTCGGGCCTATCTTGAGCCGTGACCACGCCGGCGAGGCGCGCCGTTGAACCGGTCACCCGATCCGTCCGGGTCGGGTGACCGGTTCAACCGTCCGTCCTGTCGTATCCGCCCAGGCCCCTGCGGCTGACCGGCGGCGCGCGCCACGGCACACGGTGCCCGGTCCGGGCCGCTCCACCGCGCCCCTACGAGGAAGCATGTCGGCCCGTGTCCTGATCGTCGATGATCTGTTCCCGAACGTCAGGCTTCTGGAGACGAAGCTCGGCCTGGAATATTTCGACACGCTCGCGGCCATGAATGGCCGGGACGCGATCGCGATCTGCGAGAAGGGCCTCTGCGACCTCGTCCTGCTCGACGTGATGATGCCCGGCATGGACGGGTTCGAGGTCTGCCGGCACCTCAAGAACAACCCGCTCACGGCCCATATCCCGGTGGTGATGGTCACGGCCCTCGACCAGCCGGCGGACCGCCTGCGCGGCCTCGACGCCGGGGCCGACGACTTCCTGACCAAGCCCGTGGACGACACCGCCCTGTTCAGCCGGGTGCGCAGCCTCGTGCGCCTCAAGGCGGTGACCGACGAGCTGCGCCAGCGCGCGCTCGCCTCGCGCGAATTCGGGATCGGCGATCCCCTGGCGCTGGCCACCGCCGAGACCGGCCTCGATGCCCGGATCCTGCTCATCGAGGACCGCCCCGGATCGGCCGAGCGCCTCGCCGGGGCCCTGCGCCAGCACCACGTCGTCACGGTCGAGCCCGATCCGCAGGCGGCCCTGCACCTCGCCGCCGAGGCGCCCTTCGATCTCGCCCTGGTCAGCCTCGATCTGGCGGGCTTCGACGGCCTGCGCCTGTGCAGCCAGCTCCGGTCGCTGGATCGGACCCGGACGATGCCGCTGATCATGCTGGCGGAGGAGCACGACCGCGCCCGGGTCGTCCGCGGCCTCGATTTCGGCGTGCACGACTTCCTGATGCGCCCGGTCGACCGCAACGAGCTGATGGCCCGGGTCCGCACCCAGGTGAAGCGCAAGCGCTTCACCGAGGCGCTCCGGGGGGCGATGCAGGCCTCGCTCCAGATGGCCGTGATCGACGCGCTCACCGGCTTGCACAACCGGCGCTACCTCGACAACCATCTCGGCACGCTGTTCGGCGACGAGGCCGCCCGCCGGGCCCAGCTCTCCGTGCTCATCCTCGACATCGACCACTTCAAGGGCATCAACGACAGCTTCGGCCACGAGGCCGGCGACGAGGTGCTGCGCGGCTTCGCCGAGCGGGTCCGCCAGCACACCCGGCCCATCGACATCGTGGCGCGCTACGGCGGCGAGGAGGTGGTGGTGATCCTGCCGGAGGCGGGGCTCGGCGAGGCCCAGGGCATCGCCGAGCGCATCCGCGAGCGGGTCGAGGCGGTGCCGTTCTCGGTGCTGGGGGCCACCCGGACGGTGCCCGTGACCGTCTCGATCGGGGTCGCCGTGCGCCGCGGCGAGGATCTCTGCGCCGCCGACATGCTCCGGCGCGCCGACCTCGCCCTCTACCGGGCCAAGGCGGCCGGGCGGAACCGGGTCGAGTCGCAGGCAGCCTGACCCTCCGGCCGCGGCCTGTCCGGGCCGCCGGCCGAGGGCCCGGACCGCCGGCCGGCGGCCCGGTCCGGCAACAGGCCGGTTGACACCACTCCCGCCATCGCCAACACCTCGCGCCCGCCGCCCCCGCGCGGCGGACCCCGGGAAGATCTGTGATACGATGGCGGTGACGCGCACCTACCTCGACTTCGAGAAGCCGGTGGCCGAGCTGGAGGCCAAGCTCGAGGAACTGCGCGCCGTGAGCGCGCGCGACGGCGCGGTCTCCATCGCCGAGGAGGTCGGCCGGCTCGAGGCCAAGGCCGGCCAGGCGCTGGCGGAGATCTACGCGAACCTCACCCCCTGGCAGAAGACCCAGGTGGCGCGCCACCCGCAGCGGCCGCACTTCGTGGACTATTGCGACGGGCTGATCAGCGAGTTCACCCCGCTGGCCGGCGACCGGAACTTCGGCGAGGACGAGGCGATCCTCGGCGGGTTCGGGCGGTTCCGCGGACGGCCGGTCCTGGTGCTCGGCCAGGAGAAGGGCGCCACCACCGAGGCGCGGCTGCGCCACAATTTCGGGATGGCCCGCCCCGAGGGCTACCGCAAGGCGGTCCGGCTCATGGAGACCGCCGACCGGTTCGGCCTGCCGGTCCTCGCCTTCGTCGACACCGCCGGCGCCTATCCGGGCATCGAGGCGGAGGAGCGCGGCCAGGCCGAGGCCATCGCCCGCTCCACCGAGGCCTGCCTCGCGCTGGGCGTGCCCAACGTCGCCGTGGTGATCGGGGAGGGCGGCTCGGGCGGCGCCATCGCGCTCGCCACCGCCAACCGGGTCCTGATGCTGGAGCACGCGATCTACGGGGTGATCTCGCCGGAGGGCGCCGCCTCGATCCTGTGGCGCGACCAGGGCCGCGCCGCCGACGCCGCCACCGCCATGAAGATCACCGCCCAGGACCTGCTGCGCCTCGGCGTCATCGACGGGATCATCCCGGAGGCCACCGGCGGGGCGCATCGCGACCGCGAAGCGGCGATTCGGGCCGCGGGCGACGCCGTCGCCGACGCCCTCGCCCAGTTCGACGGGCTGACGGCCGTCGAGATCCGCGACCGGCGCGCGGAGAAGTTCCTGGCGATCGGCCGGACCCTGTGAGCGAGCCCGGGGCGTCGGGGGGGCTGTTCGGCGCGCTCGGCCGGCTGCTGGGCCGGCGCGACGCGCG
The DNA here is from genome assembly GCF_900116795.1 of Methylobacterium sp. UNCCL125. Classification (NCBI taxonomy): domain Bacteria; kingdom Pseudomonadati; phylum Pseudomonadota; class Alphaproteobacteria; order Hyphomicrobiales; family Methylobacteriaceae; genus Methylobacterium; species Methylobacterium sp. UNCCL125. The sequence goes on along the minus strand of NZ_FPBW01000002.1, from coordinate 318,264 downwards.
GGAGCCGGACCGGCACAACCATATCTCCCTCGGCTGCAACTGCCAGATGGCGCACGTCCTCAAGACGCTCGACCTGCGCCAGTGGTCGGGGCCCCTCGACTGGATCTTCTCCATGCCCGGCATGGCCCGGGACTGCCTCGCCGACGATTTCTCCGCGCTCGTCGACCGGAGCCAGCTGGAGAGCATCCCGGAATCCGAGCGGCGCGGCCCCGGCATCTGGCGGGGGCGCCACCGCCTCTACCGGGAGCGGCATGGCCTCGAATGCGTGTTCAACCACCACGACCCGGCGACGAGCGAGGCGGATTACGCCTTCCTCGCCGAGGGCGTGCGGCGGCTGCGCCGGGCCCTCGACACGCCGGGCACCGACAACCGCCTCTGGATGATGACCCATCTCCACACGCCCCGGGACGTGGTCGAGGCGATCGACGACCTGCTCGGGCAGCGCGCCAGCCGCAACCACCTGACCTTCCTGCAGCTGGAGACCGGGCATCCGCGCATGGCGGTCGCCGAGGCGGTCGACCTGCGGACATCCCTGCGCTGGCTCACCGTGCACACGCCCTCGGAGCCCGTCGGCCTGCGGCTGGCCGACCCGGCCGACGACGCGGCCTTGGTGGAGATCATCCGGGCCGAGGCGGCGCGGCGGCCGGCGCTGTTCGGCTGAGCGGGCGCCAAGCCCGAACTGCGTGGCGCGCGACAGGGCGACGATCGCGCCGACGCGGACGGGCGCGAGGCAATTCCCTCACGGGTGAGCGCCGAAGGCGGCTCCGCGCATCCGCTCCGCCAGGAAATCCACCAGCACGCGCACCCGGGCCGGCATGGCGGGGCCGCCCACGAACACCGCGTGGATCGCCTCGCGGTCCTGCGGGTTGAACGGCTCCAGCAGCGGCACCAGCCGGCCGGCGGCGAGATCCTCGGCGATGTGGAAGTTGCCCACCCGGGTGATGCCGGTGCCCTGCAGGGCGAGCTGGACCAGGGTCTCGCCGTTGTTGGCGGCGACGTTGCCGCCCACCGGCAGGACGCTGTCGTGCCCGTCGACGCGGAACGGCCATCCGGGCTCGGAGCGGCGGAAGCTGAAATCCAGGCAGTTGTGGCCGGCGAGGTCGGCGGGCCGCCGCGGCGTGCCGGCCCGGGCGAGGTAGGCCGGCGAGGCCACCACCGTCCGGCCGGTCTCCCCGAGCCGCCGGGCGGTGAGCGGGCTGTCGGCGAGCGGGCCGAACCGGATCGCCACGTCGGCCCGGCCGCCGAGCACGTCGGCGAGTTCGTCGCTGAGGTCGATCTCCACCGTGATGCCGGGATGGCGCTCGACGAAGGCGGCGAGCAGCGGCACGATCACGAGCCGGCCATGGGCGGTGGCGGCGCTGACCCGGACCCGCCCGCGCGGGCAGCCCCGGTCGGCGAGCGCGGCTTCGGTCTCGTCGAGATCCGCCAGGATGCGGCGCGCGGCGCGCCCGTAGGTCTCCCCCTCGGCGGTGAGCCGGAGGGTCCGGGTCGTCCGCACGAGGAGCCGCGCGCCGAGCCGCGCCTCGGTCCGGGCGACGATCCGGCTGACCGCGGAGGGCGTCAGCCCGAGCCGGCGCGCCGCCCCCGACAGGCTGCCGGCCTCCGCCACCGCCACGAACACCGCCATCTCGCCCGCCCGGTCGACCTTGTCGCGCAGCATCATGCCCGTCCCGCGATGCCCGAAGCCGATCCCGGGCGCTCCGACCCGAGGCCCTCATCCTGGGGTGCCGGAGCGCCCCTCCGACGCCCGCCGGCGCGGGCACCTCACGATGAGGGCGTGATCGGGAGAGCCGCGCAGGATGCCCCCGTCGCCGATCCGTCGGCAAGCCCGCATTCGTGCCGTCGGCGCACAGATCCTGGTCCCGAGCGGGGACTACTGCCCTGGAGACGAATCCGCCACCTGCCTCACCGGAACGAACGGAGATGCGGACCCCATGGCGCTCAACCCACCCCTGCTGGCCCTCGCGGTCGGGGCCTTCGGCATCGGCGTGACCGAGTTCACCCCCATGGGCATGCTGCCCCTGATCGCCGCCGACCTGAACGTATCGATCCCGGCGGCGGGCCTCGTCGTCAGCGCCTACGCGCTGGGCGTAGTGATCGGCGCGCCGCTCGTGACCCTCGCCACCGCGCGCCTGCCCCGGCGGCGCCTGCTGGTCGGGCTGATGGCGATCTTCACCCTCGGCAACCTGATGGCGGCCCTCGCCGACAGCTACGCCATGCTGGTCGCCGGCCGGCTCGTCACCGCGCTGAACCACGGGGCCTTCTTCGGCGTCGGCGCGGTGGTGGCCGCCGGCCTCGTGCCGCCGGAGCGCCGCGCCGCCGCGGTGGCGGCCATGTTCTCGGGCCTCGCCATCGCGACGATCGGCGGCGTGCCGCTCGCCGCCTGGACCGGGGCGATGCTCGGCTGGCGCGCGGCCTTCTGGGGGATCGCCGCGATCGGCGCCGTCGCCATGCTGGCGCTGCGGCTCGCCCTGCCGGAACTCAAGGCCGAAGCGGGCGCCGACCTGTGGTCCGAGCTGCGCGTCCTCGGCCGCGGCCCCGTCCTGGCGGCCCTGGCGCTGACCATGGTGGGGTTCAGCGCGATGTTCACGGTGTTCACCTACATCGCGCCGATCCTGCGGACCGAGACCGGCGCGACGGCGCCGTTCGTCACCGCGATGCTGGTCCTGTTCGGGCTCGGCCTGACCGTGGGCAACTGGCTCGGCGGCCGGCTCGCGGACCGCTCGGTGGACGGCACGATCATCGGCGCGCTGGCGGCGCAGCTCGTCGTCCTCGTGCTGTTCGCCTGGGGCATGCACGGGGCGGCCGCTGCGGCGTTGCTGATCGTCCTCTGGGGTGTCGCGAGCTTCGCCAGCGTGGCTCCGCTCCAGATGCGGGTGATGGCGCAGGCGGCGGACGCGCCCAGCCTCGCCTCGGCGATGAATATCGGCGCCTTCAACCTCGGCAACGCGGTCGGGGCGGCCGTCGGCGGCGCCACGATCGATGCCGGGCTCGGCTACCCGGCGGTGTCTCTGGCCGGCGCCGCCCTGGCGCTGGCCGGCCTCGTCCTCGTGCTCTGGCTGGGTCGCCCCGCCGCGGTCCCGGCCGCCTGTGGATAGGGCCTGCGCCGCAGGCTCTCCACACCGGATAACAATCCAGTGTTGCACCCGCGTCCTTGCGGTAAGGAAGGCGCAAGCTTAACGAGCCTATTGGGTTGGGGAGTGGCACCCGACGCGGCCAGCAAGGCCCGCGGGCGCGCGTAAGACGATCGAGGTTCCCCATGACGGCGCGTCTCGCGACCGCGCGACTGCTGGCGGCAGCGTCCCTGCTGGCCCTGTCGCTCGCCGCCTGCCAGGACGGCTCCGGGATCAACGGCCCGAGCGCGCGCAGCCTCGCGCCGGTCGCCCCCCAGACGGTCGCCCTGATGCAATCCAAGGGGATGCAGCAATCCGACCCGATCCTGATCCGCACCTTCAAGAAGGAAGCGGAGATGGAGATCTGGAAGCGGGGCGGCGACGGCCGTTACGCCCTGCTGAAGACCTACCCGATCTGCCGCTGGTCCGGCCAGCTCGGCCCCAAGACCCGCGAGGGCGACCGGCAGGCGCCGGAGGGCTTCTATACGATCACCCCGGGCCTGATGAACCCGAATTCCTCGTACTATCTCTCGTTCGATACCGGCTTCCCCAATGCCGTCGACCGGGCCAACGGGCGCACCGGCAAGTACCTGATGGTGCACGGCACCTGCTCGTCGGCGGGCTGCTTCGCCATGACCGACGCCACCATCGCGGAGATCTACGCCGTCGCCCGCGAGGCGTTCATCGGCGGCCAGCGCAGCTTCCAGTTCCAGTCCTATCCGTTCCGGATGACGGCCGAGAACATGGCCAAGTTCCGCAACGACCCGAACATCGCCTTCTGGCAGAACCTCAAGGAAGGGTCCGACTATTTCGAGGCCCTGCACGAGGAGCCGAAGGTCGGCCAGTGCGGGACCAAATACGTGTTCGGCGGGGCCGACGCGGCGGCCGGCTCGTGCAAGCCCCATGTCGACCCGCTGGTGGCGGAGAAGAGCGCGCACGACGCCCGCGCGGTCGCCGACCTCGTCGCCAAGGGCACGCCGGCGGTGCGGGTCGTCTACCAGGACGGCGGCCAGAACCCGGTCTTCCGCCCGCAGAACACGAGCGCCTTCGCGAGCCTCGGCGGGACCGAGACGGTCCTGCCCTACGACGCCAAGGAATACGGACGGCACAATCTCGGCGACGTGAGCCGGCCCGAGACCCTGGCGGCGGGCCCGCAGGAGATCGAGGTCACGCCGAAGGGCCAGCCGGTGATGCTGGCCGGCGCCGAGCCGGCGGCCCCCGCCCGGGCCGCGAAGGCCGACGGCAAGGGGCGCGGGCGGGAGCCCGCGAAGCCGGCGGTCACGACGCTCATGGCGAACCGCGCCGATCCCAACGCGCAGGTCGAGACCACGGCGGCCCTGCCCGAGAAGCCCGCGCGGATCGCGGTCGCCGACGCGGACGGCGACCCGAGCAGCTACCAGAAGCTGTTCGGCCAGCTCTTCGCCAAGGACAAGCCGGCCCCGGCGGCACCCCCGACCCCGGCGGTCGACGCCGCGGTGGTGCCGGAGCCGGTGAAGCTCGCCCACGCCGCCGAGAAGGTCGCGCCGAAGGCCGCCAAGGCCCATGCGGTGAAGACCGCCAAGGTCGAGGGCAAGATCGACGGCAAGGCCGAGGCGAAGGCGGAGGGCAAGGTCGAGGCGAAGCCCGCCCTCCGGAAGGGCGAGCCCGAGGGCCGGAAGCCCTGACGGCTCAGACCAGCGGCCGGTCGCGGTTCATCAGCCACAGGGCGTGGACCGTGCCGGGCAGCCAGCCGAGGATCCACAGCAGGATGTTCAGCAGGAACTGCAGGCCGAAGCCCGTGGTGACGAGAACTGCGATCGGCGGAAAGAAGATCGCGAGCAGGATGCGGACGAGGCTGGACACGGACACTCCGGGACGAGGTTCCTGAGGGATCCTCGCTCAAACGACGGGCGCGCCTCTCCGTTCCCGGGACTGTTCGCGCCGCTCCGGTGCCCCGTATCGGAGCCCGGAGCGGCGGCCTGAGGCGTGGCGCCTCAGTTCTTCGCCGGCGGCGGCGTGGTCGCGGACGGCACGTTGGCCGCCTGCTTCTCCGGATGCTTCACCTGGCTGTAGGCGACGTTGGCGAAGGTGCCGATCACCGCGGGCCAGCTCGGGTTGCCGTATTGCGGGTCGTCGCGGCCGACCTTGCAGAACGCCGTGGTCAGGCCGTTGACGATGTCGTCGTCCGTGACCCCCGTGGGCTCCGCCTTCACCTGCTGCACCAGCCGGACGAGCGTCGGGACGAAGTCCTGCTGCTTCAACCCCTTCAGGCTCTCCTGGATGCCGATCTTGTCGAAGGCGGCCTTGAGCTTGTCCTGCTCGATCTCCGCGCAGGGGGCGGTGCCGGCCAGCATGGTCTTGGTGGCGGCGCGCGCCTCGGAGGCCTTGTCGCCGGTCACCACCGGCGCCTTGTTGCCCCAGGAGTTGCGGATGTAGTCGGTGACGTTCCTCACCTCGACGTCGGTCATCTGCTGGCCGATCGCCACCATCGGGGCGAGGCCGCTCTGGGCCGCGAGCCCACCATAGATCACCCGCAGCACCGTCTCGGGCCCTTCGGACTGGACCGAGGTGTTGCCGGCGAGCGCCGGCACCGCGCCCTCGATGCCCTTGCCGTCGGGCTGGTGGCAGGAGGAGCAGTAGGTCAGGTAGGTCGAGGCGCCCGGCGCGTCGGCGGTGTCGAAGGCGGCGAGATCCTTCGGCTTGTAGGTCTGCTTGGCCGGGACCGTGCGCAGGTAGGCGACCATCGCCTTCAGATCCTCCTCCTTCACCTTGGAGAGGGATTCCATGATGGTCTGGCGCATCGGCCCGGCGGCGACGCCCGGCCGGTTGCCCGGGGCGGTGCCGGTCTTGAGATAGGTCACCACCTGCTCGTCGGTCCAGGCGCCGATGCCCTGATGCCCGTCGGGCGTGATGTTGGGGGCGTACCAGCCGTCGATCACGCCGCCGCCGAAGCGCCCGGCGAAGCTCGAATTGCCGACGAGCTTGTTCTCGTTGTGGCACATGGCGCAGTGGCCGAGCCCCTCCACGAGATAGCCGCCGCGATTCACCTCGGCGCTGGCGTTCGGGTCGGGCTTGAAGCGCTCCTCGGTGAAGAAGGCGGTTCGCCACGTCACCAGCGCCGTGCGGACGCTGAACGGGAACGGGATCTGGCTCTCCTGCCGCTTCTCGCTCACCGGCGGGAGCGATTGCAGGTAGGCCCAGATCGCCTTCGTGTCCTCGTCGGTGACCTTGGTGTACCAAGCGAAGGGGAAGGCCGGGTACAGGTAGCCGACATGCTTGCTGTAGCCCTGCCGGAACGATTTCTCGAAGTCGGCATAGGTATAGTCGCCGAGCCCGGTCTCCTTGTCGGGGGTGAGGTTGGGGGTCATGATCACGCCGAAGGGCATGTTCAGGGCATAGTTGCCGGCGAGGTACTTGCCGCCCGGCGCCGTGTGGCAGGCCGCGCAATCGCCCATGGTCACGAGGTACTTGCCCCGCTCGATCTGGTCGGCCGACCCGTCCTGCGCCAGCGCCGGCGCGGCCAGGAACAGGCTCGCCAGGATCGGGGCCGACACGCGGCCGGAGGAGAGGGCTCTCGTGCGCTGCATGCCGCGTCTCCCATCCCGAACTTAGAGTAATTCAGATTCGTGTGCCGCGCGTGAACGCGGCCGTTCGCGGCGTTGTTCCGGCCGGCGCCGGGCTGCGGCGTTGTGCCGTGGCCGTCCGGAACCGCAGGCCGAGATCGGCGAGATGGGCGACGAGCCCGGCGAGCATCCAGGCGGCGACCGCGATCCAGCCGTCGCCCACCAGCGCCGCCCGCAGGGCCAGCATCAGGGCGGCCCCGGAGGCGAGGTTCGCCAGAAGGGACGGCAGCGGCGGGCCGCCCCGGCGGCGAACGAGCCACGCGAGGACGAGCGCCTCCCCGGCGACCAGCAGGAGGATGCCGTCGACGATCCTGCCCGAGGCGAACAGGGGGGCCAGCAGACCCTCCATCACGCCGGCTGCCCGAAGGGCGCGTTGAGGCGCACGATCCGCAGGTTCAGGCAGGCGGCGACGCTGACCCAGGCGAGGTAGGGCAGGTTCATCAGCCCGGCGCCGAGGCTGACCCGGCCGGTGACCAGCATCAGCACGGCGATGGACAGCCACAGGGCCGCCACCTCGGCCAGCGCCCAGTCGGGCCGCCGGAACCGGAAGAACAGCACGCTCCAGGCGATGTTGAGAACCCCGTTCACCGCGTAGGCGGCCAGGAGGACACCCCGCGCGGCGGGATCGGCGTCGCCGTTCCAGGCGAGCACACCGGCCGTGGTGGTGAGCGCGAAGATCACCGTCCAGACCGGGCCGAAGGCCCAGTCCGGCGGCTTCCAGGCCGGGACCCGCAGGCGCCGGTACCAGCCGTCCGTGGTGGTCGCGAGGCCGCCGGCCACGGCCACCAGCACGGCGGCGGCGGCGGCCACCGCGGGCGGCCCCAGGTCGACGGCGAGGCTCACGGGGAGACCCAGCGGAACAGGTGGGCGAGATCCTTGAAGAAGATCCGCGCGTGGGCGGCGGGCTTCGCCCGGACCAGCTCCTTGTTCATGTAGCTGTCCCAGGTGAGCTGCTGGACGTCCTTGTCCCGGCAGATCGAGACGAAGCGCTCGCGCAGCCCGTCGCTGCGGTACCAGACCCACTGCATCATCCCGAGGATCCAGAACACGCGCCCGTGCAGCTTCATGAAGGCCTTGCGCGCCCCGGCCAGGGCGCGCGCGTCCCCGGTCCGCAGGAAGGCGGCGGCGGCCTCGGCCGAGAGCCGGCCACCGAGCATCGCGTAGTAGATGCCCTCGCCGGAGGCCGGCGCCACGACGCCCGCGGCGTCGCCCGCAAGCAGCACGTCCCGGCCGTTGTCCCAGCGCTTCAGGGGCTTCAGCGGCAGCGGCGCGCCCTCGCGGCGGACGGTCTCGGCGTGGTCGAGGCCGGTCGCCGCGCGCAGGGCCCGGATCGAGGAGCGGAGCGAGAAGCCCTTCCTGGCGCTGCCGGTGCCGATGCTGAGCGTATCCCCGTGGGGGAAGATCCAGCTGTAGAAATCCGGCGAGTGGCGGCCCTGGTAGTAGACGTCGCAGCGGGTCGCCTCGACGGCCTCGGCCCCGGGGGTGCCGGCCTCCGGCACCCGCAGGATCTCGTGATAGGCGAAGACCTGCCGCATCTTGGCGTGGCCCGGCACCTCCGCCCGGCCGACCGGCGAGCAGGCGCCGTCGGCGCCGATGACGAGGCGGGCCCGGACGGCGTGGCGGGCGAGATCCGCGCCGGTCCCGGTGGTGAAGTGGACGAGCGGCACCCCGTCGTCGGGCCGGGTGATCCGGTCGTAGGCGGCGTCGCGCAGGTCGGCGCCGGCCTCTTCCGCGCGGGCGCGCAGCCACGGGTCGAAATGCTCGCGGTCGACCATGCCGACGAAGCCCTCGCCCACCGGCATGTCGACGGTCTTGCCGCTCGGCGCCACCATCCGGGCGGACCGGATCTTGGCGACGAGGAGCGCATCGGGGATCGCGAAATCGCGGATCAGCCGCGGCGGGATCGCGCCGCCGCAGGGCTTGATCCGGCCGGGCTTGTCGAGGAGCAGAACCGCGTGGCCGGCCCGGGCCAGGTCGGTGGCCGCCGTGGCCCCGGCCGGCCCGCCGCCGACCACGACGACGTCGTAGGATTCGCGACCGGAGCCGCCTTCGTCCAACCGAGCCATGGCCTCACCTCGCGCTGAAGGCAGGATCGAGCGGCACCGAATCGGGTGCCGGAGCGGGTTCGAGCCGGGCCGCCAGGACGACCGCGACGAGGAAGAGCACGCCTTCCGCGGCGAAGACCGCCGCGTAGGCCTGGACCGGTTCGGCGGTGACGAGCCGGACGGCATCCACCGCCGCCGCCCCCAGAAATCCGCCGGCCCCGAAGGCGACGCCCTGCGCGGCGCCCCAGACGCCCATGCGGGTGCCGCGCTCCCGTGCGTCGCCGCGGCCGGCCAGCGCCATCATCGAGCCGATGGCGGCCACCGCGTAGGCACCGTTGGCGACGCCCAGGGCGAACACCGTCGCGCGCAGGGGGAAGTCCGAGCCCGCCGCCACGCCGCTCGCCAGGGCGAAGAGGGCGGCCGCCGAGCCGGCGCAGCCGATCCCGATCCAGAGCCGCAGGGAGGCGAGGGCGGTGCCGCGGGCGGCGAGGGTCACCCCCGCCACCAGCAGCATGCCGGCGAGCACCCCGCCGTGCTGCAACCCGGCGAGCTTGGTGGTGGCGCCGGGGCTCATCGCGAAGACGAGGCCGGCATAGGGCTCCAGGATCAGTTCCTGGGCGCTGTAGGCCAGCATCGAGACGAAGACGAAGATCGTGAAGGTCCGGGCCACGGGATCGGCCAGCACCTGGGCCAGCACGGTGAAGAACGGCCGGCGCGCCTCCGCGGGCTCCGGGGCGCGGACCGGCAGGCGGCGCTCGATGCCGGCGACCGCCAGCGCCGCCACGCAGAAGGCGACGAGCGAGACCGTGCCCGACACCGCCACGAGCCGCAGACCGGAGAACGGATCCAGGAAATGCCCGGCGAGCGGCGCCGTGACGGCGAAGCCGACGATCATCATCACCCAGACGATGGTGGCGGCCGCGCCCCGCCGGGCCGGGGCGACGCCCCCCGACAGCAGGACGAGGAGCGAGGTCCCGGCCGCGCCGACGCCCATTCCGACGCACAGGAAGGAGAGGGCCGCGAGGGCGAGGCCCAGGGCGAGGTTCTCGGCGGCGAGCGCGGTGCCGCAGGCGGCGCCGAACCCGCCGAGGCAGAGGGCCACCATGCCGCCGACGATCCAGGGGGTGCGCCGGCCGCTGCGGTCGGACCCGTAGCCCCAGCGCGGGCGCAGGACCTGCACGGCGTAGTGCAGGGCGACCAGCAGGCCCGGCACGATGGCGGGGAGCGCCAGTTCCACCACCATCACCCGGTTGAGGGTGGCGGTCATCAGCACGACGACGCTGCCCAGCGCCGTCTGGACGAGGCCGAGGCGGACGATCTGGGGCCAGCCGAGATACCCGTCGGACGCGACCGCTCGCCCGCCCGCCTTCGCGGGGGACGGGCGGGCGCCCGGCCGTTCCGTACGCGAGCCGCCCGCCATCACGCCCCTCCCACCAGCGGGCGCAGCGCGAAGGCCGAGACCAGCATGCCCAGGACGTAGAGGGTGGTGCCGGTGCCGTTGTACCAGATCGCCCGCTCCCGGGGGTTCTCGAGGAACCGGACCATCAGGGCGGCCTGGCCGGCGAGCAGCGCCGCGACGAGGCCGGCATGCCAGTACCGCTCCCAGCCGACGAGGAGCGCGATCACCGCCACCTGCGGCAGGGCCATCACGAGGCAGGCGAAGCGCGCGGCGCGCTGCGAGCCCATCTGCACGGGCAGGGACAGCAGACCCATGCGCCGGTCACCCTCCACCGACTTGAAATCGTTGAGCGTCATGATGCCGTGGGCGCCGGCTGCGTAGAGCAGCGCCACCAGGAGCACCCGCCGGTCCGGCAGGGCCGCGGCCATGACGGCGGCGCCGGTGAACCAGGGCAGCCCCTCGTAGCAGAGCGCCACCGCGGCGTTGCCCCACCAGCCGTTCCGCTTCAGCCGGACCGGCGGCGCCGAGTAGATCCAGGCCAGCACCAGCCCGAACAGGGCGGCTCCGAGGATCCAGGGCCCCAGGGCGGCGGCCACCACCAGCGACAGCAGCGTCCAGCCCAAAGCGAGGTAGAGCCCCCAGCGGCCCGGGATCCGCCCGGAGGGAATCGGCCGGTTCGGCTCGTTGATCGCGTCGACGTGGCGGTCGAACCAGTCGTTGGCGGCCTGGCTGGTGGCGCAGACCAGCGGCCCGGCGAGCAGCACCCCGGCGGCGATCACCGGCCATTGGCCGCTGGCCGGCTGCCCGGAGGAGATCACCCCGCAGGCGAACGCCCACATCGGCGCGAACCACGTCAGCGGCTTGAGCAGCTCGATGACTGCGCTCGGGGCGGGCGTAGCGGCCATGGCGGGAGGCTACCGGGCCCCGCCGAAGTGTCAAGGCAGATTTACACCACGCGGCGGAATGTGCGCGGCGTTTGTCCAGCGAATACAACCCGCACGTCAGGAATACATTATCCGGCACACCGGGAAGTCGCGGGGCGCAACGCCTCGGCGGCGGCCGGTTTTACCGGTGCGGCGGCGGTCCTGCGCGCGCGATCCGGCGGTCGTGCGCGCGGAACGCGGCCATCCTCGCGCGTCGGGCGCGGTCAGGCGCGCGGCAGTCCGCCGAGGGCCGAAAGGGAGTCCGGCGCCCGCCTCAGGCGTCGTCGGCCGGGCCGTCCAGATCGCCGACGCCGTAGCGACGCATCTTGGCGTAGAGGCCCTGCCGGCTGAGGCCCAGCATCTCGGCCGCCGAGGCCCGGTTGTCCCGGGTGATCCGCAGCGCCGCCTCGATGCAGAGCTTCTCGATGAGGTCCGTGGTCTCGCGCACCAGGGTCTTCATCGAGACCCGGCCCACCAGCTCGGTCATCTGCTCCACCGAGCGGGGCAGCCCCCGCCCGATCGCCGAGGCGGAGCGCCCCTCGGCGATCCGCCGCGGGCCGGACCGGATGGCGAAGCCGAGGCAGGGGCGGGGGCCGGCCACCGACACGGCGGCGACCTCCACATCCTCCAGGCCGCCATAGGCGCCCCGGATGACGGTGGCGAAGCGGCGCACGGCGCCGTGGTCGACCAGGGTCGCGAACAGGGCCTGCGCCTCCATCTCGTCGCGGCCGAGCCAGTGGTCGAGGGTCCGCCCGCGGGCCTGCCCCTCGGTGGCGAGCTGGGCCAGCTCCAGGAAGGCGGCATTCGCCATGAGGACGCGCCGCGACGGGTCGGTGACGACGAATCCTTCCGGCATCGCCGCCAGAACGGCGGCGGTGGGCGCCTCCTGATCGGGCCCGGACGCCGTCGCCGCCGGGTCGGCGGCCAGCTGCAGCAGGGCGCTGGCGCCGCCCTCGCCCCGGAACAGCGAGGCCGACACCGTGACCTCGCCCCGCTCGTGCGGCAGGGACGCCCGGATCGCCCCGGCCTGCCCGGTCGCCCGCAGGGCGGCGAACTGCGCCTCCAGGGCCCGGGCGCTGGAGGCGTCGAACAGGTCGACGGCGTCCTGGCCGGTGATGCGCCGTGCGGGCCGCCCGAGCAGGCGCGCCGCGGCGGGATTGACCTCGGCCACCCGGCGCGTCCCGGCATCGACCACCAGCACCGGCTCGCCGGAGATCTGAAACAGCAGCCGGTAGCGGGTCTCGGCGGCGCGCAGGCGGTCGTAGTCCCGCTCCAGGGCCTGCTGCGTCTCCATCAGCCGGCGCTGAAGGGCCGCCACCGCCCGCATGTCGCGCCCGAGCACGAGGATCGGACCGTCCCCCGCCGGCCGGATCGAGGCGTAGCGGATCGGCAGGTCGATCCCGTCGGGGCAGGGATGGTTCACCTGGCGCCATCGGGTGATGCCCTCGGCCCGGGCATCCCGCAGAAGCGCGTTGACCTTCGGGCGGCTCTCCACCGTGACCGTGTCGATCCAGCGCCGGCCCAGCCAGCCCGCCACCGTCTCGGCCTTGAGATCGGCGCCGACCGTCGCGTCCCGAATCACCCCGTCGGCATCGATCACCAGCGACAGGTCCGTCGATGCCGCGACGATGCGGCCGACCGCCTCGCCTTCGAGGAGGCCGGCCACCTGCTGCAGGGCCGCGGGCGGCGACTGCGAGGTGTGGCGAGGCTGGGGCGTCACGGTCACCGCAATGTGATTGCAATGTGATATTCGGATACCAACCCTTTCAGCAGGCCAATGCCTGTCTGTCCAGCAAAGCTTCCGCCGCGGCGGGCGCCAGGCAGGCGTCCGACACGCAGGCATCTGCCCCGACGATCCCCGCCTCGCCGCCGTAGCGCGCGAAATAGGGGCCGCCGACCAGAACGCGGATCTCCCGGTTGCGGGAGTCGCGGCGCACCTCCGCCACGGCCCTCGTCAGGGCCGGCAGCAGCACGTCGCAGGAGAGCGACAGGCCGACCACGTCGAACCAGTCGGTGCGGAGCAGCGTCAGGGGATCGACCTCGGGACCGGGCACCGCCGTGGTCACGTCCCAGCCGGCCTCCCGGAAGAAGCTCGCGACGATCGACAGGCCGAAGACATGCGTCTCGCCGGGACAGGGCAGCAGCAGCACGCTGCGCCCGTTGGCCGGGATCGATTCGTCCTCCAGCTCGGCGCAGAGGCGTCGGCTCACCGCATGGAGCCGCCCGAGCGCCTCCGTCACCGCCAGGAAGTCGCAGGCATCCTCCTCCCACAGCGCGCCGAGGTGGCGGGCCGCCGGGGCGAGCAGATCGAGGAGCAGGCGGGCCAGGGGCAGGCCGCCGTCGCGCAGGACCTCCACCCGGGCGTCGAGATCGACCGGACCGGCCTCCAGGAGCAGGGCGCTGAACTCGGCGATCTCCCGGGGACTCGGCGCGCGATTCGCCGGGCGGCCGCGGCCGGCGGGCCGGTGCGCGAGCATCAGCCGGGGCAGGATCTCCGCCTCGACCACGCGGGCGAGCATGTCCGGAACGGGCCGGCGCAGATCGGACCAACCGACGGGGCTATCGCGGAACACGGAACGACCATCGCTCACAGGGTTACAGCCGGCCGCGGGCTGGCCGTGATCCAGGCGATCGCCGAAATGCCTCCAGTCTCCCATCGGCATCCCTCCCTGAGTCGGCCCTGGCCCGGGAGGACCAGCGGCACCGCTCGTGTCCTGGGTGCGGCGTTGCTCGCCTGTCTATTCTTTGCGTTCGTCAGTCCCGGATCTGACAAGTGAAACTGCGGCAGTCTCCAGCCGTCGAGCCCGACGATACGCTTCCTGGCGATCTTGGCAATGATCTTATTCGAAGAAAAAATATCTCTCACCTGTCATGTTCCGAAACCGTCAAGCGCACTTGACACTTCTGGGACCCTCGCCCTAGCCTCTGTCAACGACGGAGCCTTTGGCGCCGCCGAGCACCAGGGAGCGGATGCATGGGTCCCGAGGACCGGCCGGCACGACCGCTCTACACGCCTGCCGAACGGCGACGGCGCGACTCTTCGCCTTGGACCCTGGTTCAGGGCGTGCTGGCGCCTCTGCAATTCGCGATCTTCCTGATCAGTCTCGTCCTGGTGCTGCGCACCCTCGCCACCGGTGCAGGTCAGTTCGCCGCTGAGATCTCGGTCGTCGTGAAGACCCTGGCGCTCTATGCGATCATGGTCACCGGCTCGATCTGGGAAAAGGCGGTGTTCGGGCGGTGGCTCTTCGCACCGGCGTTCTTCTGGGAAGACGTGGTCAGCATGCTCGTGCTGGCCCTCCACACAGCCTATCTCGCGGCTCTCATCACGGGCGCACTCAGCGGGCAGGCGCTGCTGCTGCTCGCGCTGGCGGCCTACGCGACCTACGTGGTCAATGCCGGCCAGTTCCTCATGAAGCTCCGCGCCGCCCGTCTCGAGGGCACCGGCAGCCGCGCACCGCGCCTCGCGGAGGCGCTGTCATGAACGCTCCCCTGATCCACCAGCCTCCCTGCGGCGGCATCGACCTGCACCAAGAGCAGGGGCAGAGGGCGGTGTTCTGCGGCCTCACCGGCATCGTCTGGCTCCACCGGAAGATCCAGGACGCCTTCTTCCTCGTGGTCGGCTCACGGACCTGCGCGCATCTGATTCAGTCCGCAGCAGGGGTGATGATCTTCGCCGAGCCGCGCTTCGCGACCGCGATCATCGACGAGCGCGACCTCGCCGGGATCGCCGACGCGAACGAGGAACTCGACCGGGTCGTGACCCGGCTGATCGAGCGGCGGCCGGATATCAAGCTCCTGTTCCTGGTGGGCTCCTGCCCGTCGGAGGTGATCAAGCTCGACCTGTCCCGGGCGGCGCAACGGCTGTCGGGGCGCCTCGCCCCCGTGCGGGTCCTGAACTACTCCGGCTCCGGCATCGAGACGACGTTCACGCAGGGCGAGGATGCCTGCCTCGCCGCCCTGGTGCCGGACCTGCCCCGCGAGGTCGAGACGGCCGCGCCGTCGCTCCTGGTCGTCGGGGCGCTGGCCGACGTGGTGGAGGACCAGTTTCTTCGGATTTTCGCCGCGATGGGGATCGGCGACGTCCGATTCCTGCCTGCCCGCCGGGCCGACACGATGCCCGCGGTCGGGCGCAACACGCGCTACCTCCTGGCCCAACCGTTCCTGGCCGACACGGCCCGCGCCCTCGAAGAGCGCGGCGCCCGCCGGCTCCCGGCGCCGTTCCCGCTCGGTGCCGAGGGCACGACCGGATGGCTGCGGGCGGCGGCCGAGGCGTTCGGCGTCGCCGAGGCCGTCTTCGACCGGGCGACGGCCCCGGGCCGCACCCGAGCCGAGACCGCCCTAGCGCCCCATCGCGAAAAGCTCGCGGGCAAGCGCGTGTTCTTCTTCCCTGATTCACAGCTCGAAGTGCCGCTCGCCCGCTTCCTCGCCCGGGAACTCGGCGCGGATCTCGTGGAGGTCGGGACGCCTTACCTGCACCGGGCGCATCTGGCCGCCGAGATCGAGCTGCTGCCCCAGGGTACGCGGGTGACCGAGGGCCAGAGCCTCGACGACCAGATGGACCGCTGCCGGGCGGCGCGCCCGGACCTCACGGTCTGCGGCCTCGGCCTGGCCAACCCGCTGGAGGCGGAGGGTCTGTCGACCAAGTGGTCGATCGAGCTGCTGTTCACGCCGGTACAGGGCTACGAGCAGGCCGGCGACCTCGCCGAGCTGTTCGTGCGCCCGCTCCGGCGCCGCGCCCTGCTGGAGGTGTAGCGCCATGCAGCTCACCCTCTGGACCTACGAGGGTCCCCCGCATATCGGCGCCATGCGCGTCGCAACGGCGATGTCCGGCCTGCACTACGTGCTTCACGCGCCGCAGGGCGACACCTACGCGGACCTGCTGTTCACGATGATCGAGCGGCGGGACGCCCGCCCGCCCGTCACCTACACCACCTTCCGCGCGCAGGATCTCGGCCGCGACACCGCCGAGCTGTTCAAGGAGGCGGTCGCCGCCGCGCACGCACGCTTCCAACCCCAGGCGATGATCGTCGGCGCCTCCTGCACCGCCGAGCTGATCCAGGACGATCCGGGTGGCCTCGCCAAGGCCCTCAACCTGCCGATCCCGGTGATCCCGCTGGAGCTGCCCGCGTACCAGAAGAAGGAGAACTGGGGCGCCTCGGAGACCTTCTATCGCCTCGTCCGGGCGCTCGCCGGTCCGCCGGCCCCGCGTCCGGCGCGCGAGCCCGGTCGGCGGCCGCTCTGCAACATCCTCGGGCCGACGGCTTTGGGCTTCCGCCACCGGGACGATCTGATCGAGATCCGACGTCTGCTCGACTCCCTCGGGATCGCCGTCAACATTGTCGCGCCGCTGGGAGCCTCTCCGGCCGACCTCGGCCGCCTCGGGGACGCCGATTTCAACGTCGTGCTCTACCCCGAAACCGCTCGGTCGGCCGCGGAGTACCTGAAGAAGAGCTTCGGGCAGCCATTCACGCAGACACTGCCGATCGGCGTCGGCGGCACCCGCCGGTTCGTCGCCGAGGTGGCGGAGATCGCGGGAATCGATCCGGCACCCGTGCTCGACGGCCCGGGCTCGCGCCTGCCCTGGTACTCGCGGTCGGTCGATTCGACCTACCTGACGGCCAAGCGCGTCTTCGTGTTCGGGGACGCGACGCATGCCATTGGCATCGCCCGGGTCGCGGCGCGCGAACTCGGCTTCACGGTGGTCGGTCTCGGGACCTACAGCCGCGAATTCGCCCGCGAGGTCCGCGCCGAAGCGGCCGAGCACGGGATCGAGGCGCTGATCACCGACGACTACCTCGACGTCGAGGCGGCGATCCGCGCGGCGGCACCGGAACTGGTGCTCGGCACCCAGATGGAGCGCCACGTCGCCAAGCGGCTCGGCATCCCCTGCGCGGTGATCTCGGCGCCGGTCCACGTCCAGGACTTCCCGGCCCGTTACGCGCCGCAGATGGGGTTCGAGGGCGCCAACGTCCTGTTCGACACCCTGGTCCATCCGCTGATGATGGGCCTCGAAGAGCACCTCCTCGGCATGTTCCGGGAGGATCCCGAATTCCACGACGGCGTCGGCCCCTCGCATCTCGGCGGCAAGTCCTTCGGGACTCCGGCGGACGGGGCGCTCGAGGCCGGAGAACGGGCGCCGGCCGACACCCCTCCGACGTCGGCGCCCGTTCCGATCCTGCTGGACAGGCCGGTCGCGACCGCGTGGTCGCCGGAAGCCGAGAAGGAACTGAGAAAGATCCCGTTCTTCGTGCGCGGCAAGGCCCGCAGCAACACCGAGACCTTCGCCCGGGAGCGGCACCTGCCGCTCATCACGATCGAGACCCTCTACGATGCCAAAGCGCATTACGGCCGCTAGGCCGCCGATCCGCGTCGTCATCGTCACGCTCGACAATCATTTGGCGAGCGCGGTGGAACGGGCGCGCCTGCGCCTCCGGTCCGATATGCCGGGGCTGGTGCTGGGCTTCCACGCGGCAGCCGAGTGGGAGACCGATCCTGCGACGCTGGAGGCCTGCCGGGCCGACATCGCGCAGGCCGACATCGTGCTCTCGGCCATGCTGTTCATGGACGAGCATGTCCGGGCGATCCTGCCGGCGCTCGCGGCCCGGCGCGAGGCCTGCGACGCGATGATTGGCTGCATGTCGGCGGGCGACGTGGTGAAGACGACGCGGCTCGGCCGCTTCGACATGAGCGGCACCAAGCGCAGCGCCCTCGACTTCCTGAAGAAGCTGCGCGGCAAGCCCGGCCAGCAGGGCAATGCCGGCCGGCAGATGGCCCTGGTGCGCAAGCTGCCGAAGATCCTGCGCTTCATCCCGGGCTCGGCCCAGGACGTGCGCGCCTACTTCCTCACCCTGCAATACTGGCTGGCGGGCTCCGACGAGAACGTCGCAGCCCTGGTGCGTTTCCTCGTGCACCGCTACGCGGCGGGCGAGCGGGCGGCCTGGCGCGACGGGCCGGCGGCACCCGCGCCCCTCGACTACCCCGAGACCGGCCTCTACCACCCGCGCCTGCCCGGCCGAATCGGCGCGGACCCGTCTCGGCTGCCGCGCCGGGCGGACGCGACGGGCCGCGTCGGCCTCCTGGTGATGCGCAGCTACGTGCTCGCCGGCAACACCGCCCACTACGACGGCGTCATCGCGGCCCTGGAGGCCAAGGGCCTCGACGTGGTGCCGGCCTTCGCCAGCGGTCTCGACAACCGCCCGGCCGTGGATTCGTTCTTCATGCGGGACGGGCGCGCCTGCATCGACGCCCTCGTGTCCCTCACCGGCTTCTCCCTGGTCGGCGGCCCCGCTTACAACGATGCCGCTTCCGCCGAAGCAATGCTGGCCCGACTCGACGTGCCCTACCTCGCCGCCCAGGCGCTGGAGTTCCAGACGCTGGAGCAGTGGGAGGCGGGTGAGCGCGGCCTGTCGCCGGTCGAGGCGACCATGATGGTCGCGATCCCCGAACTCGACGGCGCCACCGCCCCGATGGTTTTCGGGGGCCGCTCCGCCGCGTCGGGCAGCGACAATTCCCGCGACATGCGGGTCCATCCCGAGCGGGCCGCGCGTCTCGCCGAGCGGGTCGAACGGCTGGTGTCCCTGCGCCGGACCGAGAAAGCCGAGCGCCGACTCGCCGTGGTGCTGTTCAATTTTCCGCCGAATGCCGGCGCCACCGGCACGGCGGCGTTCCTGTCGGTCTACGCCTCGCTCCTCAACACCCTGAAGGGCCTGGCGGCCGACGGCTACAAAGTCGACGTCCCTGAAAGCGTCGATGCCCTGCGCGCAGCGATCCTTGAGGGCAACGCCAAGCGCTACGGCACCCAGGCCAATGTCCACGCCCGCATTCCGGCCGAGGATCACCTGCGGCGCGAGACTTACCTCGCCGAGATCGAGACCCAGTGGGGCCCGGCGCCGGGCCGCCATCAGACCAACGGCGCCGAGATCTTCGTGCTCGGAGCGCAGTTCGGCAACGTCTTCGTCGGAGTCCAGCCTGCCTTCGGCTACGAGGGCGACCCGATGCGGCTGCTGTTCGAGCGCGGCTTCGCGCCGACCCACGCCTTCTCGGCCTTCTACCGCTACCTGCGGGAGGATTTCTCCGCCGACGCCGTGCTGCATTTCGGCACCCACGGGGCGCTCGAATTCATGCCCGGCAAGCAGACCGGCCTGTCCGAGGCCTGCTGGCCGGAGCGGCTGATCGGGGCGCTGCCGAACGTCTACCTCTACGCCGCCAACAACCCGTCGGAGGGGACGCTCGCGAAGCGCCGCTCGGCCGCGACGATGGTGAGCTACCTGACCCCGAGCCTCGCGGCGGCCGGGCTCTACCGCGGGCTGATCGACCTGAAGAGTTCGATGGAGCGCTGGCGCGGCCTCGACCTCGAAGCCGGGACGGAGCGGGAGAGTCTCGCCCGGATGATCCAGGACCAGGGCGCGGCCCTCGATCTCGTGGCCGCCGAGCCGGCCTGGACCGGCGATCTCGGCGCCCGGGTCGGCGCCCTCTGGTCCGCCGTGCAGGAGTTGGAGCAGACCCTGATCCCGCACGGGCTGCACGTGGTCGGAGCGGGGACGCCGGAGGTCGAGCGGGTCGACCTGCTCCTGGCGCTCGCCGAGTCGGCGCACGGCGTGAGTCCGGAGCGGGCCGGGATCGAGGCCCTGGTGGCCGGGCACGGCGTCGAGGCAGCGCTGACGGCCTCCGGCCTGTCCGCCGACGAGACCAGCCGCGCCGCCTTCGCGAGTCTGGCCGAGACCGACCGGCTGCTCGCCCGGGACCACGAGGTGCCGGCGCTGCTGCGGGCCCTCGACGGCCGCTTCGTTCCGCCGGTGGCGGGCGGCGACCTGCTGCGCAACCCTGCGATCCTGCCAACGGGCCGCAACCTCCACGGCTTCGACCCCTACCGCCTGCCTTCCGCCTTCGCGGTCGCGGACGGTGCCCGGCAGGTGGCCCGCATCCTCGAACGCTTCGCGGCCGACGGAAAGCCCTGCCCGGAGAGCGTTGCCCTGGTCCTGTGGGGCACCGACAACCTCAAGAGCGAGGGCGGCCCGATCGCCCAGGCGCTGGCGCTGATCGGCGCCGCGCCCCGCTTCGACGGCTACGGCCGCCTGAGCGGCGCCGAGCTGATCCCACTGGAGACCCTTGGCCGCCCGCGCATCGACGCGGTGGTCACCCTCTCGGGCATCTTCCGCGATCTCCTGCCGCTCCAGACGAAGCTCCTGGCGGAGGCTTCGTACCTCGCCGCCACCGCGGACGAGCCGCTGGAGCAAAACTTCGTCCGCAAGCACGCCCTGGCGATCCAGGCCGAGCAGGGCTGCGACCTGGAGACGGCGGCCCTGCGGGTCTTCTCGAACGCCGAGGGGGCCTACGGCGCGAACGTCAACCACCTTGTCGATTCGGGGAGCTGGGACGACGACGCCGAGCTGTGCGAGACCTTCTCGCGCCGCAAGAGCTTCGCCTATGGCCGCACCGGCCGCCCGGCGCCGCAACGCGCCCTGATGCAGGCGGTGCTGGCCTCCGTCGACATGGCCTACCAGAACCTCGACTCAGTCGAGGTCGGCGTCACCTCCGTCGACCACTACTTCGACGGCCTCGGCGGCATGGGCCGGGCGGTGGCCCGCGCCAAGGGTGAGGCGGTGCCGATCTACATCAGCGACCAGACCCGCGGGGAGGGGCGCGTGCGCTCCCTCGAGGAGCAGGTGGCGCTGGAGACGCGCACCCGCATGCTCAACCCGAAATGGTACGAGGGCCTGCTCGGCCACGGCTACGAAGGCGTCCGCCAGATCGAGACCCACCTGACCAACACGGTAGGCTGGTCGGCCACCGCCAACGCGGTCCAGCCCTGGATCTACGAGCGGATCACCGAGACCTACGTCCTCGACCCCGCCATGCGCGAGCGCATGGCGGCCCTCAACCCCACCGCCTCCGCCAAGGTCGCCCAACGACTGATCGAGGCCCACCGCCGCGGTTTCTGGACTCCCAACGCAGAGATGCGCGACGCCCTCGACCGGGCCGAGGAGGAGCTGGAGGATCGTCTCGAAGGCGTCACCACAGGAGTCGCCGCATGAACATCGCCATCCGCAATCCGGTCGTCGCCCGGAAGGAAGAAGGCAGCGTCCAGGTCGCTCTGGACCCGGACCTGAAGATCGAGACCGCCAAGGTGTTCGCGGTCTACGGCAAGGGCGGCATCGGCAAGTCGACCACCTCGTCGAACCTGTCGGTGGCCTTCTCCAAGCTCGGCAAGCGCGTGCTCCAGATCGGCTGCGACCCGAAGCACGACTCGACCTTCACCCTGACCAAGCGCCTCGCCCCCACGGTGATCGACGCCCTGGAGGCAGTGAACTTCCATTCGGAGGAGCTGCGCGTCGAGGACTTCGTGGTCGAGGGCTATAACGGCGTCATGTGCGTCGAGGCCGGCGGCCCGCCCGCCGGCACCGGCTGCGGCGGCTACGTGGTCGGCCAAACGGTGAAGCTCCTCAAGGAGCACCATCTCCTGGAAGACACCGACGTCGTGGTGTTCGACGTGCTGGGCGACGTGGTCTGCGGCGGCTTCGCCTCGCCGCTCCAACACGCCGACCAGGCGCTGATCGTCACCGCCAACGATTTCGACTCGATCTTCGCCATGAACCGGATCGTGGCGGCGATCCACGCCAAGTCGAAGAACTACCCCGTGCGCCTGGGTGGCGTCATCGCCAACCGCTCGGCCAAGACCGACGAGATCGACCGGTTCAACGACGCGGTCGGCCTGAAGCGCCTGGCTCATTTCCCCGACCTCGACGTGGTCCGCCGCTCGCGGCTCAAGAAGTCGACCCTGTTCGAGATGGACTCGTCCCCGGAGCTCGACGCCGTGACCGCGGAGTACATGCGGCTCGCCGAGACGCTGTGGTCGGGCGCCCCGCCCTGCGAGGCGGTCCCGATGAAGGATCGCGACCTGTTCGAGTTCCTCGGTTTCGATTGAGTTTGGGGTCCGACCGATGGCCAGCGCCAGCTACGACGCCCGCCGGGGCGAGTTGACCACCTACTTCGACCGCACCGCGGTCGAGGCGTGGTCGCGCCTGACCTCGGACGCGCCGGTGAGCCGCATCCGCGCCACGGTGCGGGCAGGCCGCGACGCCATGCGGGCGACGCTCCTCTCCTGGCTGCCCGCCGACATGACCGGCCTGCGCCTGCTCGATGCCGGCTGCGGCACCGGGGCGCTCAGCGTCGAGGCGGCGCACCGCGGGGCGGAGGTGGTGGCGATCGACGTCTCGCCGACGCTGATCGGGCTGGCGCAGGAGCGGCTGCCGGCGATCGCCGGGGCGGGCCGCATCGAATTCCGGGTCGGCGACATGCTCGATCCGGGTCTCGGCCGCTTCGACCACGTGGTGGCGATGGATTCGCTGATTCACTACCGGGCTGCCGACATCGCCCGGGCGCTGGCGGCGCTGGGTGCGCGCACCGACGGCTCGGTGCTGTTCACCGTGGCGCCGCGCACGGCCCTGCTGACTGTGATGCACGCGGCGGGCAAGTTCTTTCCCCGCAGCGACCGTTCGCCCGCGATCGTGCCGGTGACCGAGGGCGGCCTGCGCCGTCGGATGACCTCTGAAACAGCGCTCGACGCCTTCACCTGGGCGCGGAGCCACCGGATCAACAGCGGATTCTACCTGTCGAACGCGGTGGCGCTGACGCGCGCGCGCCCGTCCGCCTCTGCGGGATCGGGGGCGGCGTCGCCGGGGGTGCGGACATGAACGCCGCATCCCAGAAACTCACCCGCGCGCTGATGCGCCTCGGCCCGGCGATCCTCCCCTTCGCGGATGCCGCAACCGTCGAGCTGCCCCTCGGGCGCCTGCTTCGGCTCGCCCTGTTCCAGGTCACCGTCGGCATGGCGGCGGTGCTGCTGATCGGCACCCTGAACCGGGTGATGATCGTCGAACTGGGGGTGCCGGCCTGGATCGTCGCGGTGATGCTGGCGCTGCCGCTGATCTTTGCGCCCCTGCGGGCGCTGGTCGGCTTCCGCTCGGACACGCATCGCTCGCTGCTGGGCTGGCGGCGGGTGCCCTACATCTGGTTCGGCACGCTGCTTCAGTTCGGCGGCCTCGCGATCATGCCGTTCGCCCTGTTGATCCTGTCGGGCGACACCACCGGGCCGCTCTGGGTCGGCAACCTTGCGGCGGCTCTGGCCTTCCTGCTGGTCGGTGCCGGTCTGCACACGACCCAGACCGTCGGGCTGGCGCTCGCCACCGACCTCGCCCCCGCGCATGCAAGGCCGAAGGTGGTGGCGCTGCTCTGCGCGGCCCTGCTGTTCGGCATGATGGCGAGCGCCCTGCTGTTCGGCCTGTTCCTCGCCCATTTCTCGCCGGTGCGCCTGATCCAGGTGATCCAGGGCGCCGCCCTGGTCACCATCATCCTCAACGGGTTCGCCCTCTGGAAGCAGGAGCCGCGCGATCCCAACCGGACGCAGACGGCGCCGCAGCGCGACTTCCGGTCGTCCTGGCGGGCCTATGCGGGCGAGGGCACCGCCCGCCGTCGCCTCGTGGCGATCGGCCTCGGCACGGCGGGCTTCTCCATGCAGGACATCCTGCTGGAGCCCTATGGCGGCCAGATCCTGCACCTTTCTGTGGGCGCGACCACGGCCCTCACGGCGCTGCTCGCCGCGGGCGGCGGGCTGGGCCTGCTGGTTGCGGCGCGCTGGCTCGGCCGCGGGGGCGATCCGTTCCGGGTGTCGGCGGTCGGCGTCGGCATCGGCATCCTCGCCTTCTCGGCGGTGGTCTTCGCCGCGCCGCTGGCCTCGGCCGACCTGTTCGCCGCCGGCGTCAGCCTGATCGGGCTCGGCGGCGGCCTCTTCGCCCACGGCACGCTCACCGCCTCGATGAATCGCGCCGGCCCCGAGGATACGGGGCTGGCGCTCGGCGCCTGGGGCGCCGTGCAGGCGACCGCCGCGGGCCTGTCGATCGCGGCGAGCGGCCTCGTGCGCGACGTGGGCGGCGCCATCGCCCAGTCGGGGGTGCTCGGCGAGGGCATGAACGAGCCCGCGATCGGCTACCTCATCGTCTACCACATCGAGATCGCCCTGCTGTTCGCGGCGCTCCTCGCGCTGGGGCCGCTGGTGCGTGAGGACGCACGGACAGAGGATCGAGACCGCATCGCCAACGGCCTTGCCGGCCGGACGGCCTGACATTCGGGGAGGACAGCCATGCCAACCGGCGCACTTACGGGTTATGTCGACGTCGCCCAGGTCGTGCTCTACGCGTTCTTCATCTTCTTCGCCGGGCTGGTCTTCTGGCTGCGCCGCGAGGACCGGCGGGAGGGCTACCCGCTGGAGAACGAGGCCGTCGGCCGCCGCAAGGCGGACGATCCGATCCTGATCCCCCGGTCCAAGGCCTTCCATCTCCCCGGCGGCGAGACCACCTACGCACCGCAGGCGGTGCACGGCCGGGACGACATCGAGACCGGCATCCCGGCCCGCAAGGTCGAGCCCTGGCCCGGCGCTCCCTACGAGCGCACCGACACGTCGCTCCAGGCCGGCGTCGGCCCCGGCTCCTGGGTGCTGCGACACGACGTCCACGACCGGACCTGGGACGAGGAGATCCGCATCGTTCCCCTGCGGGTGGCGAAGAACTTCGTCATCCACGAAAGCGGCCCGAACCCGATCGGCATGACGGTGTTCGGCACCGACAACGCCGTGGCGGGCGTGATCAGCGACGTCTGGGTCGACCGCGGCGAGTCGCTGATCCGCTACTATGAGGTGGAACTCCCGGCGGGCGGCCGCCGGCTGATGCCGACCACCTTCTGCCGGGCCGGCGGCTTCACCAAGACGGTGACGACCGAGGCGCTGCTCGCCAGCCAGTTCGCCGACATCCCGACCACCCGCGATCCCGACAGCGTGACCTTCCTGGAGGAGGAGCGGATCGTCTCGTATTTCGGCGCCGGCACGCTCTACGCGACGCTGGCCCGGGCGGAGCCCCTGATATGAGCGGCGACTTCCTCCCCGAGGGCACCCCGCGGGGCCTGCCCGGTCCTCTGCCGGCGGGCGAGCGCATCCTGTGGCAGAGCAAGCCGACCACCTTGGGCCTGTTGGTCCGGGTGTTCCACGCCCGTCTGGTGATTGCGTGGTTTGCGGTCTGCGCCCTGGCCTTCGGCCTGGCGGCCGGTTCGCCCGCCTCGGCCCTGAAGGTGGTGGGACCGACCCTGGTGATCGGCGCGGGCGCCGTCGCGCTGCTCTGGCTGCTCGCATGGCTCACCCATCGGACGACGCTCTACACGGTGACCAACCGTCGTGTCGTGCTGCAGGCCGGCATCGCCCTGCCGGTGACCCACAACCTGCCCTTCGCGCAGATCGAGACTGCGGCCCTGCGCGCCTTCACGGATGGCAGCGGCGATCTCCCTCTGCAGTTGCGGCCGGGCATCCGCATCGCCTACCTTCACATCTGGCCGCATGTCCGGCCCTGGCGTCTCGCCCGGACCGAGCCCATGATGCGGTCCGTACCGGAGGCCGACGCCGCGGCGGCGCTGCTGGCACGGGCCCTCGCGGCCCATGCCGACGGCACCGCGCCGCCGGTTCGGGTAGCGCAGCTCGAGCGCGCGGACGAAAATTCCGGTCGCCTCGTCGCGGCCGAATAGGGAGGGGCACGATGGGCGAGCGGGCGGAGGGCGCCGGCCGGGCGATGGGGCCGGCGGGACCGGCACCGGCGCTGCTGATGGTCGGTGCGGGCGCACTCATGGGCTTCACCATGCTGGCGGTCCTGATCGGCCGGAGCGAGCAGGTCGGCCTCGTCGCACTGCCGCCCGCCAAAGCGGTGGCGCGGCTCGAATTCCGCGCCGAGGATCAGATCGACGGCTCGATCGCCCTGCGGGACATCGCCGACCGGCACATCGTCGCCTGGATCCGCCCCGGCGAGGACGGCTTCCTGCGCGGGACCCTGCGGGGCCTCGCCCAGGCCCGCCAACGGGAAGGCCTGGGGCCCGAGCAACCGTTCAGCCTGACCCGCTACGAGGACGGCCGGCTCGCGCTCGCCGACGAGGCCACCGGCCGCCGGGTGCCGCTCGAGGCCTTCGGGCCGACCAATGCCGGCGCCTTCGCCCGGCTGATGCCCGCCCCGGGCGTACCCGCCACGGAGACGCGGTGATGGGCCTGTTCGGCAGCCGCACCGTCACCGTACCCTGCACGGTGGAGATCGAGCAGACCCCCGAGAGCCTGCACGCCCACGTGACCCTCGATGCCGGCTTCGAGATCGAACCCGGCGACGAGGTCCAGGTCCACGACGCGCCGACCTCGGTGCCCTACGGCGAGCGGCTGACCGTGCGCCGCACCGCCACGGTCACCCGGGCCGGGGCGCTGGAGCGGGCCTGGACCAAACTCATCGCCCATCTCGAGCTGACCGAACTCTACGAGGTCAGCTTTTCCGAGAGGAGGAAGCTGTGAACGCATCTGTCCCGCCGCCCTCCGGCCAGCCTGTCCCCAAGGTCCCGGTCAACGAATCGACGCGGGCCGCCCAGGAGACGACGTTCCTCAGCCCGCGCTTCTACACGACGGATTTCGACGAGCTCGATCGCACCGATGTCGAGCCCGTGCGCCGCGACTGGGATCTGCTCATTGCCGAGCTGCGCGCCGACCCGAACAAGCGCCACTTCACCCGCAACGAGGAGTTCGACTGCGACCTGTCGCAGATGGAGCCCGAATTGCGGAAGGAGTTTTTGGACTTTTTGGTTTCCTCCATCACGGCGGAGTTTTCCGGCTGCGTCCTCTACGCCGAGATGAGGAAGCGGGCGAAGAACAAAGATATCAAGGAATTGTTCGGCTTCATGAGCCGGGATGAGGCGCGTCACGCCGGGTTCATCAACGATACGCTCAAGGATTTCGGCATCGGCGTGGATTTGGGGTTTCTTACAAAATCCAAGAAGTACACGTTCTTTCGACCGAAATTCATCTTCTACGCCACCTACCTCTCGGAGAAGATCGGCTACGCCCGCTACATCACGATCTTCCGCGAGCTGGAGCGGCACCCGGAGCGGCGCATCCATCCGATCTTCAAGTGGTTCGAACTCTGGTGCAACGACGAGTTCCGCCACGGGGAGGCCTTCGCGCTCCTGATGCGCGCGAACCCGAAGCTGACGAGCGGCGTGAACCGCTACTGGATCCGATTCTTCCTGCTTGCGGTCTTCGCCACGATGTACGTGCGCGACCATCACCGGCCAGCCTTCCACAAGGCGCTCGGGGTCGATCCCACCGACTACGACTTCAAGGTCTTCCGGATCACCTCGGAGATCTCCCGGCAGACCTTCCCGCTGGAGCTCGATCTCGACAACCCGAAGTTCAAGGCGGGGCTCGACCGGCTGCTTGCCTGCTCGCGGGCGATCGCCGACGCCAAGGCGCGGGGCGGCGTCGTCGGCACGGTGCAGCACGGCGTGCAGGTGCTGCGGGCGGCCACGACCTTCGCCCGGCTCTATCTCCTCCCCGTCAAGGCCAACGCCCTGCCGGCCGACATCCGCCTCCAGCCGGTCTGGTAGCATGGGGACCTACGCCGCCCCGGTGGTCTACGCGGTCCTGCTCTGGTGGTTCTCTACCGGGCTGATCCTGCTGCTCGACCACGCCCCGCGGCGGACGCATGCGTGGAGCATGGCCGGGGCGACGCTGCTGCTCGCGGGCGCCCTGTTGGCGATCCGGTCCAGCGCCGCGGACACGAGTGCCACGGGGGCCTACACGGCCTTCACGGCGGCGCTCGTCGTCTGGGGCTGGCAGGAAATGAGCTACTACATGGGCTTCCTGTCCGGCCCCAAGCCGGCCGCCTGCGCGCCGGGGGTGCGGGGGTTCGACCGGTTCCTCGCGGCGCTCGCCACGAGCCTGTGGCACGAATTCGCCATCGTGATCGGGGGTCTGGCGGTCCTGGCCCTGGTCTGGGGCAGCCCCAACCGCTTCGCCCTGTGGACCTACGGCACCCTGGTGGTGATGAACCTCTCGGCGCGGCTCAACCTGTTCCTGGGGGTGCGCAACCTCCACGCCGAGTTCCTCCCGGACCATCTCGGCTACCTCGCCTGCTACCTGTCCCGGAAGCCGATGAACCTGCTGTTTCCGGTCTCCGTGAGCCTGGGGACCATCGCGGCGGCGCTGCTCGGACGCGCGGCCCTGGGGCCGGACCTGCTGGAGCACGAGCTGATCGGCCTCACGGTCCTGGCGACGCTCACGGCGCTCGCCACCCTGGAGCACTGGTTCCTGATGCTGCCGCTGCCCTCGGCGGAGCTGTGGCGCTGGAGCCTGCCGGCCCGGGCGCCCGGGGAAGCGGCCGGACCGCCGGATCACGTGTAGGCCGAGGGATCACGAACGGGCGACGCACGTCCACCAATCTGGAACTGGTCTTGTGCGAAGTCCGGTGTCACAGGCGGGATCAACCCGCAGGATTTGTTCGGGGAGAGGCGACATGGACTACGAGACCTTCTTCGGGGCTGAGATCGCCGGGCTCCACCGGGAGGGGCGCTACCGGGTCTTTACCGACCTCGAACGCCACGCGGGCAACTTCCCGCACGCCACGCACCACCATGCCGGCGGCACGCGTCCCGTGACGGTGTGGTGCTCCAACGACTATCTCGGCATGGGCCAGCACCCGGCCGTGACCGGCGCGATGCATGAGGCGATCGACCGCTGCGGCGCTGGCGCCGGCGGCACCCGCAACATCTCGGGCACCAACCACTACCACGTGCTCCTGGAGCGCGAGCTCGCCGACCTCCACGGCAAGGAGGCGGCCCTGCTGTTCACCTCCGGCTACGTGTCGAACTGGGCGGCGCTCGGGACCCTGGCCTCACGCCTGCCGAACTGCGCGGTCTTCTCCGATTCCGAGAACCACGCCTCGATGATCGAGGGCATCCGGTTCTCCCGCGCCGAGCGACACATTTTTCGTCATAACGACCCGGAGGACCTGAACCGCAAGCTCGCCCTGGTCGATCCGGCCCGACCGAAGCTCGTGGCGTTCGAATCCGTGTACTCGATGGACGGCGACATCGCCCCCATTGGAGAGATCTGCGACGTGGCCGAGGCCCACGGGGCACTCACCTACCTGGACGAGGTCCACGCGGTCGGCCTCTACGGCGCCCGCGGCGGCGGCATCTCGGAGCGGGACGGCGTCGCCCACCGGCTCGACGTGATCGAGGGGACGCTGGGCAAGGCGTTCGCCGTGCACGGCGGCTACATCACGGCCTCGGAGAAGCTCTGCGACTTCGTGCGCAGCTTCGCGTCGGGCTTCATCTTCACCACCTCCCTGCCACCCGCGGTGGCGGCGGGCGCGGCGGCGTCGATCCGCCACCTGAAGACGAGCGGCGAAGAGCGCGCCCGGCACCAAGAGCGCGTGGCGAAGGTCCGTCAGGCGCTGGAGGCCGCCGACATCCCGACCATGCCCAACGACAGCCACATCGTGCCGGTGATGGTCTGCGACCCGGTGCTGTGCAAGGGGATCTCCGACACCCTGCTCGACGAGTTCGGCATCTACGTGCAGCCGATCAACTACCCGACGGTGGCCCGCGGCACCGAACGCCTGCGGATCACCCCGTCGCCGCTGCACACGGATGCCGACATCGCCCGTCTCGTCGAGGCCCTGACCACGATTTGGGGGCGGATCGGGCTTCGGCAGAAGGCGGCGGAGTAAGGCGCTCTTCCCTCCCCCTTGCGGAGAGGGGTAGGGGTGGGGGTGGTGCAGACGGCACCGCCTCGACCCATCCTGCACCCCCCATCTCCGGCTCCTCCCCAAGCGGGGAGGAGAGGAGCCAGAGCCAGAGCCCCGTGCCCACCTTCCCCTTCTCGGCCATCGTCGGCCAGGACGAGATGCGCCAGGCGCTGCTGATCGCGGCGGTGGACCCGTCCGTCGGCGGCGTGCTGGTCTTCGGCGACCGCGGCACCGGCAAGTCCACGGCGATCCGGGCGCTGGCCGCCCTGCTGCCGCCGATGCGGGCGGTGGCCGGCTGCCCCTACAATTGCGACCCCGACAGCCCGGCCGCATCCTGCCCGCATTGCGCGGAAGGCGGCCCGCGAAAGAGTCACAAGACACCGGTGCCGGTGGTGGACCTGCCGCTCGGCGCCACCGAGGACCGCGTGGTCGGCACCCTCGATCTGGAGCGGGCGCTCGGCGCAGGCGTGAAGGCCTTTGAGCCGGGGCTGCTCGCCCGGGCCAATCGCGGCTTCCTGTATATCGACGAGGTGAATCTGCTCGAGGACCACCTCGTCGACCTGCTGCTCGACGTGGCGGCCTCCGGCGTCAACACCGTCGAGCGCGAGGGCCTGTCCTTGCGCCATCCGGCGCGGTTCGTGCTGGTCGGATCCGGCAACCCGGAGGAGGGCGAATTGCGCCCGCAGCTCCTCGACCGGTTCGGGCTGGCCTGCGAGGTCGTGACCCCGAAGGACATCCCGACCCGCATCGCGGTGGTGCGTGCCCGCGACGCCTACGAGCGCGACCCGGAGGGCTTCTGCGCCGCCCGCGCCCGGGACGAGGCCGCGATTCGAAAGCGGCTCCTGCTGGCGCGGGAGCGCCTGCCGTCGGTCACCGTGCCGGATGCCGCCCTGGAGCGCGCGGCGCAGCTCTGTCTCACCCTGGGTACGGACGGGTTGCGCGGCGAGCTGACCCTGATGCGGACCGCCCGGGCGCTCGCGGCCCTCGATGGCGGCGGGGCCGTCACCGACGACCACCTCCGCCGCATCGCCCCGGCCGCCCTGCGCCACCGGCTGCGCCGCAACCCGCTGGACGAATCCGGATCCACCGCCCGGGTGGAGCGGGCGCTGGCGGAGATGTTTTCGTGACGGTCGCGCTGCCGGTCCGCCTGTCGTGGGCCGGACGGACCGCGCCCGACCGGGTCGGGATGGCGCGCGGGTCTCCTCTCCCGTGCGGGAGAGGGACAGGGTGACGGACGTGCCCGATCCGGAAAGGTCTCCTCCCTCACCCCGACCCTCTTCCGCACGGGAGACAGGGGGCGTCGCGTCGCGTCCCGGGAAGGCCGAACCGGCGGCCCAGGGCGAGAACGCGCCTCTGCAGGACAGGCTTTTCAGCGCGTCGCATCCCTGGACCGACGTGCATCGCGCCGCCCGGCTCCTCGCCGCCGACCCGCATGGGCTCGGTGGCGCGGTGGTCCGCGCCCCTCCCGGACCGGAGCGCGAGCGCTGGCTCGAGACCCTGCGGTCCGCGTTGCCCTCCGGAACGCCCTGGCGGCGACTGCCGCCCGGCATCGGCGACGACAGCCTGCTCGGCGGCCTGGATCTCGCCGCGACCCTGGCGGCGGGCCGTCCCATCGCGCGGGCCGGTCTGCTGGCGGAGGCCGATGGCGGGATCGTTGTCGTCCCCATGGCCGAGCGCCTGCCGGCCGGCACCGCGTCCCGCCTCGCGGCCGCCCTGGATGCCGGCACCGCGGTGGACCGGCCGGCCCGATTCGGCCTGATCCTCCTCGACGAGGGCGAGGCGGACGAGACGGTGGCCGAGGCGCTGGCCGATCGCCTCGCCTTCCGGATCGACCTGAACGGCCTCGCGGAGCCTCCCCCGGCTGAGCCGGAACCCGTCTCGGACGCTCCGGAGCCCGATCCGGTCGGGAGCCTCTGCGCCCTGGCCGAGGCCTTTGGGATCGCGTCGCTGCGCGGCCCGATCCTGGCGGTGCGGGTCGCGCGCGCCCTCGCGGGCGACGGGCCGATCGGCCGGGCGGAGATCGTCGCGGCCGGGCGCCTCGTCCTGGCGCCGCGCGCCACGCGCCTGCCCGCACCGGAAGAGCCGCGCCCCGAGACCGCCGAGGCACCACCCGCGGACGCGCCTCAGGAACAGCCCAGGGCGGAGACGACGGATCCGTCCGCCGCGGAAACCCCCGATGACGTCGTGCTGGAGGCGGTGCGCGCCGCCATACCGCCGAACCTCCTCGACCAGTTGCTGGCGGGGGGTCGGCGGCTCACGGCCGCGAAGTCCGGCCGGGTGGGGCAGGCGGCGGCCGCCCGCACCGGGCGCCCGGTGGGCTGCCGGCGGGGCGATCCGCGGCGGGGACGCCTGGACCTGCTCGCCACCCTGCGAACGGCCGCGCCCTGGCAGGCCCTGCGGCGCACGGGGGCGGAGACGCGCCGCATCGTGGTGCGGCGGGACGATCTGCGGATCCGGATCCTCAAGCAGCGGACCGAGACCACCACGGTGTTCTGTGTCGATGCTTCGGGCTCGGCCGCCCTGGAGCGGCTGGCCGAAGCCAAGGGCGCGGTCGAGCTGCTGCTGGCCGAGGCCTATGTCCGGCGCGACCGGGTGGCGCTGGTGGCGTTCCGCGGCACCGGCGCGGAGTTGGTGCTGCCGCCGACCCGCTCGCTCACCCGGGCCAAGCGCGGGCTCTCGGGGCTGCCCGGCGGGGGCGGCACGCCGCTCGCGGCGGGGATCGATGCCGCGGTCGCGGTGGCGCTGGGCGTGCGCCGCGGCGGCAGCCGGCCGGCGATCGTGCTGCTGACCGACGGGCGCGCCAACGTCGCCCGGTCGGGGGAGGGGGGACGAGCCCGGGCGGGCGCGGAGGCCCTGCAGGCGGCCCGCACCTTGCGGGCGGCCGGGCTGGCGGCCCTGGTGGTCGATACGGGGACCCGGGGCGAGGACGCCCGGGCGGTGGCGGACGCGATGGGCGCCCGTTACCTGAAGCTGCCGCGGGCCGAGGCCGGTCAGCTCAGCGCAGCGGTGCGGGCGGCGCTCTGAGCGCCCCGCTCTTCAGCCCCGGGGCGGGGTCTCAGAGGTCGCCGCCGATGCCGCTGTCGGCGAGGCGCTGGTGATGGGCGAGCCACGAGTTCAGCATCTCGCGGATGACGGCCTTGAGGCTCCAGCCGCCGGAGACCGGGGCGGCGATGTTCTGGGTCGAGGAGGTGAACAGGATCATGGCCTTCTCCAAAGTCCGGGGACGCGTGTTGCTCTTGCTCGCCTGTGATATGCCGCCGTTGTTGCGGCGCAGCAATCCGCTTCCTCTCACCGGTGGCATGCGGCCGCCGCATAGGATTATGCAGTGCTACGAAATACTTCCGGCCATGAACGATAGCACCGCCGCCGCCTCTGGCACCTCCGGCCTCTCCGGTCATGCCGCATTGCGGGATGCGGACGCATGTTGACCGGCGTCGCGACCGACCGACCGGACTGGGCCGTGGAGGGTCGCGACTGGCCCCATCGGGAGGCCAGCCGCTTCGTGGAGGCGGCGGGCCTGCGCTGGCACGTCCAGGAATTCGGGTCCCCGGATGCCCCGACGCTGCTGCTCCTGCACGGGACGGGGGCGGCCACGCATTCCTGGCGCGGGCTGGCGCCGCTCCACGCCCGTGACTTCCGCGTCATCGCCCCGGACCTGCCGGGTCACGGTTTCACGGATCCCCTGCCCGACGCCGACCTGTCCCTGCCCGGCATGGCCCGGGCCGTGGCGGGCCTCGTGGCGGCGCTCGGCCGGCCGCCCGTCCTGGCGGCGGGCCACTCGGCTGGTGCGGCCGTGCTGGCACGGATGTGCCTCGACGGCGCCATCGCTCCCCGGCTGCTGGCGGCCTTCAACGGCGCCCTGGCGCCCTTGCCGGGGGCGGCCAATCTGCTGTTCCCCGGCATGGCGCGGCTCTTGTTCCTCAACCCGCTCACCCCGAAGATCTTCGCCTGGACGGCGGACCGCGCCGCGGCCAAGCGGCTGATCGAGGGGACCGGCTCGCGCCTCGACCCGGAGGGCGTCGATCTCTACCGGCGGCTCTTCGCCCGGGCCGGCCATGTCCGCGGTGCGCTGGGGATGATGGCGAACTGGGATCTGGCCGGCCTGCACCGGGCGCTGCCCGGCCTCGCGACCCGGACCGTGTTGATCGTCGGCGGCGACGACAGGGCCATCCTGCCGGACACCGCCTTCGCCCTGCGCGACCGCCTGCCCGACGCCCGCGTCCGCCTGATCCGGGGTCTCGGCCACCTCGCGCACGAGGAGGCGCCGGAGCGCGTGGCCGAGGTGCTGCGCGCGGAGGCTTTGGACGCGGGCCTTCTGTCGCCGCCGTGACCCGGACGGGACTGGCGTCGGCCTTGCGTGGGTCGTAGAGCCTGCCGCGGGCCGCAAGGGCCTGCCGCTTAGACAGCACAATTAGCCAGCACAAGGAGCAGCCGGGACGATGGCGAGACCCGTGATCGGCGTCATCGGCAACGCCCGCCTGATCGACAATCGGTTTCCGGCGCAGATCGTCGGCGAGAACAACATGCGGGCGGTGGCCGCGGTGGCGGGAGCCCTGCCGCTGATGTTCGCCGCCGCCCCGGCGATCACCGACCTCGGCGACCTCCTCGATACCGTGGATGGCATCCTGCTCACGGGCGGCCGCGCCAACGTCCACCCGACCCGGTTCAACACCGAGCCCTGCGCGGCGCACGAGCCCTACGACGAGGACCGCGACGCCGTGGCTCTGCCGCTGATCGAGGCCTGCGTGGCATGCGGGGTGCCGCTGTTCGGCATCTGCCGCGGCTTTCAGGAGATGAACGTCGCCTTCGGGGGCAGCCTGCACCCGGAGATCCGCGACCTGCCGGGCCGGCTCAACCACCGCATGCCGCGCCTCCCGAACGGCGAGATCCATCCGGACCTGGAGGTGATCTTCGCCGACCGTCACGAGGTCCGCCTGACGCCCGGAGGCGCCTTCGCCCGTCTCCTCGGACGCGAGACGATCCGGGTGAACTCCCTGCACGGCCAGGGCATCCTCGAACCGGGCGGACGGATCGTGATCGAGGGGGTCGCCGAGGACGAGACGGTCGAGGCGATCCGCGTCCGCGACGCGGCGGGCTTCGCCCTCGGCGTCCAGTGGCACGCCGAGCACGATCCGGCGACCAACCCGCTCAACCGCGCCCTGTTCGAGGCCTTCGGGACGGCCGCGGCGACGCGGCACCGGGCAAGGGTGGCCGGGGGGCGCTGAGGCGCGGCATCGGTCGCGGACGGCGATCCTGACGGGGCGCCGATGCGGCGGGTGCAGGGTACGTCCCCACCGGCGCGGCCTGATGAAGGGGCGGCCGCCGTCTCCACGCCGCCAGAGGCTGCCAGGCATCGGCGTCCAGGGTCGGGCGAATCGGGCCGCGACGACGGCCCGCGGAACCCGCAGCGCCCGCCCGCGGTTGCCTCGCCATGTCCCCCTCTGCCGATGCGTCTTCCGGTCCCCCGTCCG
This sequence comes from Methylobacterium sp. UNCCL125, assembly GCF_900116795.1. Taxonomy (NCBI): domain Bacteria; kingdom Pseudomonadati; phylum Pseudomonadota; class Alphaproteobacteria; order Hyphomicrobiales; family Methylobacteriaceae; genus Methylobacterium; species Methylobacterium sp. UNCCL125. The sequence continues at coordinate 283,115 of NZ_FPBW01000002.1, read as the reverse complement.
GCCTGCGGGTGAGCGTCGATCTCAACCTGTGCCAGGCCTATGCCCAGTGCTGCTACGCGGCGCCGCGGCACTTCCGCATCGAGGGGCACGAGGCCCTGTTCTACGATCCCGCGCCCGCCGCGCAGGACCGGGACGACATCGAGCGGGCGCGCGTCGCCTGTCCGGTCCAGGCGATCCGGGTCGAGGATCCGGAGCGGGGCGCCTGATGGCGCAGCCCCCCGGGCGGGCCCTGATCGTGGGCGCCGGCCTCGCGGCCCTGCGCGGTGCCGAGGCCCTGCGCGCGGCGGGGTTCTCCGGCCCGCTCACCATCGTCGGCGACGAGCCCCATCCTCCCTACGACAGGCCGCCGCTGTCGAAGCATGTCCTGACCGGTGCCGTCGCGGCCGACGCGACGACGCTGCCGGGACGCCACGGCCTCGCGGCCGACTGGCAGCTCGGCACGGCGGCCGTGAGCCTCGATCGGCAAGCCCGCACGGTCCGCTTCGCCGACGGGCGTGCCCTCCCGTACGATCGGCTGCTCATCGCCACCGGCACCCGCGCCCGACCGTGGCCGAACCCCCACGAGGGCCGGCTCTCCGGCGTCTTCACCCTGCGCGGGCGGGACGATGCCGCCGCCTTGCGGCGCGCCCTGGCCGCCGGCCCGAGGCACGTTCTGGTGATCGGCGCGGGCTTCATCGGCTGCGAGGTCGCGAGCCTGTGCCGGCAGCTCGGCCTTCCCGTCACCCTGGTCGAGCCCGGCGCGACGCCCCTGTCCCGCGTGCTCGGCAGCACCGTCGGAGGGTTGATCGGCGCGATCCACGCGGGCCACGGGGTCGCGGTGCGCTGCGGCAGCGAAGTCGAGTGGCTGGAGGCGGAGGGCGGCCGGCTGGTGCGGGCCCACTTGGTCGACGGCGGCAGCATCGCGACCGACATCGCCGTCATCGCCCTGGGCGCGGTGCGCAACACCGACTGGCTCGAAGGGTCCGGCCTGTCTGCGGATTGCGGCGGGGTCGATTGCGACGCGCGCGGCTATGTCCTCGACACCGACGGACAGCCCGATCCGCACATCGCCGCCGCCGGCGACGTGGCGCGCTTTCCCCATCCCCTCTACGGGGGCCGGCGCGTCGCCCTGGAGCACTGGAGCCACGCGGTGGCGCAGGGCATCCATGCCGGCCGGCTGCTCGCCGGCGCGGGACCCGAGATGCCCTACGGCGCCCTGCCGACCTTCTGGTCGACGCAAGGAGACCTCGTGGTGAAATCCGCGGGTCTGACCGAGGGCGCCGACGCCGTGGCGATCACGCAGGGCGATCCGGCCGCCGGCCGCTTCGTCGCCCTCTACGGCCGCGAAGGACGCTGCATCGCGGCGGTCTCGGTGGATTCCGCCCGCTGGCTGCCGGCCCATGCCGAGCTGGTCGCCGCCCGGGCCCCGTTCCCGCCGCGCGGCGCCGCGACCGACCGGCCGAAGGCCGTCACGATCCTCGAGCCGGGCTTGCCCTAAGGAAACCGCATGCCCGACGCCACCCTCCTCAATCAGGTCAAGGATTTCGCCAACCGGCCGAATCCCTATCCGATCTATGCGCGGCTGCGGGAGAACCCCGTCTCGCGCCAGGACGACGGCACCGAGGAGGGCACCTGGGTTGCGGCGACCCACGGCACCATCGCCAGCCTGCTGCAGGACCCGCGGGTCAGCTCCGAGACCCTGCCCCCGGCCGACCGGCCGCGTACCGGCAACCCCCTCACCGACCTGATCGTGAAGCCGCTCAAGGACTGGATGATGGACCGGCACCGGGTCTTCATCTTCCGCGACCCGCCGGACCACGATGCCCTGCGCTCCGCGGTGATGCACCAGTTCAGCCGGGAGCGCGTTCAGGCGATGCGCGCCCGCTCCGACCAATTGGTCGCCGATCTGCTCGACGAGAAATGCGGCGCCCGGGAGATCGATGCGGTCGACGACCTCGCCTACCCGCTGCCCGTGACGGTGATCTGCGAGCTGTTCGGCGTGCCCCGGGAGGACGAGCCGAAGTTCCACGGCTGGGCGACGCAGCTCGCCACCGCGCTGGAGCCCGACAGCCTGTCCGATCCCGAGATCCGCGCCGAGAACAGCCGGACCTTCGACGCGATCGGCGGCTACATGGCCGACCTGATCAAGGACAAGCGGAAGCACCCGGGGGACGACATGCTGTCGGGGCTTGCCAACCACGCGACCCCGGCCGGGGTGAAGATGGGTGATTACGACCTGATCGCCACCTCGATCCTGATGCTGGTGGCCGGCCACGAGACCACCGTGAACCTGATCACCAACGGCCTGCTGACCCTGCTGCGCCATCCCGACGAGCTGGAGCGCCTGCGGCAGGATCCGCTCCGGGCCCCGCGGCTGATCGAGGAACTGCTGCGCTACGAGCCGCCGGTGCAGTTCCGGACGCGGCGGACGCTCTCGGCCATCGACATCGCGGGCGTGACGATCCCCGAGGGCGCCGACCTCGTGCTGCTGCTGGCCTCCGGCAACCGCGACGGGGCCGTCTTCCCGGATCCCGACCGGTTCGACCCCGACCGCGCCGGACTCCGCCATCTCGGCTTCGGCGGCAGCCTGCATTACTGCGTCGGCGCGCCCCTTGCCCGGTTCGAGGCCGAGGCAGCGCTGACCGCCCTTGCCCGCCGGCTCAAGGCGCCCCGGCTCATCGAGGACCCGCCGCCCTACCGGTCGGGCGCGGCGCTCCGCGGGCCCGAGCATCTGCGGGTGGCGATCGACGGGATCGCATGAGGCGCCGCGGGGCCGGCGGGGCGGCGGCGCCTGATGCCCCTCAGGCGGCCTTGACGGCGGCGAGGAAGGTCGTGACCTCCTCGCCGAGGCTCGCCGAGTAGCGGGCCAGTTCCTGCGCGGCGCTCAGGACCTGTCCGGAGGCCGTCCCGGTGTCGCGGGCCGCCTGCCGGACGTCGGCGATATCGGTGCTCACCGCCTGCGTGCCCTGCGCCGCCTGCGTGACGTTCCGGACGATCTCGCTGGTGGCCGCGCCCTGTTCCTCCATGGCGGCGGCCACGCTGAGCGCCACCGTGCGCATCTCGTCGATCGTGCCCCCGATCGTCCGCATCGCCTCGACCGCCTGCCGCGTCTCGGTCTGTATGGCCGCGATCTGCGCCGCGATGGTCTCGGTCGCCCGGGCCGTCTGCGAAGCGAGCGCCTTCACCTCGCCCGCCACCACGGCGAAGCCCTTGCCGGCCTCGCCGGCGCGCGCCGCCTCGATGGTGGCGTTGAGGGCCAGCAGGTTGGTCTGCCCGGCGATCCCGGCGATCAGGCCCATCACCTCGCTGATCTGATCGGTGCCGCGGGACAGCACCTGCATCAGGGCGTTCGTCTGGATCACATCCGTGCTGGCCCGGTCGGCCATCGCGGAGGACTGGGCGACGCGGGCCGCGATCTCGTGGATCGAGGCGGCCATCTCCTCGCTGGCCGCCGCCACGGTCTGCACGTTGCTCGACGTCTGCTCGGAGGCAGCGGCCACGCGCACGGACTGGTCGGTGGTCCGCGCGGCCGTGCGCGTCATCTCCCGGGCGGTGGCTTCCATCTCCACCGCGGCCGAGGACAGCCCCTGCGTCAGCGCGCCGACCTGCGTGTCGAACCGGGCGGTGATCGCGTCCAGCATCTGGGCGCGGCGCATCTTCGCGTCGTTCTCCGCCACGGCGGCCGCGTCGGCCGCGCGCTTGGCGATCAGGGCGTCCTTGAACACCTGGACCGCGCGGGCCATGGCGCCGACCTCGTCGCCGCGCCGCTGGTCATCGACCGTCACCGCGAGATCGCCGTCCGCGAGGCCGCGCATCGCCGCGGTCAGGCGGGTGATCGGACGCGCCAGGCTGTTGCCGACGAGGAGGAGCAGCGCCAGGATCGGCAGGGCGAGGCCGGCGGACCAGACGGCGATGGTGACCGCCCGGTCGCGCACGGCCGCGTGGACATCGTCCCGGTACAGGCCGGTGGCGACGATCCAGCCCCACGGCTTGAACATCTGCACGCTCGCGACCTTCTCCACCGCCACGGACCCGCCGGCGCGCGGCTTCATGTAGTCGACGAAGCCGGAGCCGTCGCGCGTGGCGGTCTCGACCATCTCGGCGAAGTAGCGCTTTCCGCCGGGGACGTCGGTCTGGTCCACCACCCGCTTGCCGACGTTCTTGGCGTTGAAGGCGTTGGCGATCAGGTGACCCTGGGCATCGAGGACGAAGAAGTAGTCCTCGCTGCCGAAGCGCAGGGCGGTGATCGCCGCGAGGGCCGCCTTCTGCGCCTCGGCGAGGGGCATCTGGCCCGCGGTGGCCTGCGCCTCGTAATGGCCGAGCAGGCTCTGCGCGACCTCGGTGAGGCGCTTCGTCATCAGGGCGCGATCCTCGAGCGCCGAGCTGCGCATGTCGACATAGCTCAGCGCGCTCAGGGCGCCGATGGCCACGAGCACCAGGACCATCACGGCCGCCAGCTTGTGGCGGAGCTTGAGGTTGGCGAGACTGTGCCACGGCACGGCACGGTCGGCGGACGGGCGGCTGGTCTGGTTGGGAATCATCCGAGCACCGGAAGAGGACGCCTGCAGCCTGCCGGAACAGGGTCGCCGTCGGCGCTGCATCGAGCCACTTTCGCGCGATCGGGTTAGTAAATCGCAAAAATTCGCGACCGAGAGCCGGAACCCTGAGGGCGGATGTCGAGAGGCGCCCCGTGAAAGCAGCCTATCTCAGTAAATTTACATAGATTAGTATCTAATTCTATTCGAGACGGGACAGCAACTCAACTGTTCACGGCTGTCCGGTCACGCTGTAGTGTACCCGCCTGAAGCAGCCCGTGTCCGGCCGCAGGGGCGAGCGGCGGTCGGCCCGACGATCAGTCCGGTCTGCGCCACGAGCGCGAGCCTGTCCGGCCGCAGGATCCGTCATCGATCGGCAGGCTCCGATGGCGCCGGTCCGGCAGGGGCTCCCGGCCGGCAGGACCGCGGCCGCCCCGACACGGATCGCCCGAGCGGAGCGTCATCGGTATTAAACGTGCTTCGACGATCTTCATGGAAATGCAGCGACGGAATTCCCCTGTGCGGCAGTTCGATCTATTGTTGCATCGCCTAGCGGATCAGTCGGGAACGCCGCGATTTCAGGAGGGCACCATGTTGCACGGTGCGCGAACGAGCCTCGCCGCCCTCATCCTGGCCCTCGGCCTGGGCGGCGCATCCGCCGAATCCGTGGCCACGACCTGGACGGACCCACCGGCCCACAAACCGGCCACCGAAAAGGCGCCGGCCGCGGATCAGAAGGCGGCGGCGCCGGCAACGGCCGCCTCGACCCCCGCGGCGGCGACGAAGGTCCGGCCGACGCCCGCCAAACGGACGGCCGTCGCGGCGCGGCGCGAGCCGGAGCGGAAGGCGGCACGCGGCCCATCATCGACCGCCAAGCGGCTCGCCGCCGCGCCGCGCCGGGCCCGCATCGCCGCGGCGCCGGCCCGCATGATCCGCAGCGGCCCGCAGATCGCCGCGGCGCCTCCGCCTGAAGGCTACGCGCGCTACCGCGCCTACAATTACGGGCCCGGCTATGGGTACGGCTACGCGCCGGACGACACCGACGACCGCCTCGATCGCCTGAGCAGCGCGCAGGCCGCCGGCTACGTCGTGGTCCGCCGCCGGACGGTGCAGTTCCCCGACGGCCGGACCCTGCGGGTCTACCGCCCGGACCAAGAGGGTGAGCCGTTCTGATCTGACACGCCTGCGAACACCGCCCGCAGGGGGGCCCTCAGAATCTTCCCGGCGGGGTTGCGCGGCAGGAGTTCGTCCCGGATCACGATCCGCACCGGGACCTTGAACGCCGCGAGCCGCGCGGCCGCGAAGGCGCGGATCTCCGAGGCGTCGGCACTCGACCCCTCCGCCAGAACCACGATGGCGCCCGGCTCCTCCCCGAGGGTCGGATGGGGCACCGGCAGCACCACGGCGTCGATCACGTCCGGATGGGCGTAGAGGGCGTTCTCGACCTCGCAGCAATAGATGTTCTCGCCGCCGCGGATCAGCATGTCCTTGATCCGGTCGACGATGGTCAGGAACCCCTCGTCGTCGGCGCGGGCGAGATCGCCGGTGCGCAGCCAGCCCTCGGAGAGGGCCTCGGCGGTGGCCGTCGGGTCGTCCCAGTAGCCGCGGACCACGTTGGGGCCCTTCACGCAGAGCTCGCCGACCGCGCCCGGCGGCAGCACGTCCCCGAGGGGGTCGACGATCCGCACCTCGCAGACCGGCAGGGGCGGACCGCAGGACTCGGGATGCGCGAGGTAATCCTCGCCCTGGTGATGGGTGAAGGTCGCCGAGGTCTCGGTCATGCCCCAGCCGGTCCCGGGGACGACCTTCGGCAAGGCCTCGCCGAGCGTTCGCACGAGGTCGCCGGCGGCCGGGGCGCCGCCATAGGTGACGCCCTCGAGACTCGGCAGCGGCCGTCCGGCTTCCCGGGCGGCGGTGGCGAGCTGCCACGCGATGGTCGGGACGCCGCCCGCGCTGGTGCAGCCCTCCCGTTCGATCAGGTCGAGGGCCGCGTCCGCGTCCCAGCGGTGCATCATCACCAGCCGGTGGCCACCGTAGAGCGCCGCCCCGAGGCTCGCGTGGCAGCCGGTGACGTGGAACAGCGGGATCACCAGCAGCGCCGCCCGCTGCGGCGCGGACGGGTCGGGCTTGGGCGGGCTCTCGCCCCGGCGCAGGGCGCTGCGCGCCGCCGAGTAGGGATAGGCCATCACCGTCGTGGCGGCCGCCCGGTGGGTGCCGACCGCCCCCTTGGGCTTGCCGGTGGTGCCCGAGGTGTAGAACAGCGTCGCGTCGTCCTCCGGATCGAGAGCGATGTCGGGCAGGGGCAGGTCGGGCAGGGCGGCCCAGTCCCGGACCGGCCCCACGATCTCGGCGAGCGGCGTCGCCCGGGGGTCCGGCTCCATCCGGGTGGTGAGGACCCGCTCCAGGGCCTGGCATTCGCCCAGATGCGGGGCGAGCCGGGCGAAGCGCTCGCCGTCGGCGATCAGCACCCGCGCGCCCGAATGCTGCAGGCCGTAGGCGAGCTCGGGCCCGGTCCACCACGCATTGAGCGGCGTCGCGATCGCCCCGGCGAGCAGGGCACCGAAATAGCTCACCGGCCATTCGGGCAGGTTGCGCTGCGCGATGGCGACCCGGTCGCCCTTGCGCAGGCCGGCCTCCACCAGGGCCCGCGCGAGGGTGGTCGCCGCCCGGGCGAAGCCCGTGAAGGTCACGCGCTCGTCCTGGTAGACCAAGAAGGTCTTCTCTCCGTGCCCCCGGGCGATCCGGAACAGGTCGCGCAGGGTCGGCGGGGCCTTCTCCCAGATCCGGGTCGGCACGCCCCGGATCGGCACCGTGGCGATGGCGAAGGGTGCGCCCGGGGCGGTGAGCCGCGCCTCGGCCTCGCGGAAGGGCAGGGAAGGCCAGCCGGCGGGGATGCGGGGGTCGAGACTCATCGGGCGATGGTCACGCCGCCGTCGATGACCAGTGCCTGACCGGTCACGAACCGGCCCGCCGCGGAGGCCAGGAACACGGCGGCGCCGGCGATCTCGTCGGGCTCGCCGATCCGGCGCAGGGGCGCGGCGTCCGTGGTGGCGGCCAGCATCTCGGGATCCTCCCATAGGGCCCGGGCGAAATCGGTGCGGATCAGCCCCGGGCAGAGGCAGTTCACCCGCACGTTGGCGGGCCCGTACTCCACCGCGTAGTTGCGGGCGAGCTGAAGGTCGGCGGCCTTCGAGATGTTGTAGGCGCCGATCACCGGCGACCCTTTGAGCGCCCCGATGGAGGAGACGATGACGATCGCGCCGTCCCGCCGCGCCACCATGCCGGGGGCGACCCTCTGGATCAGCCAGTGGTTCGCCAGGACGTTGTTCTCGAGGATCTTCCGGAACTGCGCGTCGGAGATGCCGGCCAGCGGCCCGTAATAGGGATTGCTGGCGGCGTTGCAGACCAGCACGTCCACCGGGCCGAGCCGCGCCTCGGTCTCGGTGACCAGGGCTTCCAGCTCGTCCTTCACCGAGATGCTCGCCGGGATCGCCACGGCGCGGCCGGCGCCGTGCGCGGCCTCGATCTCGGCGACCACCGCCGCGCAGGCTTCGCGCTTGCGCGAGGAGATCACCACCCGGGCGCCGTGCTCGGCCATCCGCAGGGCGATCGCCCGCCCGATGCCCCGGGAGGAGCCGGTGATGAGCGCGACCTTGCCGGTCAGATCGAACAGGGACATGGCTCGCCTCCGCGCTGCGCAGGGCCGGACACGCCCGCCAGCTTGGTTCCGCGGGATCTGACGGTCGCGACGCGCCCCCTCTCCCGTACGGAAGAGAGTTGGGGTGAGGGGTGCGCGCTGTCCGGAAAGACCCGATCCCTCACCCTGTCCCTCTCCCGCACGGGAGAGGGGACCAGCGCCCCATCCGGCTGTCGACGATGTCTCCGGACGCCGCCCATCCTCACGCCCCCGCCCGCATCGACCGGCGCAGGCGCGCCATGCCGGCAAGCCACCGTTCGGGATCCTCGGCCCGGCGGCGGGCGTATTCGGCCACCTGCGGGTGCGGCAGGATCAGGAAGCGCCCCGATGCCAGCCCATCCAGGGCGGCCTCGGCGACGGCCTCGGGTGACAGCACGCCGTCGCGCGACGCGGCGCTGGTCGCCCCCAGCATGGCGGTGTCGACGCCTTGCGGGCACAGGGCGGCGACCCGGATCCCGTCCGCGGCATGGGCGATGGCGAGATGCTCCAGGAAGGCCAGCGCCGCGTGCTTGGTGGCCGAGTAGGTGGCGCTGCCGATCTGGCTCAAGAGCCCCGCCGCCGAGACGGTGCCGAGGAACGCGCCCCCGCCTCGGGCGCGCCAGAGCGGGACCAGAACCCGCGCCGCGTGGACATGGCCCATCACGTTCACCGACCACGACCGCGCCCAGCTCTCCGGATCGGCGGAGGTGGCCAGCTCCGGATCGGGGTCGCGCTCCAGGATGCCGGCATTGGAGCAGTAGAGCGCGATGGGACCGATCCCGGCCTCGATGCCTGCGAGGGCAGCGGCAACCGCCTCCGGGTCGCCCACGTCGATGGCATAGGCCCGTCCGCCGAGTTCCGCCGCCACGGCCTCAGCCCCGGCGCCGTCGCGGTCGAGGGCGACCACGGTCGCGCCCCGGGCCCGGGCCGCCGCGGCGAGCGCCCGGCCGATGCCCCGGGCGGCCCCCGTGACGGCGACGACGCGGCCGGAAAACTCCATGCTCAGGCCCCCGCCCGCTCGGCGAAGCCCCAGGCCGCTTCGGCAAGCTTCGGGACGCGTGCCGCCATGGCGGCGGCGTGCTCGCTCGCGGCGTTGCCCGCCTTGGCGCGGGCGGCCACACCCTGCAGGATGCCGACCAGCCGGAACAGGTTGTAGGCGAAGTACCAGTCGAGGTCGGGCAGGCTTTTCCGATCCGCCGCCCGGCAGTAGAGCGCCACCGCCTCGTCCCGTGTGGGAATGCCCAAAGCCGGCAGGTCGAGCCCGCCGAGCCCGCTGCGCCCGTCGGCCGGCAACTCCCACTGCATCAGCAGGTAGCTGAAATCGGCGAGCGGGTCGCCGAGCGTCGACAGCTCCCAGTCGAGCACCGCGCTGACGCCGCCGTCGCGGGAAAAGATCAGGTTGTCGAGGCGGTAATCACCGTGGACCACGCAGGCGCCCTGCTGCTCCGGCACGGTCCGAGGCAGCCACGCGATCAGCCGCTCGACGTCCTCCAGGCGCCCGTCCTCGGCGGCGCGGTACTGGCGGGTCCAGCGGTCGACCTGCCGGGCGAAGTAGTTGCCGGGCCGGCCGTAATCGGAGAGCCCCGCCGCCTCCGGGTCGATGGCGTGCAGGCGCGCCAGCGTGGCGATCATGCCGGCATAGTGCCGGTGGCGGGCATGGGGATCGAGGCCCGGCAGCGCCCCGTCCCAGTGCACCGCGCCGTCCACCGCCTCCATCACGTAGAAGGACGCGCCGATGATGTCCGGGTCCTCGCACAGCGCGAAGGGCCGCGGCACCGGGAAACCCTCGCCGTAGAGGGCGCCGATCACCCGGAACTCGCGGTCCACCGCGTGCGCGGAGGGGAGGAGCGGGCCGAAGGGTTTTCGCCGGAGCACGTAGGCCTGGGCGGGCGTGTCGAGCCGGTAGGTCGGGTTCGACTGACCGCCGCGGAACTGCCGCACGGTGAGCGGGCCGGCGTAGCCGCGGACGTGGCCCTCCATCCAGGCGGCGAGCTTCGCCTCGTCGATCCGGTGGCGCGGCTCGACCGGCTTCACGCCGGAGAAGACATCCGCGTCGCTCATGCGCCCTCGCGGGCATTGGTGTAGCGCCCGAATTCCAGCCGGGCGATCGAGCGGTTGTGGACCTCGTCGGGCCCGTCGGCGAGCCGCAGGGTGCGGATATGGGCGTACATCCTGGCGAGCCCGAAATCCTCCGAGACGCCGGCCCCGCCATGGGCCTGGATCGCGTCGTCGATCACCTTCAGCGCCACCCGGGGCGCCGCGACCTTGATCATGGCGATCTCGAGCTTGGCGCCCTTGGCGCCGACCTTGTCCATCATGTCGGCGGCCTTCAGGCAGAGGAGGCGGGCCATCTCGATGTCGATCCGCGCCTCCGCGACCCGCTGCTCCCAGACCGACTGCTCGGAGATCCGCTTGCCGAAGGCGACCCGGGACACGAGGCGGCGCGCCATGGCCTCCAGGGCCACCTCGGCGGCCCCGATGGTGCGCATGCAATGGTGGATCCGGCCCGGCCCGAGCCTTCCCTGCGCGATCTCGAAGCCGCGGCCCTCGCCCAGGATCAAGTTCCCGGCCGGCACGCGGACATGCTCCAGCACCACCTCGCCGTGGCCCTTGGGGGCGTCCTCGTAGCCGAAGACCGGCAGCAGCCGCTCCACCCGCACCCCCGGCGTGTCCATCGGCACCAGGATCTGCGTTTGCTGCCGGTGGCGGGGGGCGTCCGGGTCGGTCTTGCCCATCAGGATCGCGATCCTGCAGCGCGGGTCGCCGACGCCGGTCGACCACCACTTGCGGCCGTCGATGACGTAGTGGTCGCCGTCCCGGCGGATCGACGTCGCGATGTTGGTGGCGTCCGAGGAGGCGACCTCCGGCTCGGTCATCAGGAAGGCCGAGCGGATCGCGCCGGCCATCAGGGGCCTGAGCCACGCCTCCTTCTGGGCGGGGCTGCCGTAGCGGTGCAGCACCTCCATGTTGCCGGTATCGGGCGCCGCGCAGTTGAAGACTTCCGAGGCGATCCCGACCCGGCCCATCGCCTCGGCGCAGAGCGCGTAATCGAGGTTGGTGAGGCCGGCGCCGCGGTATTCCACCGTGTCGTGCTCGGGGGAGGGCGGCAGGAACAGGTTCCACAGGCCCTCGGCCTTCGCCCGGTCCTTCAGCCGCTCCATCGTGGGCGAGGGGGCACGGCTCTCCGTCCGCTCGGCCGCGACCGCGGCGGTGGCCGGCAGGATCTCGGCGGCGATGAAGGCGCGGACGCGGTTCAGCCAGTGCGTCTGGGACTGGGAGAGGTTGAAGTCCACGGTGTCCGCTCCCTAGGGTTTTCCTGCCGGCCAGCGCACCAAGCTGTGCGAGCCGGCTGCCCGCCGTCCCACTGCCTTCACCCGCGGCGCGACGGGCCCCCTCTCCCGTGCGGGAGAGGGTTGGGGTGAGGGACGAGAACTCTCAGGATCAAGCAACCCAGCGACGCGCGTCCCTGGCGCGCCGCCTCCGGACAGACCTGATCCCTCACCCTGTCCCTCTCCCGCACGGGAGAGGGGACCTGCGCTCCAACCCGAATCGAACGTGGATCTTGATCGACCCGGATCACGCCACCCCTCACAGATAGGCCGATCCCATCTCGCTGGCGAAGCGCTGCGGCGGCCCCTCCCAGACGATCCGCGCCTGCTCCAGCACGTAGACCCGGTCGGCGTGCGGGAGCGCGAAGGTGACGTTCTGCTCGCCGAGCAGGACCGTGATCGGCGTGGTCTGCCGCAGCTTCTCCAAGGCTTTCGACAGCAGCTCCAGGATCACCGGGGCAAGGCCGAGCGTCGGCTCGTCGAGGATCAGGAGGCGCGGCCGCATCATCAGCGCCCGGGCGATGGTCAGCATCTGCTGCTCGCCCCCCGACAGGGTGCGGGCGCTCTGCGTCTCGCGGGCCTTCAGGATCGGGAACAGCTCGTAGAGCCAGTCGCGCTGCCTGGCGCTCTCGGCCTTGGGGAAATGCTGACCGCCGAGGTCGAGGTTCTCGCGCACGCTGAGGTCACCGAACAGCTCGCGGGTCTCGGGCACCTGGACGATGCCGGCCCGGGCGATGGCGGCGGGCTTCATCGTCGCGAGATCCCGGCCGTCGAACCGGATCGTGCCGGTATGCGGCACGAGGCCCGAAATGGCGTTGAACAACGTGGTCTTGCCGGCGCCGTTCAGGCCCACCACCGAGACGAACTCGCCCTCGTGGACGTGGATCGAGGCGGCGCGGAGCGCCTGCGCCTTGCCGTAGAGCACGTCGACACCCTCGACGGTCAGCAGCGAATCCGGCTTGAACGCGGCTTCCGGCCGGGCCGCCGTCTCGATGCTGCCGCCGAGATAGACCCGGCGCACGGTCGGGTCGGCCATCACGGACTCGGCCGAGCCCTCGGCGATGCGCTCGCCGAGATACATGGCGAACACCCGGTCCACGAGGGCCGAGACGCTCTTCACGTTGTGGTCGACGAGGAGCACGGCCTTGCCCTCGTCGCGAAACCCCCGGATCAGCTCGGAGAAGGCCGCGACCTCGCCGCCGGTCAGGCCCGCGAAGGGCTCGTCGACCAGCACCACCCGGGGATCGCGGGCGATGGCCTTGGCGAGCTCAAGCCGGCGCAGATCCGCGAAGGGCAGGGTGCCGGGCCGCCGGTCGACCACGGCGCCGAGGCCGACGCGCTCGGCGATTTCTTTCGCGCGCCGCGCGACGTGGGGATCCGCGACCAATCGGATCAGGCTGTCGGGCAGGAGCGCGAGGCTGATATTCTCCAGCACGGTCTGCCGCTGGAGCGGCCGCGCGTGCTGGAACACGAGGCCGATCCCGGAGCGCGCCACCCGGTGGGCCGGCATCCCGCCGATCTCGGCGCCGTCGAGGCGGATCGAGCCGGCGCTCGGCCGCTCCAGCCCCATGATCAGCTTCATCACGGTGGACTTGCCCGAGCCGTTCGGGCCGATCAGGCCGAGGATCTCGCCGGGCCGCAGGTCGAGATCGACCTCCTTGACGGCGACGAGGCCGCCATAGCGCTTGGTCAGGCCGCGCACGGTGAGGCAGGGCTCGGCCAGGACGGGCGACACGGCCGGCGGGGGTGCCACGGCGACGGTCATCGGGCGCTCCGGAAGGAGGCGAGGCCGAGCAGCCCCGAGGGCACGAACAGGATCACCAGCAGCGCCACCGCCGAGACCACGAAGGTCGAGAGCCCACCGAGCGGGCGCAGCAATTCGCCCGCCGCGATCAGGAACACGGCGCCGAGCGCCGCGCCCACGATGGTGCGGCGGCCGCCGAGCACCGCCGCGATGATCACCTGCACGCCCACCGACGTGTTGATCAGCGTGCCCACCGAGGCGGTGCCCATGTAGAAGACCACCAGCCCGCCCGCGAGGCCCGAGAAGGCGGCGCTCACCGCGAAGGCCGCGAGCTTGTGCTTGGCGACGTTGAAGCCGAGCGCCCCGGTCACCACCGGATCCTGGCCGGCGGCCTGGAGGATCAGCCCCGCGGGCGAGCGGGCGATGGCCGTGAGGATCAGGCCGGAGACCGCCATGAAGCCGAGCGCCAGCCAGTAATTGGTGTCGGCGTCGATGGAGATGACGTCGGGGACGGTCAGGCCGATCTCGCCGCCGGTGAGGCCGGAGAAGACCACGATCATGTTCTGCAGGAGCAGGACCGCCACCAGGGTGATCAGTCCGAAATAGGGGCCGCGGACCTTGAGCGCCGGCAGCGCCAGGGCGAGGCCGCCGACCACGGCGAGCACGGTCCCGGCCGCGAGGCAGTAGGGGATCGGCAGCTCGTAGCGGTTGTTGAGGATGCCGGCGCCGTAGGCCCCGAGCCCGATCAGGAAGGTCGGGCCGAAATTCACCTCGCCGGCGAAGCCGAAGAGGAGGTCCCAGGCCATCGAGAACACGCCGAAATAGTAGGCGATCGTGAGCAGGCCTAGGATGTAGCCGGAGACATACCAGGGGAGGGTGGCGGCGGCCGCGACGGCGAGGATCGCGATCCAGAAGCCGGGGGTGGTGAGGAGCTTCATGGATGAGCCGCACCAGGATTGATGATCAGGGCTTCAACGCTGATGAGGGAACGTGACGCGCCCCCTCTCCCGTGCGGGAGAGGGTTGGGGTGAGGGTCGAGATTGTTCAGGATCGAGCCCGTCCTCGACGCGCGTTCGTGTCCCGCCTTCTCCGGGCGCCGCACGCCCCTCACCCTGTCCCTCTCCCGCACGGGAGAGGGGACCCGCGTCTCGTCTTGCCGCCGCCGCGGCGGCGCACACGCCGTTCGAATCCGGGAGCCAGCACAGGGAAGGGCGTTCATCACGCGCCCGGCGAAGACTCTGATCTCGAGGACCGCCATCAGCGCCGCCCCAGCAGGCCCTGCGGGCGCAGGTACATGACGGCGACGAGCAGCAGCAGCGCCGGGATGACCCGGTAGGCCGGCGAGATCAGGTAGGCGGTGGCGGTCTCGAGGTAGCCCACCACGTAGGCGGCGATCAGCGAGCCGGTGACGCTCCCCAAGCCCCCCAGCACCACGATCGAGAAGGCGCTCGCGGTGAGCGGCCCCACCGAATACGAAGACACCCCGAGGAACATCCCGAGCAGCACCCCGGCGATGCCGGCCAGAAGCCCGTAGATCGCCCAGACCGCCACGTAGATCTTCGCCATGTCGTGGCCGAGCAGCGTGACGCCGCGCGGGTTCATGGAGGCGGCGAGCAGGACCTTGCCGGCCCGCGCCCGGTTCACGAACAGCCAGAGCAGCCCGATCACCACCCAGCAGATCAGCGCGGTGAAGAGCTCGTTCTTCGGCGTGCGGACGCCCGCGATCTCCACCACGCCCTCGATGAGCGGCAGCACGGTCTTCGGGTTGTCGGTGAAGAAGTAGGCCACCAGCTCCTGGATCATGATCCCCCAGAGCAGCGTGCCGGTGAGCACGAAGATTTCCTTCTCTTCGCGCGGGATCGCCCGGCTGCGCTCGATCGGCGCCACGACGGCGAAATAGGTGACGAGGGCGCCCGCGAGCCCGCACAGCACGCCGATCGCCGCGCCCGCATAGGAGCCGAGCCCGAACAGGGCCGAGGCCGCCCAGGCCGCCACCGCGGCCATGACCATCAGGGCGCCGTGGGTCAGGTTGAGGACGCCCGAGACCCCGAAGATCAGGGTGAAGCCCATCGCGCCGAGGGCGTAGAGGGCCGAGATCGCGAAACCGTCGACGAGGATCTGGAGGCCGATCATCGTGCTCTCCCTGTCCGCCTACGGGACCGCCGCCTTCACCGCAGGGGGCAGGATCATGGTCCCGTTGGCGGTCGCCGCCGGCCAGATCGCCACTTGCTTGCCGTTCTGCCACTGGCCGAGGACGCTGGTCATCAGGCCGGGGCCGTACTGGATCGAGTGGGTGAACGGGTCGTCCTTGCCGTAGAACTTCAGGTGCCCGACGGTGCCGACATAATCGGTCTTCTCCAGGGCCTCGACGAGCTTGTCGGCCTCCGTGGAGCCCGCCCGCTTGATCGCCTCCGCGGTGTAGTAGACGGCGTCGTAGGCCATGAAGCCCGCGTAGGAAGGCGCCCCGCCGAAGCGCTTGGTAAAGGCCTCGGAGAACGGGATCGTCTTCTCGGTGAGCGCCACGCCCGGCAGCGCCACGCTGTCGAACAGCACGCCCTGCGTGCCGCCGTTGGTGTTGGCCCAGAAGGTCGAGGAGGTCGCCTGGCCGCTGATGCCGGTCATGGCGATCGGCACCTGCTGATTCTGCCACTGCACGGTCGGCTGCACGCCGACATGGGCGATGCCGGTGACGATCAGGTCGGGCTTGGCCGCCTCGATCTTGTTGTAGATCGGCGTGAAGTCCCCCGTGTCCGGCGAGAAGCGGACATGCTCCACCACCTTGAGCCCGGATTTCGGCAGGCATTCCTGGTAGGCGGCGTCGAGCGGCCGGGTCCAGGCGGCGTCCTCGCTCATGATCGCGGCGGTCTTGGCCTTGAGCGTCCCGACCAGCACCTCCTTGGCCGAGTCGCAGACCGCCTGCGCCAGGGCGTGGGAGGTCAGGTAGCCGTGGAAGGTGTACTTGTTCCGGGCGTAGTCCTTATGGACGTTCACGCTGATCTCGTTGGAGGCCGCGCCGGGCGTGATCATCGGCGTCTTGAGCCGCGCCGCCCAGGGCATCAGCGCCAGCACGACCTCCGAGATGTAGCTGGCGATGACGACGTTGACCTTGTCCTCGGAGACCGCCCGCTGGAAGGCGCGGACCGCGTCGGAGGCGGAGGACTTGTCGTCGTAGGTGACGACCTGGATCTGGCGCCCGTCGATCCCGCCCTTGGCGTTGATCTCGTCGGCGGCGAGCTGGACCGCCTGCGGGATCGAGGCCCCGGCGACCGACTGCGCCTCGGCGATCACCCCGATCTTGATCGGATCCGCGGCCCGGACGGGCCCGGCGGCGACCAGCCCCGCCGCGATCAGCGCGGGCAGCATGCGCCGAATCGGGGCAACCCGAGCGGCGGCGCGCACGGTCTCGGACATCGGCGCTTCCTCATCCCAGTGCCCGAATTTTATATTCGCGGGCTTGGGGAGGGACTGTACCCGCGCTCCGACGGATCACAAGGGGCCGATCGGGACCGGCCGGTGACGTTTGCACCGAGTCGTTTTCCGCCCGGGGTATCGCGGCGCGCCGCCGCGTCCTAGGCTCGCCGCGGCCCTGCGAAGCGCGGGCCCGGCGGCCTCGAAGAAGGGCACGGTCTGGTGAGGAACGCACGCTCGGCCGCGGCCGGGGTTCGCCCCGGACCGCGGCCCTGGAGCCTCGGGAAGCGGCCGGCGCAGGCAGGGGGACCACAGGCATGACCCTGCGCTGGACCCGGCGGCCCGAGGGCTCGACCTGGGGGGATTTCGGCCCCGACGACGAGCTGGGGCGCCTGAACCTGCTGACCCCCGAGAAGGTACTGCAGGGCGTCGCCGAGGTGCGCGCGGGCCGGACCTTCTGCCTCAGCCTGCCGCTGGACCTGCCGGGCGGCAACGTCCTGAACCCGCGCCGCCACCCGCCCCAGATCACCCCGACCCGCCGCGCCGACGGCCGGCCGAACATGAACTTCCCGGTCTGCGAGGAGGTCGACGGCGCCACCGACGTGATCTGCGACGACCGGGCGCTGATCCACCTGCAATACTCGACGCAGTGGGACTCGCTCGCCCATGTCGGGTCGCTGTTCGACGCGGACGGCACGGGCGCGACGCCGACCTACTACAACGGCTTCCGCGGCGGCCGGGACATCGTCGGTCCGAGCGCGCCGGAGGCGGCGGATCAGCCGTCCCGGGCGAAGCGCCTGGGGATCGAGCGCCTCGCCGAGACCGGCATGCAGGGCCGCGCCGTGATGATCGACCTGCGCGCCCATCTCGGCGACGCCAAGACCAAGGTGGGTTACGACCAGCTCGCCCGGATCCTGGAGGCCGATGGCGTCGTGATCGAGCCCGGCGACATGGTCTGCCTGCATACGGGCTTTGCCGAGCGGCTGATCGCCATGGGCGGCGATCCGGACCCGAAGCTGGTCCACAATCTCTGCGCCGGCCTCGACGGGCGGGACCCGCGGCTCCTCGAGTGGATCACCCGAACCGGGCTCTGCGCGCTGATCGCCGACAACTACGCCGTGGAGGCCTACCCGGCGGGACCCGGTCCCGCCTGCTGCGCGACGCTGCCGCTCCACGAGCACTGCCTGTTCAAGCTCGGGGTCAATCTCGGCGAACTGTGGCACCTGACGCCGCTGGCCGCGTGGCTGCGCGCCCATGGACGGAGCCGCTTTTTGCTCACAGCCCCGCCGCTGCGCCTGCCCGGCGCGGTGGGCTCGCCGACGACGCCGATCGCCACGGTGTGAGCACCGGGGCGGCCTCAGATGCCGACCGGATCAGCCGAGGGCGGCGGGCGCGGCGGCGGCGCGCGGCGGGTCGCCGACCGGCTCCGCGGCCAGCTCCGCAGCCGGCTCCGCGGCTTCCTGGGGCGGCCCGGGACGGAGGACGGCGCGCTCGCGGAAATGCGGGATGGCCGCCTCGAACACGGCCTCGGCGGCGGCCCGGTCGCCCGCCGCCACGGCGTCGCGCAGCCGCACCACCCAGCCGTCGAGCCGGGCCCGGTCGGCGAAGACCGGCCGCGCCGCCATCACCCCGTCGATGCCCGGCAGGGCGATCCGGGGCTCCTCGCGGGCGAACAGGATCTCGTTGAGCCGCTCGCCGGGCCGGGCGCCGGTATAGGCGATCTCGATCTCCGCGCCGGGCTCGAAGCCGGCCAGCCGGATCATCCGCTCGGCGAGCTCGGCGATCCGCACCGGCTGGCCCATCTTGAGCACGTAGACCGCGGCACGCTCCGCGCCCGCCCGGGCCTCGCCGTCGGCATGCGAGGCCGCCGTCAGCACGAGGTCGCAGGCCTCGCGCACGGTCATGAAGTAGCGGACCATGTCGGGGTGGGTGACGGTGACCGGGCCGCCCCGGGCGATCTGCGCCTTGAACACCGGCACCACGGAGCCGGCGGAGCCCAGCACGTTGCCGAAGCGCACGGCGATCAGCCGGGTCGCGTGGTTCGGCCTGACCGATTGTTCGGCATCGAGGGCCTGGGCGACCATCTCGGCGAAGCGCTTGGTGACGCCGAGCTGCGAGACCGGCTCGATCGCCTTGTCGGTGGAGATCATCACGAGCGCCCGGGCGCCGGCCGCCACCGCGGCCTCGGCCACGTTGATCGAGCCGAACACGTTGGTCTTGATGCCCTCCTGCCAGTCCCGCTCCAGGTAGGGCACCTGCTTGAGCGCGGCGGCGTGGAGCACGTAGTCCGGCCGGAACGCCGCGATCACCGCGTGCGTCCGCTCCCGGTCGCGGATATCGGCCAGCACGCCGGTCACGTCCGCCTCCGCGGCCAGGATCGCGGGGTGGCTGAGGATGCCGTGGAGGGCCGGCTCGGAGGATTCGAGCACCAGCACGGCGGCGGCCCCGAAGGCCACGGCCCGCAGGCAGATCTCCGAGCCGATCGAGCCGCCGCCGCCGGTGACCACGACCCGGCGTCCGGCGAGGAACGCCTCCAGGCGCGGGCGGTCGATGGCGACGGTCGGCCGCAGCAGCAGATCCTCGATCTCGAGCGGCGCCAGTTCCGGGCCCTGGACGCCCTCGCCGAGACCGACGACGCGGGCGAGGGGCAGGCCGAGGCGCCGGGCACGGGCGATCAGGTCGTCGGGGGCCGCCTCGGGCACGAGGGCGCTCGGGGCCGCCACCAGCCGCCGCACCGGCGCGCCGCGGTTCGCGAGGTCGGCGACCACGCGCTCGAGATCGGGGAACCCGCCCAGAACCGGCACGCCGCGCATGAACTGGCCGCGCTCGTCCGCCCGGGGCGACAGGATGCCCCGCGGCGCGAGCTTCTTCACGGAGCCCGTCTCGATCGCCCGGAGCAGCACGTCCATGTCGGCGCCACGGCCGAGGAGCAGGGTCGGGACGGTGGCGGCCCGCGCGCTCGTCTGCCGGGAGCGGGTATCCTTGAGGTAGCGGAACGCGAGCCGGGTACCGCCCAGGAAGAAGATCTGCAGGACCCAGTACAGCAGGATCGCGATCTTGCCGAAGAAGTAGAAGCCGTACAGGTCGGACGAGACCAGGACCCAGTCGGTCACCAGGAGCGCCAGCGCCAGGACGCTGGCCGCCCGGACGATGCCGGCGAGATCCTGCAGCGAGGCGAAGCGCCACTTGGTCCGGTAGAGCCGGAACCGGCCGTAGACGAGGCCTGCGAAGACCAGGAACGGCGGCAGCAGCAGGGGCAGGGCGTGCAGGCGCTCGGCGAGCATGCCGCCCTGGAAGCGGAACAGGAAGGTGAGCACCACGGCGGCAGCGGTCGCCGCGAGGTCGTGGGTCACCATCACCGCGGTCTTGTAGAGGCGCTGCTGCATCGGGTGCCGGATGGGATGCCGCGGGGTATCCGCCGCGGCACCGGCCCTGTCAACGCGCCGCTCCGGCCCCGCGCCACACGGACGCGCGACCGCTGGGCGTATTACCTGCCGAGACTGCCGCCGAACCCGGATTTGAAATTCTTCTGATAAGTGCGCCCTTTCACCGGGTCGGCCTTGTCGACCATCAGAATTTTGACGCGCTCATTGAAGTCTTCCGTGGTCACGGTCTGTGCCCGACCGGTGATCAGAATTCTAGCCATCTTGGCCTCCGCAACATCGCCCAGGGCACAGGATCGCGCGGAGGGTCTGTTTTACTTGGTGTGTGGCCAGCCGATTACAATCGGAGCAGCCTCAGAATTGCCAGGCTTAGGTCAGCGCCCGGGCCGCGGCGCCGGCCGCATCGTCCACACGGTCGATGTCCGGGGCCTCGATGTGCCGGTACCGCGCCTGAATCAGCCCGAAGGCACCGAAAGCCGCGTGGCCCGCCGCGGCGAGCCCGAGCAGCACCCAGCCGTAGGGCTGCGCCCGCAGCAGCGCGAAGGCCTCGGACAGGCCCTTGGCATCCGAGGAGCGCTGGTGCCACGCCGCCGCCACGAGGAACCCGCCGATGATCAAGAAGGCGAGGCCCCGCGCCGCGTAGCCGAACCGGCCGATCGGGCCGGCCCAGCGGTCACGGGCTTGCGGGTCGATGGCGAGTCGGTCGGTGACGTCGCCGCGCCAAGCCTTGCCGAGGAAGCCGAAGCCGCCTCCGACGACCGCGAGGCCGACGAGGGCCACGAGCCAGCGGCCGAAGGGCTTGCTCAGGAGCCACGCGGTCCCGTCATGCACGCCGTCGCCGCCGCTCATGCCCAGGCCGAGGCTGAGCGAGGCCGCGCTGGCGGCGAGACCGAGATAGAGCACGGCGCTGATCAAGTGGGCGCCGCGCACGGCGAGGCCCTTGGCCGAGGTGCCCCGCCGGTCGGCATCCGTGATGCCCTCGACGAGGCGCCAGAGGGCGAATCCGGCGAGACCCAGGGCGATCAGGCCGACGATGGCCGCGCCGAACGGCCCGGCCATCACGGCGCGGAGCGCGTCCTTGCTGTCCCCGGCCCGCCCGCCATGCCCCAGGGCCGCCAGCAAGGCGAGGCCGCCGACCACGATGTAGACGACACCGCGGGCGCCGTAGCCGAAGCGGGCGATGCGCTCGATCGTGTTGCGGCCCCCGGGAAGCGTCCTCATCGGCAGACCTGGGAAGCCGGGATACGGATGTTCGTCACGGGCTGCCTCGATGAGCGACGTCCTGAGCGACGTCCGGTGACGCTGCGCCTCGTCAACGCCCGGCGGCCCGCGCGCGATCCGTTGCCGGCGCAGAGTTCCGGCCGCCTACATCGGCGTCCGCTCGGCCCGGCCCGTGAGCGCCACGTAGAAGCCCAGCCCGTCCTGGGCCGGGAGGGTCTGCAGGCGCTCGATCAGGCCGCGACGCTTCGCGTCGAGGAGCAGGCGGCCGGCCGGCTGGAACAGGGTCTCGCCCCCGCCCTCCGGCGGCGGATCGAGCCGGATCGCCACGGTCTTGCCCTTGGCGAAGCGGCTGCGCTCCAGCATGTCCTTGAGGGAGGCCTCGGCGGTCGCCCGGTTGGCGCCGCGCAGGTCGAGCACCGACTCGGCGTCGGTCACGCCGAGGGAGCCGCGCAGCTTGGCCGCGTAGAAGTCTTCGAAATGGGGCAAGTCTCGGTGCCTTGATGCGTCGCCGTTCGATCAGGTGGGGTGCGGGCGCTCAGAAGGCGAGGCCGCGGTAGATGTCGCGCACCGGCACCGCGCCGTCGAGTTCCGGCAGCGGCACGGTGCCGTCCAGCCCGAGGGCCGCGACGCTCCGGTCGTCCCCCGCGCGCCGCAAGACCTCGACCCGTGCCGCGTCGGAATAGACGATCGGCAGCACCGCGAGGCGCGGCACGGTCCGGCAGGTATCGATCTTGCGGCCGCGGTCGAGCCTCATGGTCGCGGGAAGGAGCACCTCGGCGACGAGAAGCGGATCCGTGGCATCGCCCTCCGGCAGGGGCGGCCCGGCCCGCACCACCACATCGGGGACCGTCGCGAAATCGTCCCTCGCGGCGCGGGGGATCCCGAGATCCGGCATGGCGCGGCAGCCCCTGCCGTCCGCGAGATCGCCGATTCGTCGGATCAGGTTGGCGACGATCGCCCGATGCCGCTCCCGCGGCGGCGCCATCAGCACGGGTCCGCCGTCGGGCAGTTCCCGACGCTCGTGCGCGGGCCGGCTCTCCACCCAGAGCCTGAACTCGGACACATCCATCCGCGCGTCGCGCTTCGCGGTCAGAGCCATCGCCGATCCCCGATCCCGACCCGATCGTAGCACCGGGGCGGCCGGCCGCAACAGCGCCGCCTCAGAAGGTCATCCGGGCGCGTCATCGTCGATCGCGGCGCTGCGGATCGCGAGATCCGGATAGGCGCCGCCGCCCCGTTCTCGGGCCATCGCGTCGAGACTTCGGGCGACCGTTGAGAACGATCAGCCGCGCGCGCGGCGGCGCCCTCAGCACCGTCGAGGACGTCCCCGCGCCCCTCGTCCCAGCACAGCTTCAGCCATCGCATGTCCTCGGCGACGCCCATGCGCGCGTCGCGCTTCACGGCCAATGCCACGCGGCCTCCGAGCGCGACGCGGAGGCTCGCACGATGCGGCCCTCCAGGGGGCGGACTCAGTCGGCTCCGAGCCGGGCCGTCGCGACGGTCGCGCCGGCGTCCAGGAAGCGCTGCGGATCCACCGGCGCGCCGTCGATGCGGGTCTCGTAATGCAGATGCGCCCCCGTGGAGCGCCCCGTCGAGCCAACCGAGCCGATGACGTCGCCTGCGGCCACGCGCTGCCCCGGGCGCACCCCGATGCGGGCGAGATGGCCGAACCGGGTGGTCAGGCCGTGGCCGTGGTCGATCTCGACCATGTTGCCGTACCCGCCCGCAGCCTCGGCGGTGACGACCCGGCCCGGCGCGGTGGCGCGGGCGGGCTCGCCGTACTCCGCCTTCAGGTCCAGCCCGGTATGCAGGGCGAGGCCGCGGGTGAAGGGGTCGAGGCGCGTGCCGAACGGGCTCGACACGATCGAGGCCCCCCGGATCGGACGGGCCAGGGGCAGGGTCGCGGCGACCCGGCGCAGGCGCTCGCCGTCGTCGAGCGTCCGCCGGGCCAGCGCGAGGCCCTCCGCGAAGCCGCTGCCGTCCAGGGCGCGGCCATTCAGGGGGACCAGCGGGCCGCCGAGTCCGGCGGCCGGCACGGCCGCATCGAAGCGGTCGGGATCGAGGCCGGTGCGGCCGATCAGGCCGCGCAGCCCCCGCACCGCGTCCCCGGCCCGGGCGGCCAGTCGGGCGAGGCGCTCGCCCTGGGCCGCCTGCAGGCCGTCGAGCCGGGCCTCCAGCCGGATCAGCCCGGTCTCCGCCTCGCGCGCGCTCCGGCGGGGCAGGGGCTCGATGGCGGACCGCGCCGGAGCCGGCCCCTCGGTCGGACGCAGGAGAAGCCCGTCATAGCCGCCGCTGCGCGGTCCGTCGGACCGGTCGGGCAGGGCGCCGGTGGTGGAGGGCTCGGACAGGGCCTGCCGCTCGAGGTCGCCGAGAGCCGCGGTGCGCCGCTCCAGCTCGGCCTGGCGCTCCAGGGCGGCCGCGACCCGTTCGGCCAATCCCGCCTCGCTGCCCACCCTGTCGCGCCGGTCGCGGTCGAGGCGGTCCTGCAACTCGCCGATGCGCGCCTCGTAGGCGTCGCGCAGGGCGGCCTGCCGGGCGACGAAGCCGGCGAGCACGTCGTCGTGGAACACGATCAGGTAGGAGGCGCCGAGCGCCCAGACCAGCGCCAGGGCGAGGCCGGCGGCAAGCCAGGGGGCCGGCCGGCACGGCCTGGGAAGCATGTGGAACTTCGGAGGATGCATCGGGACGGCCCCGGAGGAGCCGCCATTCAGACCTCAGTAGGGTTAAGGATCCGTCGCGGGCCGGGTCGTCCGGCCGGTCAGGGCAGGGCGCGGGCGGCCGTCAGCACGGCCTCGGCATGCCCCGGGACCTTCACCTTCGGCCAGATCTTCGCGATACGCCCCTCGCGGTCGACCAGCACGGTGGTGCGCTCCACGCCCATGTACTTGCGCCCATACATGCTCTTCTCGACCCAGACGCCGTAGGCTTCGAGCACGGCCTTGTCCTCGTCGGCGGCGAGCGGGAAGGCGAGTCCGTACTTGCCGCAGAACTTGTCGTGGCTCTTCACCGGGTCCGGCGACAGGCCGACGACCTTGGCGTCCGCCTCCGCGAAGGCCGGCAGGAGACCGTTGAAGTCCTGCGCTTCCAGCGTGCATCCGCTCGTGTCGTCCTTCGGGTAGAAGTAGAGCACGACTTTGTGACCTTTGAGCGCGGACAATCCGACGCGCCCTCCGCCCGAGGCGGGAAGGTCGAAATCGGGGGCGAGATCCCCCTCTGACAGCGGCATCGTGCCTTCCTTTCGGCCGATTGATGATGTGCAACCGATCTCGTGCGCGGCCTCAAGCGATTGCGCCGCGCACGTCCGAGCCAAGCCCGGAGTCGCCGCCGCTGTAAAGCGCGGGCGTGCTTCGATCCACCGGCCGCGGTGCCCGAAGGTGCCGCGCGCAGAGCCCCCGGAACAAGGGTCCCGATGGCGGACGAGACAACGTCGGCAGGCAGGCCTCGGGGGCGGGCGCGGCGCGTGGGTGGCTTCTGCCTCGTGAGCGCCCTCGCGCTGGTGCTGCTCCTCGGCGCCGGTGTCGGCCTCGTGGCCCTGCGCCTGTCGAACGGGCCGCTGCAGATCGACGGCCTGTCGCGCCGCGTCGCCGCCGCCGTGGCCGAGCGGATCGGGCCCGGCTGGAGCATCGGGCTGCGCGGCAGCAGCCTGGAGCTCGACCGCGAGAACGCCCTGAGCCTGCGCTTCTCCGGCCTCGACATCCGCAACCCGCAGGGCGACCTCGTGGTCCGTGCGCCCCTGGCGCTCGTCAGCCTCGACCTCTGGGGACTCCTGCGGCTCAACGTGCAGCCGCGCTCGATCGAGTTCCGCGAGACGCAGACCACCGCGCTGCTGCACCGGGACGGCTCCATCGCCTTCGCGGCCTCGGAGGCCAACCACCCGGTCGATATCGCGCCGCACACGCCGCCGAGCGTGGACGGGGTGCGCGGCACCGTCTCGCCGCTCTCGGCCGCGATCGCGTCGATCTTCGGTGTCGTCCTCGATTCGGGCGGCGTGGTCGGCGCCCTCGACCGCGCCCGCGTCACCGACGCGCGCCTGCGGCTGATCGACGAGGACGGCCACGAGCGCGCGGTCTTCGCGCGGGTCAACGGCCTGTTCGGGCGCGATCCGGTCAACGGGACCCGAAACTTCGAATTGCGGCTCGACGGGCCGCACGGCGAGTGGCGCTTCGGCGGCACGCTGCGCGACGGCGCGGACGGGCAGGAGCGCTCGGGCGTCATCACCCTCGACGACCTGCCGGTCACGGATCTCCTGCTGCTCTCGGGCCAGTCCGGCATGCCTCTGACCACGGACCTGAAGGTCTCGGCTCGCGCCGACGTGAGCCTGACGGCCGGCCGCATCCGGACCATGAACGCCAAGCTCCATACCGGCGACGGCACGTTCCTGATCGAGGAAAAGGACTTCAACCCCGTCACCGTCGAGAGCCTCGACGCGTCCCTGGACTGGGACGAGGCCAACCGGGTCATGTCGCTCACCGGCCTGGATTATCGCGGGGCCGGCAACGCCGTGCACCTCACGGGGACGTGGAAGGGCAACCCCGCCGACGCGAGCACGGCCTGGACCGCGACCCTCGCGAGCCGCGACGCGACCTTACGCGGGGCGACCCCGCAGGACGCGCCGGTGAAGATCGACGCCCTGGACGCGCAGCTCTCCGGCCGCGACGGCGGGATCGCCATCGACGCGCTCACCCTGTCGGGCCCCGGCGTGAAGGGCTCGATCACCGGCACGATCGGCACCACCGCCGACGACGGCGGCCTGACGCTCCACCTCGCCGGCCACGACGGCGAGGTCCGCACCGGGCTGCGGCTCTGGCCGGAGCACATCGCGCCGCCGGCCCGCACCTACCTGGTGGACCAGCTCCGCCGGGGCCGGGTCGATTCCGTCGACATCAAGGTGAAGATGTCGGGCTCGGTCCTGGCCGCCGCGACCCGGGGCGACCCGGCCCCGGACGACGCGGTCCATATCGACTTCCACGTCTCGGACGCGGCCATCGACGTCACCGCCGACGCTCCGCCGGTCACCAAGGGCAACGTCACCGGCGTCATCACCGGACGCTCGACCACGGTGCGCAACGTGACCGCCGAGGTCCACGGGCCGGACGGGCGCGGGCTCGCCATCACGGACGGCAGCTTCGTCATCCCGCAGATCACGCCGGACCGGGTCGTGGCGCAGATCGGGATGCGGCTCTCCGGCGGCGCCGACGGCATGGCCTCCGTGCTTCAGGCCAAGCTGTTCAAGAGCGTGATGAGCGTCGATCTCGACCCCGCCACGATCAAGGGCAGCGCCGACCTGCGCGTCGACTTCCCCCTCGATCTCAAGCACATCCCCGACCTGCCGGACCTGCCGGTGACGCTGATCGGCACGCTCGCCGACCTCTCGGTCGACAAGGTGATGGGCCGAGACAGGCTCGAGTCGGGCAAGTTCAACCTCGCCTACGACCGGGGCGCCTTCACGCTGAAGGGCGACGGCCGGGTCGCGGGCGCCCCCATGTCGGTCGACCTGCGCCAGCCGAAGGTCGGGCAGCCCGGCGAGGCGGTGGTCAACGTCTCGCTCGACGAGGCGGTCCGCGGCCGCAAGGGCCTGCCGACCGCGCCGCAGCTCACCGGCACGATCCCGGTCCGCGCGGTGGTGCCGATCGGCCGGCCGGGATCCGGCAAGCCACCGATCCGGGTCGAGGCGGATCTGGCCAAGGCCGGGATCGACGGGCTGATCCCGGGGCTCACGAAGCCCGCGGGCAAGCCGGGGCGGCTCAGCTTCACCCTCGTCGACAGCGGCCAGAGCTTCGACCTGCGCGACTTCGCCCTCGACGCGGCCCCCGCGAGCGCGCGCGGCACCGTCTCGATCACGCCCGAGGGCGGCCTGGAGCGGGCGGATCTCACCAACGTCAAGCTCTCCCCCGGCGACGACCTGCGCGTGAGCCTCGACCGGACCGGCGGCGGCTACAAGGTCGTGGTCCGGGGCGCGGTGGTCGATGCAAGGCCGTTCCTGAAATCCCTGGGCGCCCCCGATCCCAAGGGCGGCCGGGATGCGAAAGACGCGAACCCGAAGGATGTCGATGCCGACATCCAGGTGCCCATCGTCACCGGCTTCAACGAGGAGGCCCTGACCGGCGCCACCCTGAAGCTCGCCCTGCACGGGAAGACGCTGCGCGCCGCCACCATCACCGGGCGGTTCCGCGCCGCGCCCTTCGCCGCCACGGTCACCCGCGGCGAGCGCGGCGTGCCGACGCTCGCGGTGGACTCGGCCGATGCCGGCGCGACGCTGCGGTTCGTCGACGTGTACCGGCGCATGTATGGCGGCCGGCTCAATGCCGGGATCGGCCTCAACGACGGTCCGCAATCCGGCGTCGTGCAGATCCGCGACTTCATCCTGCGCAACGAGCCGGCGCTGTCGAGCATCATGGCGCAGGGCCCGGAGCCGACCGACACGGAGACGGCCCGCGGCCGCCGGGTCGCCCCGGGCCGGGGGGCGGGCGACGTCAGCTTCGATCGCATGCGCGCAAACTTCGTGCGCACCGGCACCCGCGTCGATTTCAGCGACGCGGCGATCTCGAACGCCGCCATGGGCTTCACCCTGTCGGGCTGGCTCGATACCGGCCGCGAGCGCACCGACATGACCGGCACCTTCGTGCCGCTCTACGGCCTGAACAACGTGGCCTCGCAGCTGCCCCTGCTCGGGCCGCTGCTCGGGGGCGGGCACAACGAGGGCCTGTTCGCGGTCAATTTCCGCGTCTCCGGCAAGCTCGCCTCGCCGGACGTGAGCGTGAACCCGCTCTCGGCGATCGCCCCGGGCTTCCTGCGCAAGCTGTTCAGCGCCGGCGGCGGCCCCTTCGCGGACGGGATGCAGGGGGTCCCGCAGCAATAGGGCGGGCAGCCCGGAAGAGCCGCCCGCCCCGGTCTCACGCGCGGATGAATTCCGCGATCACGGCCGGCGCCGCCGCGTCGAAGCCGACCACGTCGAGCATGCCGGGATCCGCCGGGTCGGCGATGCTGAAGCCGTTGGAGACCAGCCCCACGACCACCAGCTTCGCCGGGATCCCGGTCTTCTCCCGGTACGCCCGCAGGGCCTGGACCGGGTGGACCGGCCCCGCCCAGGTCTCCGAGTCCGTGTAGACCACGAACGCGTCGGCCTTCACGCCCCGCTCCAGCGCCCAGCGCATCGGCAGGGCGCAGTCGGTGGCGCCGAACGGCAGGTCGGCGGTCGCCCGCACCGCCCGATCGAGCCGCATCGACGGGCCGATCGCCAGGGGCGTCAGACCGTCGGTGAAGCCGAGCACCTGCCAGTGCTCCTCGGTCGCCGCGGTGACGAGCGCCATCGCGGCGGCCGCCTCCCGGGCCGTGAGCGTCGAGCCCGCGACCGTGCTGGCGCCCATCGAACCCGAGACGTCCAGCGCCAGCACGAGGCGCCGGCCCGTGGGCTCCACCGCGCTGAACGCCGTGTAGAACGCGGCGTTCAGCGCCTCGACGATCGCGGCCACCGGCTCCCAGGCGAGCGTGCCCCGCTGACCGCGCCCGGAGGCGTAGGTCTTGAGAGCGAGCAGCAGCGCCATCGGGTGGAGGCGCGCCCGGAGGATGCGCTCCCGGTCCGACAGGACCGACCGGACATGCTCGGTGCCCTCCGAGAAGGGCGCGAGTACCCCCGCGGCCGTCAGGCGGCCGAGCTGGCGCACGAGGGCTCCGACCGGCATCCGCTCGATCAGGGCCTCGTTCACCGCGCGGCTGCCCATCAGCCCGGTCGGCAGCGCCTCCCACGGCAGGCCGTGCGAGCGCACCAGGGCGGCGGCCACCGCCCCGTCGATGCCCTCCGTCTGCACCTGCGCGAAGGCGTGGACGATCCCGGGGGCGGCCTCGGTCACGGTGCCGCGGCAGATCCAGTCGAACAGCGCCTTCCGGGCGGGCTCCTCCGTCTCCGGATGGGCCAGCCGCAGCAGGTCGCGGTGCGACCAGCCCTGACGGGCCCGGTACTTCACCGCCTGGAAGGCCAGGGCCTCCACGGGCTTGGCGCAGTACCAGCCGCCGACGGCCCGGCGCAGGCCCCGGCCCCAGCCGCGCATCGCCTCGACGGACGCGGCGAACTGGAACAGGTGCGTGCCGGTGCGGCAGACCCGGGGCAGGGCCGCGAGCGCCGCGCGCCGGGTCGCCAGATCCGCCGAAGCGGCCGCCAGCGCCAGGGCGAAGATCGCCGGATCCTGCTTCGGAGCCCGGCCGCCCTCGCTCACCGCCACGATGGCGGCGACCGCGCGGGCGCCGTCCTGCGCGATGCACCGCTGCACGGAAGCCGCGTTCTCGGCGGTCAGGGCGCGCGGGCTCGCGTAGTACGAGCCGCCCTCGGAGCCGAGCACCAGGAAGCGGTCGAACCGCGCCCAGTCGCCGACCGCGAAGGCGTGGCCCCCGGCGGCATTCGGCACCGTGCCGGGGATCGGCTCCGCCTGCGGGGTGGCTCGGAGCCGGAACATCTGTGCAAGCTTCGTCATGGCGGGCTCCTCTCTGTCTCTCCTCTCTCCATCGCGGCCGATCGCCGGCCGGTGGCGCGTTTCGGCGCGCGCGGACGGGCGGGGGACGCGGCCGCAGCGCATCGTCCTCCGCCGCTGCCGGGCGGCCGGTCTCTCGTGTCGTCGGGGGCGGGTTTCCGTCCGGCTGCGGGCGTGGCGGCGACGAAGGGCTTGTCCGATGCTCTGCTTGAGCGACGGGCCTGACGGCCCGGCGGGACTTGCACCCGCACCCCTCGGATCCCGAGAACCTTCGTCTTCCGGCCCGCGTCCGGGCGATGCAGTCGTGGCGTGAGGAACGGTGTCTGGGCGCTCTATCCGGGCTGAGCTACGGGCCTCGCGGCCCGGCGGGATTCGAACCCGCGACCTCCTCCTGCGTCAGGATAACCGTTCCTCTCCGGCCCGCATCGTCGGTCGGGATCCGCGCACGGTCGGCTCCACGGTCGTCTCGCGGGGCCCTGCGGTCGTGGTGTCGGGGACGGGCATGAGCTCCGGCGACCTCGCGGCCCCCGGCGGGGATCGAACCCGCAACCTCCGCGGGACAAGCCAGCGGCGCTCTACCGATGATAACCGTCCCCTGCCGGCCCGCAGGGTCCTCGAGACGCGCGTGGGAACCGCGTCGGCGGCGCCGGGCTCCGCCCGGACGCGCTCAGCCTCTCGGGCCGAGAGCCCCGCGATACGACCGTAACGGTCGCATCAGCCCGGGACGGGCGAACGCCGCGACGCCGATTCCGTCGTGCTGTTTCATGCCAGGCTCCGTCCGAACGGGGCTGCGGGTGACGCGGGCGTGTCGATGAGGCTCGGGGGGATCCGTGACAGGGATAACCGAGCGTCTCCGGCCCGCGCCGGTGAATGTCAGGGGCCTGCCGGTCATGTCCGATCGAGGCGGACTGGGCGTTTCACCCCCGCGGCTCGCCGGCCGCGGACGTCCCAAGGGTGCGATAACCTCGGATCACCGGCCCGGCAGGCCGATGGCGGGGTGGATACGGCCGCGCTCGACCTGCGTCAACCGGAAACTTGAAAATTCTTTCAGTTCGGGCGATGCCGGAGCCATGATCACTGCCGCCCAGATCCGCGCCGGCCGCGGACTTCTCAAATGGACGCAAGGGGTTCTCGCGAGCCGCGCCGCGGTCTCCGTCGTCACCCTGAACATGATCGAGAGCGAACAGGTCCAGCCCCGCAACCGGACCCTCGCGGCGATCCGCACGGTCCTCGAAGGGGCGGGCATCCGCTTCGTCGGCGACGATCAGGAGGGATACGGGGCGATCCTGCGCCCCGCCCCCGCGACCGGATCCGGGGACGGGCCGGCACAGAAAAGCCCGGCGCGGCGGACCGCACCGGGCTGAACCCGAAACCGACCTGCGCGGCGGGCTACTTCTCCACGAACGCCTTCTCGATCACGTAGTGACCGGCCTCGCCGTGGTTGCCCTCCTCGTAGCCGCGGCCCGAGAGCAGCTCGCGCGTGTCGCGGATCATGTCGGGGCTGCCGCACAGCATGAACCGGTCGTTCTCGATCGACATGTCCGGCAGGCCGATATCCTCGAACAGCTTGCCCGAGACCATGAGGTCGGTGATCCGGCCGCGATTGCGGAACGGCTCGCGGGTCACGGTCGGGTAGTAGACCAGCTGGTTCGAGATCATCTCCCCCAGGAATTCATGCTTGGGCAGCGTCTCGGTGATGGTCTCGCCGTAGGCGAGTTCCTGCACCTGCCGGCAGCCATGGACCAGCACGACCTTCTCGAAGCGCTCGTAAGCCTCCGGATCCTTGATGATCGACAGGAACGGCGCGAGCCCCGTGCCGGTGCCGAGCAGATAGAGGTTCTTGCCCGGCAGGAGGTTGTCGAGCACGAGGGTGCCGGTGGGCTTCTTGCCGACGATGATCGGGTCGCCGACCTTGAGGTGCTGGAGCTTCGAGGTCAGCGGGCCGTCCTGGACCTTGATCGAGAAGAACTCCAGTTCCTCCTCGTAATTGGCCGAGACCACGGAATAGGCGCGCAGCAGCGGCCGGCCCTCGACCTCCAGGCCGATCATGGTGAACTCGCCGTTGCGGAACCGGAACGCCGGGTCGCGGGTCGTGCGGAACGAGAACAGATTGTCGGTCCAGTGGTGGACCGACAGGACGCGCTCCTCGTAGAACTTGCTCATCGACGGATCAGCCCTCGAATCCTCTGATGCTCGGCTCACGGTCCCGACGATTCGGGGGCCGTGGTTCGGCGGATCCCCGCCGCCCCGCTCGGGCGGGGGTGGATCCTCGACGAGAGAGCCCGCCCGGATCCGGATGACACACGCGCGCTGCTTCTTTCGCAGTTGCAGCACGCCCGTCAAGGCGCGCCGGGATCACACTCGCGAAAGAAGTGAACGGCCTGGAATCGTTCGAATATTTAGCGTCTTCGCGGAAGGTCTGCAGCACCGCTCCGGACATGGGAGGGTTGCCGCCCGCCGGGCCTCGCGCGGCGCGATCAGCCGGCGGTTCCGGGGTGGAGCGGCTTCAATCCCGCCTCGATCTCGGCCCGGCGCGGCTCAAGGAAGGGCGGCAGGGCGAGGCGGTCGCCCAGGGTCTCCAGCGGCTCGTCCGCGGTGAAGCCGGGCCCATCCGTGGCGATCTCGAACAGGATGCCGTTGGGCTCGCGGAAGTAGAGGCTGCGGAAGTAGTAGCGGTCCACCGGCCCGCTGGTCGGAACCCGGGCGGCCTTGAGCCGGTCGGCCCAGCCGCCGTAATCCGCATCCGGGATGCGGAAGGCGACGTGGTGAACCGCGCCCGCGCCCTGGCGGGCCGGCGCGGACCGATCGGCCAGGAGCTGGACCTCCGCGGCCGGGCCGCCGGGCCCCATGGCGTAGACCGCCACCGGCCCGTCGCCCGTCTCGAAGACGCGGTCCCGACGCATGCCGAGCACCTCGGTCAGCACCGCGGCGGTGCGGGCCGGGTCCGGCACCGAGAGCCGGATCGGGCCGAGGCCGCGGATCTGGTAGGGCGCCGGCACCGGCGAGCCGTCCCAGGGATGCTCCGGCCCGGTCCCGCCGTCATCGACCAGGGCGAGGCGCTGACCCTCCGGATCCTCGAAGTCGAGGGTGAGGCGCCCGTCGCGCAGGGCGGGCTCGGCCTCGACGAACCCGGCCTCGCGCAGCCGGGCGTGCCACCAGGCCACTGCGCCTTCGCCGGGCACACGCAGATGCGTGCGGGTGATGCTGTTGGAGCCCCGCCGCTCCGGGGGCGCCGGCCAGTCGAAGAAGGTGATGTCCGTGCCGGGGCTCGCCAGCCCGTCCGCGTAGAACAGGTGGTAGGCCGAGACGTCATCCTGATTCACCGTCTTCTTGACGAGGCGCAGGCCCAGCGTCCCGGTGTAGAAGGCGACGTTCTCGGCCGCGCGGGCGGTCACCGCCGTGAGGTGATGGAGGCCGGTGAGGTGCATGTCGATCCGGGGGTTGACGCCGATGCGTCTCAGGTAGGGATCCCCGCCGGCACTGCGAGCACCGAGGCTTCCGGGCCGATCGACATCGCGTCGGAAGGCGCCTCGTCCGGGCGCAATCCGGTCCGGAGATGCCGACGCCGTGCGCGGGGACTGGGACAGGTCTTCCAGCCAGCCGTGCGGGCCCTGGACAGCACCTGCGAGGCTGAACGATCGACGATCGTTCAGCCTCCAGGATGAAGGGTTGGAGCGGACGGCCTCGCGGTCGACCGCCTCGATGGTCCGCTCCGAAAGCTCAGAGCCCGACCGGACGGCCGGCGGCGACCACCAGCATCTTGCCGTCCGCGAAGGTGCGGACGGCGGCCCGGCGGATATCCGCCTGGGTCACGGCCGAGACCATGGCGTTGCGGCGGGCGATGTAGTCCATGCCGAGCTCCTCGAAGGCGATCTGCACCAGCTGGTGGGCGATCTTGGTCGAGGTGTCGAAGCCCAGGGCGTAGGAGCCGGTGAGGTAGTCCTTGGCCTTCTGCAATTCGTCGTCGTCCGGCCCGTCGGTGATGAGCCGGCCGATCTCGTCGCCGATCACCGACAGCGCCTCGCCGACGCGCTCGTTCTTGGTGGCGGTGTAGCCCCAGGTCATCGCGGCGGACCGGTGGCTGACCAGGGAGGTCCCCACCGAGTAGGCCAGCCCGCGCTTCTCGCGCACCTCCTGGAACAGGCGGGACGTGAAGGCGCCGCCCCCGAGGATGTGGTTCAGCACGTAGGCCGGGATGAAATCCGGGTCCCGCCAGGGCACGCCGGCCATGCCGAACCGGATCACCGACTGGGGCACGTCGAGGTCGACGACGATGCGGCGGCCGAGATCCTGGACCTCGGTCCGCGGGACCGCCTTCAGCGCCCCGGCCTCGGGGAGCGCCCCGAAGGCGCGGTTCAGACCCTCGGCGAGTTGCTCCGCCCCGATGGCGCCGACGGCCGCGACCTTGACCCGGCCGCGCCCGATGATGCGGGCATGCATCTCCAGCAGGTCCTCGCGGGTGATCGCCGCGACGCTCTCCACGGTGCCGGAGGAGGGTCGAGCGTAGGGGTGGCCGGCGAAGGCCTCCTTGAAGAAGCGCCGCGAGGCCAGGACGCCCGGATCGTTCTGCTGGTAGCGCAGGCCGGCGATGATCTGGGCCCGAACCCGCTCGATCGCGTCCGGATCGAAGCGGGGCTTGGCCAGCGCCAGGGCGAGGAGGGCGATGCCCTCGTCGGCATGCTTGACCAGCATCTTCAGCGAGCCGCCGACCGCGTCGGCGCCGGCATGGAAGGACAGTTCGATGGCCCGGGCGGCCAGCCGCTCCTGGAACAGATCGGAGGTGAGGTCGCCCGCCCCTTCATCGAGGAGCCGCGCCAGCATCTGGGCGCAGCCGGCCTTGCCCGCCGGGTCCTGCGCGGCGCCGCCCTCGAAGGTGAAGGCGAGGGCGATCATCGGCACCACCGGCGATTCGACGTGCCACGCCTCGATGCCGGGGGCGGTCGTCACCGGCAGCGCCGTCGTGGGCGACGTGGCGGCGGGGGCGGCGGTCTCGACCAGAGTCTCGGCCAAGCTCATGGGAACCTCTTGTCTCTTTCTCGGGCGACGGCGGAGCGGGCCAAGGCTCCCGTTCGGCACACGCCCCGTGCCGGCCCTCCGAGGGCCGGGCGGGACGCGCCCGGGGCTACTCGGCGGCCATCGCGACCGGGGCGTCCGGATCCTGCGCCTTGGTCAGGTAACCGGTCACCGAGCGGGCCGGCGTCAGCCAGCGCTCGGCGGCGGTCTTGAGGCGGTCCTGCGTCACCCCCTCGATATCGGTCGGCCAGCGGCGGACCTCCTCGATGGTCTCGCCGATCGCGAGCGCAGACCCGTAGATGCGCGCCAGCGACGACTGGCTGTCGGAGGAGTACACGGTCTCGGCCACGAGGCGGGTCTTGGCCCGCTCGATCGCCTCGGCGTCCAGGGCCTCGGCGGGCGCGCGGCGCAGCACCTTGTCGACGGCCTCCTCCAGCTTCTCCAGCGGCACGCCCTCGGCGGGCACCGCGTAGACGGAGAAGCGGGTGTCGTCGATCGCCGAGCCCATGTACCAGGCGCCGGCATTCACCGCGAGGCCGCTCTCCATGACCAGCTTGCGGTAGAGGTAGGAGGTCGAGCCGCCGCCCAGCACCTCGGCGAGGAGTTCCAGGTCGTGGCAGCCGCCGTCGCGGGCGGTGATGCAGGAGGGCGTGAGGTAGAGCCGCTGCAGGGTCGGCTGCTCCACCTTCGGGTCGGCCACGGCGACGCGGCGCAGCGCCTTCGGCTCCGGCTCCCGCGCACGCAGGCGCTCCGGCCGGGCGCCCTGGGGCGTCACGCGGCCGTAGGTGTCCTCGGCGAGGCGACGCACCTCGTCCGGGGTGACGTCGCCCGCGACCACCAGGATGGCGTTCTCGGGGGTGTAGAAGCGCTTGTAGTAGGCGAGCGCATGCTCGCGGTTCAGGCCCTCGATCTCGTGCATCCAGCCGATGATCGGGATGCCGTAGGGATGGTGCACGAACAGGCCGGCGGCCATCGCCTCGGAGAGCTGCGCGGAGGGGTCGGTCTCGACCCGCATGCGGCGCTCCTCCAGCACCACGTCGCGCTCGGGCGCCACGACGGCATCGTCGAGGACGAGGCCGCTCATCCGGTCCGCCTCGAACGCCATCATGGTGCCGAGATGATCCCGGGCGACCCGCTGGAAATAGGCCGTGTAGTCGTAGCTGGTGAAGGCGTTCTCCTGGCCGCCCAGGCCCGACACCGCCTTGGAGAAGGCCCCGACGGGGTGTTTCTCGGTGCCCTTGAACATCAGGTGCTCGAGGAAGTGGGCGATGCCCGACTGGCCGAGGGGATCATCGGCCGAGCCGTTGCGGTACCAGATCATGTGGGTGGCGACGGGGGCCCGGTGGTCGGGGACGACCACCACGTCGAGGCCGTTGTCGAGGGTGAAGGCCGTCACTTCCGGTCCGCCCGCCTCGGAACGCCCGAACGGCGCGGCCTCGCCCCGGCCGGCGCTGCCGCCGAAGGACGAACCCGGACGCAGCGGGAAGAGGTGGGGCGTCGCCTTCCTGAACAGGTGCATTCCGCTTTCCTTCTGCCGGCCCCAGATCGAAGCGTTCCACGACAGGACGCGTTCGTGGTTCGGGGCCGTCCTGGTCTCCGGTGGGCAAGAGCCGTACCGGGACGATCATCTCATGTTGCCATGCCGCGTCGTCGTTGCAACGGCGACACGGCGCCCCCGTCACTGCTGCGCGCGCTTCCGGAGATACGCGCCGGGATCCGCCTCTTCGCGTTCGCGGCTGGCGTTGTTGATCGGGTCGCTCGACGGCGGGCGGGCCAGCTTCTTGGGCGACTGGCGGTATCCGGTCGGCGGATCCGTGAGCGTGTCGCGGCTCGGCTCGATGTCGGACGGCTCGGCATTGGCGCTCTTGCCCTTCAGGAGCTCGAAGGGGCTGAGCAGGCTGTCGTCGCGGTTGTTGTCGCCGGGCTTCCGCTCGGCCGTGGTCGTGAGGCCCGCCCCGGCGCGGCGGCCGCCGCGCATCTCATCCACGGAGAGCGTCGCGTTGTTGTCGTCGTAGCGGCCCTGGGCCTGGGCGCCCCTGGGATTACGCCGCTCCACGGCGGCGCGCTCGCGCTCCACGATCTCGGGATCCTTCGGCCACGCGGTGCTGGTGGAACGCGCCCGGGGCTGGGGCAGGGCCTTGCCGTCGATCTTGGGCGGCATCACCAGCGGCGGGCGCTCGTGATAGTCGATCGGATCCTGGCGCTTCTCCAAGAGGCCGATGCCCGACAGCGCGTCGCGCATGAATTCGCCGCGCTCCTGCGCCTGCGCGGTGCCGGCGCAGAGCGGGGCCAGGACGACCGCGGCGGAGAGGAGGGGACGAAGCCTGCTATGCCCGGTCATGCTGCCTCACGGGTTCCGGACGGAGCGTCCGGCTCTGGGATGACCGCGGCGCGGCCTGATCCGACGGGTTCCGGCCTGAGACCGGTTTCCGGCGATCGTATGGCGCCTTGGCCACGTTGCGCCAGGGCAGGCATGCAGGTGGACCTGTGTGTTGCGCGGATCACAGGCGCGGAGCGGGGTCGCCCTGCGACGGAAGCGGCCGCTCCTTGCGGCTGTCCGGGGACAGGCTGTCGAGGATCAGGCCGATCACGCCGGCCACGATCGCCGCATCGGCGACGTTGAACACGTACCAGGACCAGCCGCCGGCATGCAGGTGGACGAAGTCAAACACCGCCCCGTAGGCGGCCCGGTCGATGGCGTTGCCGAGCGCCCCGCCGACGATGAGCCCCAGGGCGACGCCGAGGAGCCGCGAGCCGGCCCGGCGCATCCAGATCCCGAGGCCGATCGCGGCGGCGAGCGACAGGACCACGAGGAGCCAGCGCCCGATCCCGCCCTCCTGCTGGAACAGGCCGTAGGAGACGCCCCGGTTCCAGACCACGACGAAGTCGACGAACGGCGCCAGCCGCCAGGGCTGGGTCAGCACGAGGTCGGTGCCGAAATAGAGGCCGAGCTTGGAGGCCTGGTCGAGGACCAGGGTGAGGAGGAGGGCCAGAAGGCCGGCGCGGAAGGGGGTCACGGGCGCCGACCCCGCGACCCATGCCGTGCGGGCGCATCGCCCTCTCCCCTCTGCGGGGGAGGGTACCCTGCGCAGCAGCGGGAGAGAGGGGAGCGACGGCGCAGAGAAAGGCTGTGGGCTTCAAGACGGTCGCGCCGCGACCGGAAGCCGGGCGCCCCTCTGCCGACCCTCGCGGACGCGAGGGCCACTCTCCCCCGCAGGGAGGAGAGGGAGAGCACCGTCGCGCGCCTCTTCACGCCGCGCTCGCCTCCGGATGCGCCGCGTCCCACTCGCGCAGGGCCCGGGCGTCGCGGGGGGTCACGTCCGGATAGTCCGGATCGCTGCCAACGCTGGGGCTCACCCGCCAGGAGCGGGCGCATTTGCGCCCCTCGGCCGGGCTCGGCACCACGGCGACGCCGCGGATCTCGTCGAGGCGGAAGGCGTCGGCCGGCCCCTCGCCCGCCGTCACCGTGATGTCGGAGGTGATGCAGGTGTCGGCGAAGTCGCAGCCCTCGAGCGCGGCGAGCAACTCGGGATCCGCCACGTAGACGTGCGGGGCCGCCTCCAGGCTCGCGCCGATGCGCTTCGCCGCGCGCTCGATCTCCAGGGCGCCGGTCACCACCCGCCGCACCCGCCGGATCTTGTGCCAGCGCTCCGCGAGGGCGGCGTCGAGCCACGCGGCCGGGGTCTCCGGCAGCGTCTGGAGATGCACCGATCCGTCCTCGGACGGGTAGCGGTCGAGCCACGCCTCCTCGGCCGTGAAGGCGAGCACCGGGGCGAGCCAGATCGCCACCCGCCGGAAGGCCTCGTCGATCACCTGCAGCGACGCCCGGCGGCGGACCGAGGAGATCGGATCGCAGTACAGGGCATCCTTGCGGACATCGAAGTAGAAGGACGACAGGTCGCCGGTCATGAAGCCGTTGAGCAGCGCCACCACCCGCTTGGTGTCGAAGGCCGCGTAGGCCTCGCGGATCTCGCCGTCGAGCTCGGCGAGCCGGTGCAGGATCAACCGCTCCAGCTCCGGCATGTCCGCGTAGGCCACGTCGTCGCCCTGAACCCGGTGGGCCAGCGAGCCCAGCATCCACCGCAGGGAGTTGCGCAGCTTCCGGTAGGTCTCCGCGAAGGTCTTGATGATCTCCGGTCCGATGCGCAGGTCGTCGGTGTAGTCGGAGGCGGCAACCCACAGGCGCAGGATGTCGGCCCCCGAATCCTTGATGACGCTCTGCGGCGCGACGACGTTGCCCTTGGACTTCGACATCTTCAGGCCCTTGCCGTCGAGCACGAAGCCGTGGGTCAGGACGATGTCGTAGGGCGCCCGGCCGCGGGTCCCGGCGGATTCGAGCAGCGAGGACTGGAACCAGCCGCGGTGCTGGTCCGACCCCTCCAGGTACATGACCCGGTCCTGGCCGCCGTCGCGGACGCGCGTCACTCCGGCCAGGCCCGGGAAGGCCTCCGGATCGTCCAGCACGAAGGCGTGGGTCGAGCCCGAATCGAACCAGACGTCGAGGACGTCGGTGACCTTGTCGTAGGCGGCCGGGTCGTGGTCCGGCGCCAGGAAGCGCTGGGCGGCGTCGTCCTGGAACCACGCGTCGGCGCCCTCGGCCGCGAAGGCGTCGCGGATGCGGGCGTTGACGCGCTCGTCCTTCAGGATCTCGGCCGTCTCCCGGTGAACGAACACGGTGATCGGCACGCCCCAGGCGCGCTGGCGCGAGACCACCCAGTCCGGCCGGTTGGCGACCATGCCGGTGATGCGGTTCTTCCCCTGGGCCGGCACCCACTGGGTGTCGTCGATGCCCTGAAGGGCCACTTCCCGGAGCGTCCGGTCGCCGAGCAAATCCACCGGCCGGTCCATGGCGATGAACCATTGCGGCGTGTTGCGGAAGA
Source organism: Methylobacterium sp. UNCCL125 (assembly GCF_900116795.1). NCBI lineage: Bacteria > Pseudomonadati > Pseudomonadota > Alphaproteobacteria > Hyphomicrobiales > Methylobacteriaceae > Methylobacterium > Methylobacterium sp. UNCCL125. The sequence goes on along the minus strand of NZ_FPBW01000002.1, from coordinate 243,482 downwards.
TCACCGGCTTCTTGGAGCGCCAGGAATGCGGGTATTGGTGGCGCAGCACCCCGCGGGCGATCAGCGCCCCGGCCTCGGTCAGCGCGGCGATGACCGCCTTGTTGGCGTCGCCCTTCTCGCCCTTGGCGGTGAGCACGCGGGTGCCGGTGAAGCCCGGGGCGGCCTCCGTGAGCACGCCGTCCGCATCCACCGTGTAGGGGATGGTCGTGTCGATGCCGCGCTCGAGCAGCGACCGGCCGCTCGCCATCCAGAGCTCGAAATCCTCGCGGCCGTGGCTCGGCGCCGTGTGGACGAAACCCGTGCCGGACTCGTCCGTGACGTGGTCGCCGTCGAGCATCGGCACCGCGAAGCCGTAGCCGCGCTGGGCCAGGGGATGGTCCAGGGTGAGGGCGGCGAGCATCGCCGGGCTCACGTCGCCGACGCGCGCGAACGCCTCGACGCGGGCGGCCTTGAACACGGTCGCGGCCAGGCTGTCGGCGAGGACATAGGTCTGGCCGGGGGTCGCCCAGTTGTCGGCCGGCGCCTCGGTGACCCGATACAGCCCGTAGGCGATCTTCTTGGAGTAGGCGACCGCGCGGTTGCCCGGGATCGTCCAGGGCGTGGTCGTCCAGATCACCACCCGGGCCCGCGCGAGATCACCCTCGGCGCCGGACCGGATCGGAAAAGCACAGAAAATCGTGTCGCTGACGTGCTCCTCGTACTCGACCTCCGCCTCGGCCAGCGCGGTCTTCTCCACCACCGACCACATCACGGGCTTCGAGCCGCGATAGAGCTGGCCGCTCATCGAGAACTTCATCAGCTCGTCGGCGATCACCGCCTCGGCCGGGTACGCCATGGTCGCGTAGGGATGGTCCCAGTCGCCGGTGACGCCGAGCCGCTTGAACTCCTCGCGCTGCACGTCGAGCCAGTGGGCCGCGAAAGTCCGGCATTCCTGCCGGAACTCGATCACCGGCACGTCGTCCTTGTTGCGGCCCTTGGCGCGGTACTGCTCCTCGATCTTCCACTCGATCGGCAGGCCGTGGCAGTCCCAGCCCGGGACGTAGTTGGCGTCGAAGCCGAGGGCGGTCTGCGAACGGACCACCACGTCCTTGAGGATCTTGTTGAGCGCCGTGCCGATGTGGATGTTGCCGTTGGCGTAGGGCGGGCCGTCGTGGAGCACGAATTTCGGCCGGCCCTGGCCGCCGGCGCGCAGCTTCCCGTAGAGGTCCATCCGCTTCCAGCGCTCGATGAACAGCGGCTCGCGCACCGGCAGGCCGGCGCGCATCGGGAACTCGGTCTGCGGCAGGAACAGGGTCTTGGAATAGTCGCGGGCGGGCGCGGTCTCGGGGGTCGTCATCGGATCTCGCATCGGCGGTCGGGCCGGCGAAAGGCCGGCGGAATCGGGTCAGGCGGCAGGAGGATCCCGGACCTCCGCGCGGCCGCGCCGAAGCGGGCCCTCAGGCGGAGGCCGGGCCGGTAATTCGGATCGGGCGGCCGAAGCCGCGCAGGGCGCGCGAAGCGTGCATGACCCGTTCTCTATCAGCCGCTCCGGCCCGAGGCCAGCGGCAGCGCGGATCACGCGCCCGTGACCGCGGATGGGACCAATCGGCGCCTGAACCGTTGAACAGGCACATCCTCCGCGCCCCGAGGCGGCGCGGAGACTCCCAGACCGTATGACCGGAGCAGACCCATGAAGAAGCTACTGATTACGACCCTCGCCCTCGCGCCCCTCGCCTTTGCCGGCGCCGCGCAGGCCCAGGGCACGGCCCGCGGCGCCCAGCGGGGTGCCGAGGATGGCGCGGCTGCGGCCGGTCCTGTGGGCGGGGTCGTCGGTGGCGCGGTGGGCGCGGCCACCGGCACGGTCGGCGGCGTGCTCGGCACCGATCCGGATCCGGCCCGGCGTGCGCGCGAGAACCGCCGCGAGGAGCGGATGGAGCGCCAGGAGCGCATGGGCCGCTGACCCGATCCGTCACCGGACCGTCCGGCCGCCTCAGGCGGCCGGACGCGTGTCCCGGCGGATCGTCTCCTGCGCCAGGAGATACAGGCCCGAGCCGACGACGATCATGGCGCCCGCCACGGTCCAGCGGCTCGGAACGTCGCCGAACAGCAGGAAGCCCAGCGTCACCGACCAGAGCAGCTGCGTGTAGATGAACGGTGCCAGCACGTTGGCCGGGGCCCGGGCATGGGCCATCACCAGCAGCCAGTGGCCCAGCGTCCCGAACAGCGCGACCCCGAACAGCAGGGCCCAGTGGGTCAGGCTCGCCGGGCTCGTCCAGATCCAGGGCAGGAGCGGGGCCATCAGCGCGAGGCCCGCGAGCCCCGTGTAGAACATGGTCGTGGCGGTCGAATCGTAGGCCGCGAGCTTGCGCGTGATGATCGCGTAGAAGGCGTAGACCACGACGTTGGCGACGCACAGCAGCGCGGCCGGATGCATCCCGCCCACGCCCGGGCGCACGATCACCAGCACCCCCAGGAAGCCGACGCCGATCGCCGTGAGCCGCGCCCGCGACGACCACTCGCCGAGCAGCGGCCCGGCGAGCAGCGCCACGGTGAGCGGCGCGGCGAACTGGATCGAGATCGTCTCGGCGAGTTGCAGGTAGCGCAGGGCCAGGAAGTTCAGGGCCGTGGAAGCGAAGAGCAGCAGCGAGCGGACGATCTGCAACGGCAGCCGCCGGCTCTTCACTACGCCCGGCGTGCGCACCGGGTTGATGAACAGGGAGATCATGGCGACGCTGGCCGCGTAGCGCATGAAGGTGGTGACCAGCGGGTCGACGCCGGCCCGCGCCAGGGTCTTGCCGCAGGCATCGAGGCTGGCGAAGAAGGCGACGGCCCCGCACATCAGGGCGATGCCGACGATCCGTCGGCGGCCGGCGAGGTCGACCTCCGGAGCGGCGCGCGGCGCGCCGATGTCATCGGGGACGGAGGTCGCGACCTGCGTGCTCATGCCTGACCCATCTCGGTAGAGGCCGGTTCACTGCCACGCCCGGCGCTTCGCCGGTATCCGCCGGCGCGCAGGGGAACCATGCAGCCCGCACGATCGCCCGGGCCGGGGCGGAGCTCAGCGCTTCACCGCGGCCTTCTCGGCGGAGGCCGTCTTCTCGGCGGAGGCCGTCTTGGTCGCGGTCTTGGCGAGCTTCGGCTTGGGCGGCGTGGCGCCGGCGATCAGGGCAGCCAGATGCGACTGGTCGAGCCCCGGAGCGGCGCGCGCGGCCGCCACCGGAACCGCCGCCGCAGGGGCCGGCACCGAGGCGGGGACCAGCGCGGCGGCCCGCTCGACCCGGCGCGGCTCGATGGAGCCGGTCACGGTCGGTTCGGCCGGGCGCGCCGTCGCGGTGGCGGGCGCGGCGGACTCGCGCTGCACGCGCAAGGTCCAGTGGGCGGCGGTGGAGAGCGCGGCGATGCCGAGGATCGCCTTGATGCCGCTGGTGAGCAGGGCTCGCATGGTCGTCAGGCCCGAGAGAACGCGGTTACGCGGAACCGGATCCCCGGCCCGGACGCATCATCGCGCGGGAGCGTGAACGAAGCCGCAACCGTCGCGTTCGGCCCTGTCCCGGAACGGGTCAGATCGCGGCGTCGGGACGGCTCCGGCGCTCGGTCGACGGGGAATCTTGTGGGCCTTGCGCCGAACCCGCGGTTCCTGTTCCCCGCGCTCCCGACACTCCTGCAGCGACTCGGCCCACTGAGCCTCACAGGAACGGTCCAGAGAACTGGTCCGGACCGCCCCGTCACTGCCGACCCCGCTGCCATGCAGGCCCGAGCGGGCTCGCGAAACCTTCAGGCGCATCGGCCGCTGGGGACAGCCCGTGTAGAGGGTGACAGCCGAGCCGGCAACAGAGGCGGGACCGTTTCGGTGGCCCGCGCGGCGATCCGTGCGCCGCCGCGGCCGCGGCGAAGCGTATCAGCGGGCCCCGCGGCCGACCGGAGGGCGCCCCCGAGAGCGCGGGCAAGAGCGCGGGCGCGAGCCCCGTCACGCCGAGCGCGGACCGGGGTCCGCGCCCGGGAAGGATCGCCCGGAGGGCCCCTACCGCAGCGAGCCGCAGAAGCGCTGGATACGCCGGCAGGCCTCCTCCAGCACCGCGTTCGACGTCGCGTAGGAGATGCGCAGGTTCGGGCCGAGCCCGAAGGCCGAGCCATGCACCGCGGCCACGCCCTCGGCCTGGAGCAGCTCCATGACGAAGTCCTCGTCGGTCTCGATGGTCTTGCCGGCCTCCGTCTTCTTGCCGATCAGCGCCGCGCAGGACGGGTAGACGTAGAACGCGCCCTCGGGCGTCGGGCAGGTCAGGCCGTTGGTCTGGTTGAGCATCGACACGACGAGGTCGCGCCGGCCCTGGAAGGCTGCCCGGAACGTGGCGAGGTGATCCTGAGGGCCGTCGAGGGCAGCGACCGCGGCCCATTGCGCGATCGTGCTGGCGCCGGAGGTCTGCTGGCCCTGGACGAAATCCATCGCCTTGATGAGCGTCTCCGGCCCGGCCGCGTAGCCGATGCGCCAGCCGGTCATGGCGTAGCCCTTCGAGACGCCGTTCATGGTCAGCGTCCGCTCGACGAGCTGCGGCTCGACCTGGGCCGGGGTGACGAATTCGAAATCGCCGTAGGTCAGGTGCTCGTAGATGTCGTCGGTGAGGATGTGCACGTCCGGATAGCGGAGCAGCACGTCGGTCAGCGCCTTCATCTCGGCGCGGGAATAGGCGGCCCCAGACGGGTTCGAGGGCGAGTTGAGGACGATCCACTTGGTCTTCGGCGTCAGGACCCGGTCGAGCTCCTCGGGCTGGAGCTTGAAGCCGTTGGCCATGTCGGTGTCGGCGAAGACCGGCGTGCCGCCGCACAGGCCGACCATCTCCGGGTAGGACACCCAGTAGGGGCGGGGGATCACCACCTCGTCGCCGGGGTTCAGGGTGGCGAGGAAGGCGTTGTACAGCACCTGCTTGCCGCCCGTGCCCACGATGGTCTGCGAGACCTTGTAGTCGAGCCCGTTCTCGCGCTTGAACTTGCGCACGATCGCCTCGCGCAGGGGCACGATGCCGGAGACCGGCGGGTAGCGGGTCTCGTTCCGGTGGATCGCCGCGATGGCGGCCTGCTTGATGTGCTCGGGCGTGTCGAAGTCGGGCTCGCCCACCGACAGGCTGATGACGTCGACGCCGGAGGCCTTCAGGTCCCGGGCCTTCTGGGTCATCACGATGGTCGCGGACGGCTTCACCCGCGAGAGGACGTCGGCGAGGAGAGCCATGGCGTGCGGTGCTCCGGATTGCGTGGGCGAGGAATGCCCGTTCGCCGCCCCTTTTTGCGGCGCGGCGGACCCTAGGCCCGGGACGCTGAGCCGGCAAGGCGGTGCGCGGCACGAAGCCGGATCTCGCTTCGGGCGCGCGGCGCAGGTCTCGCCTGCGCGGCCGCTCTCGCTTTGCGGGATCGTCGTTACCAGATCCTGTCCATGACTCCGCTCTCCGTCCTCGACCTCTCCTTCGTCGGCGCCGATTCGACCCCGGCGCAGGCCCTGCACGACACCCTGGCGCTCGCCCGCCACGTCGACGGCCTCGGCTACCGGCGCTACTGGCTCGCCGAGCACCACGCCCTGCCCAACGTGGCGAGCCCCGCCCCCGAGATCATGATCGGCCAGATCGCCGCCGAGACCCGCAACCTCCGGGTCGGCTCGGGCGGGATCATGCTTCCGAACCACGCGCCGCTGATGGTGGCCGAGCGCTTCCGGGTGCTGGAGGCGCTGTTCCCGGGCCGGATCGATCTGGGTCTCGGGCGCGCGCCCGGCACCGACGGCCTCACCGCCCGGGCGCTGCGCCGCCGGGAGGCGCCGGGGGAGGGCGGCGGGGACGATTTCCTCGACCGCCTGCAGGAGCTCCTGTTCTGGGACGGCGGCTTCCCGGAGGGGCATCCGTTCGCGCGGATCGAGGCGAGCCCCGCGGGGGTGCCGCTGCCGCCGATCTTCCTGCTCGGCTCCTCCGATTACAGCGCTCGCCTCGCCGCCGAGATCGGCTGCGGCTTCGGCTTCGCGCAGCACTTCTCCGGGATGCCCGCGGAGCCGCCGATGCTGGATTACCGGAACCGGTTCCAGCCGACGCGGCTCGGCGCGAAGCCCCACGCGATCCTGGCGGTGGCGGCGATCTGCGCCCCCACGGATGCGGAGGCCGAGCGGCTGGCCTCCAGCGCGCGGCTGGCGACGCTGCGGCGGGAGCGGGGCGAGTACCGGCCGCTGCCGAGCCTCGCCGAGGCGCTGGCCTACCCGTATTCCGACGCCGAGCGGATGCAGATCGCGCGCGGCCGAGACCGCCTGCACGTGGGCGGCCCCGAGACCCTGCGGGCCCGGCTCGCCGACATGGTCCAGCGCACGCAGGCCGACGAGCTGATGGTCGTCACGGCGATCCCCGACCAAGCCGCCCGGCACGAATCCTACGCGCTGCTGGCGCAGGCCTGGGGGCTCGGCGCCGCCTCACAGGCGGCCTGAGCCGTCACCGGCCCCCGCCGCGGGGTCCTGGCGGCGCCGCCGCCGGCCGTGCAGGCTCCCGCCCGGATCACGCCCGCGACCAGACGGGCCGACCGGAGGAGAGGCAGCATGGGCAACCGACGCGAATTCCTGACCGCCACGGCCGCGGGCCTCGCCGCCGCCGCGGCGCCGGCCCGGGCCGCCGAGGAGCGCACGGCGGCTCCGAAGACCGCGCCCAACACCGCGCCGGCGGCGCCGCCGCCCGTCGGCATGCCCCGGGACATGATCCTGCTCAACATGCGCCGCGGCGACGGCTACGCCCTGGGCGTGAAGACCAGGGACGGCGTGCTCGACGTCGAAGCCGCCGGCCGGGCGCTCGGGATGCCGGTTCCCACCGACATGGACGACCTTCTCCAGAACGGGCGCGGCCCGGCGCTGCGGGCGCTGATCGACGCGGTCGAGGCCGCCCCCGACGGGCGCTTCATGCTGGCGGAATCCGGCATCGCCTACGCGCCGGTGGTCACGCGGCCCGAGAAGATCATCATGATGGGCTTCAACTACCGCCACCACGCGGAGGAGACCGGCACGCCGATCCCCAAGGACCCGCCGCTGTTCAACAAGTACAACAACGCCCTGAACCACCACGGCGGCACGATCACGCTGCCGACCCAGGCGGCGCGGGAATTCGACTACGAGACCGAGCTGGTGATGGTGTTCGGCCGCGAGTGCCGGAACGTGTCCGAGGCGGACGCCCTCGACTATCTCGCCGGCTACTGCACGGGCAACGATTTCAGCGCCCGGGATCTCCAGACGCTGACCTCGCAATTCATGATCGGCAAGACCTCGGACGGGTTCGCGCCGCTCGGCCCCTACTTGGTGACCGCCGACCGGGTGAAGGACCCGAACAACCTCAAGCTCAAGACGCTGGTCAACGGCCAGGTGCGCCAGGACTGGAGCACCAACGACATGATCTTCAACTGCCGCCAGCTGATCAGCTTCGCGTCCAAGGTGATGACGATCAAGCCGGGAGACATCTTCTACACGGGCACGCCGCAGGGGGTGATCTTCGGCGAGAAGACTCCGCGCAAGGACCGGGCGTGGCTGAAGCCCGGCGACGAGGTGGTCTCGGAGCTGGAAGGGCTCGGGGCGCTGCGGTTCAAGCTGGTCTGATCGCGTTGCGCGACGGCCCGGTCCGCTGCGCCTACACGGGCGCGGCAAGCGACCGGCCCCCTTTCCCGTGCGGGAGAGGGTTGGGGTGAGGGACGAGACGCCACAGGATCGAGCCCGTCCTTGCCGCGCAGTCAGGTCGAGCCCTCTCCGGACAGACCTGATCCCTCACCCTGTCCCTCTCCCGCACGGGAGAGGGGACCCGCGCCCGATCCTGAAACCAGTCGCGCGCCCGGCCGTCCTCAGCGCCCGAACAGGCGACCGAGACGGGCGAGGAAGCCGCCGCCTTCCGCAGGTTTCGCATCGGGCGTCGCCGGCTTGGCCGCTTCCGTCTTCGGCGCCAGGACCAGCCCGAGCGCCGCCGTGTCGGTGGTCTCGCGGTCGATCAGGATCAGGCTGCCGGTCTCGCGGTTCTCCGCGTAGGCGTCGACCGCCACCGCCCGGTCGAGGCGCAGGGCCACGTCGGCGATGTCGTTGGCCGACAGGCGCTCGGCCGGGCCGGGCCTGCCGGTCTCGGGATCGATGCGCGAGATGATCCGCTCCACGGTCGCGGTGACCGTGGCGGTGCCGATCTTGGCGAACAGGCTGGCACCCGGGCTGAGATCGGTCTCGGCCGCCCAGAACAGGCGGGCGTCGAGGGTCTCGGTGACCCGCATCGGTGCGTCGGTGGCCACGATCACCTGACCGCGGGAGGCGTCGATCTGGTCGGCCAGCACCAGGGTGACCGACTCGTCCTCGCCGGCTTCGGGCAGGTCGCCGTCGGCGGTGTAGATCCGCGCCACGGTCGAGGTCCGGCCGGAGGGCTGGACCGTCACGGAATCGCCCGGGCGCACCCGGCCGCTGGCGATCCGGCCGCTGTAGCCGCGGAACTCGGAATTGGGCCGGTTGACCCACTGCACCGCCATGCGGAACGGCGCGTTCAGCGCCTCGGCGCGGACCGGCACGGTCTCCAGGTAGGCGAGCAGGGGGCCGCCCGTGTACCAGGGCGCCGCGATGCCCGGCTCCACGACGTTGTCGCCGTTCTTGGCCGAGAGCGGGATCGCCTTGACCTCGGCGAAGTTCAGATCCCGGGCGAAGTCGGAGAAGCCCGCGACGATGCCGTCGAAGGTGCCCTGCGCCCAGCCGGCGAGATCCATCTTGTTCACCGCCAGCACGACCCGGCGGATCCCGAGATTCGAGACCAGCAGCGCGTGGCGCCGGGTCTGGCGGGTCAGGCCCTGGCGGGCATCGACCAGGATCACCGCCACGTCCGCCGTCGAGGCGCCGGTGGCCATGTTGCGGGTGTACTGCTCGTGGCCGGGCGTGTCGGCCACGATGAACGAGCGCTTGTCGGTGGAGAAGAACCGGTAGGCGACGTCGATCGTGATGCCCTGCTCGCGCTCGGCCTGGAGGCCGTCCACCAGCAGCGCGAGATCCACCTCCTGCCCCTGCGTCCCGTGCTTGCGCGAATCGCGCTGGAGGGCCGAGATCTGGTCGTCGAAGATCTGCTTGGTGTCGTGCAGGAGCCGCCCGATCAGGGTCGACTTGCCGTCATCCACCGAGCCGCAGGCGATGAAGCGCAGCACCGCCTTGCTGCGGTGGGCCGTGAGGAAGGCCGCGTAGCCGGAGGCGCGATCGGCGAAGGCCGTGGGAGCCTGGTGCACCGTCATCAGAAATAGCCCTCCTGCTTCTTGCGCTCCATGGCGCCGGCCCCGTCCTTGTCGATCACCCGGCCCTGGCGCTCCGAGGTGCGGGCGGCGAGCGTCTCGCCGATGATCTCGGGGAGCGTCGCGGCGTCGCTCTCCACCGCGCCGGTGAGCGGGTAGCAGCCGAGCGTGCGGAAGCGGACGAGCCGCTGCTGCGGGGTTTCGCCGGGCGCCAGCGGCAGCCGGTCGTCGTCGACCATGATCAGCTGCCCGTCGCGCTCCACCACGGGCCGCTCCTTGGCGAAGTAGAGCGGCACGATCGGAATGTTTTCCTGCTCGATGTAGAGCCAGATGTCGAGCTCGGTCCAGTTCGACAGCGGGAAGACCCGCAGGGATTCGCCCCGCTTCTTCTTGAGATTGTAGAGGTGCCAGGGCTCGGCGCGCTGGCGCTTCGGGTCCCATCGGTGCTGTGCGGTGCGCAGGGAGATGATCCGCTCCTTGGCGCGGCTCGCCTCCTCGTCGCGGCGGGCGCCGCCGAAGGCCGCATCGAACTTGTGCTTGTCGAGGGCCTGCCGCAGGGCCTGCGTCTTCATCACGTCGGTGTGGACCTCGGAGCCGTGGCTCACCGGTCCGATGCCGCGGGCGAGCCCGTCCGGGTTCGTGTGGATCAGGAGGTCGAGGCCGAGTTCCTTGGCGCGGGCGTCGCGGAAGGCGATCATCTCGCGGAACTTCCACGTGGTGTCGACGTGGAGCAGCGGGAACGGCAGCCGCCCGGGCGCGAAGGCCTTGAGGGCGAGGTGCAGCAGCACCGAGGAATCCTTGCCGATCGAGTAGAGCATCACCGGGTTCTCGGTCTCGGCGACCGTCTCCCGGAAGATGTGGATGGCCTCGGCCTCAAGCCGCTTGAGGTGGCTGAGGCGGTCGGCAGAGGTCTGTGCGGACGCAGGGGCGCTCGGCGGCACGGTGGCGGCGAGGGCGGCGCTCATCGGGCGAACTCCGGCTGGCGGGCTGAATGATCTTGGTTAGTCTTTAAAGGAGTCTCGAAAACGGCGGCCTCCTGGCCGGGCTGCACCGACGCCCCGGGGCGTCCGACATGCAGGCCGCATTCCTTCTTCTCCTCCTGCTCCCACCACCAGCGGCCGGCGCGCTCGGGCTCGCCGAGCTTCACGGCCCGGGTGCAGGGGGCGCAGCCGATCGACGGGAAGCCCCGGTCGTGCAGGACGTTGTAGGGCACGAAATTGTCGCGCACGAAGCTGTCGACCTGCGCCCGGGACCAATCGGCCAGGGGGTTCAGCTTGATCAGGCCGCGGGCGGGGTCGAACTCGGCCAGCGGCGTCTCGGCGCGGTTGGCGGACTGGCCGGCCCGCAGGCCCGTGAGCCAGCCGCTCGCGCCTTCGAGCGCCCGGCCCAGCGGCTCGACCTTGCGGAAGCCGCAGCAGGCCTGCCGGGCGGCCACCGAGCGCCGGAAGCCGTTGATGCCTTCGTCCCGAACGAACGCCTCCGCGGCCGCGCGCTCGGGCGCATAGGCGGCGATCCGGATGCCGTAGGCCGCTTCGGTCTCGGTCCAGGTGTCGTAGGTCTCGGCGAAGAGGCGGCCGGTATCGAGGGTGACGATCTCGACGCGCCCCTTCGCCAGACCCGCCATGGCCAGGGCGTGGGTGAGCGCCTGATCCTCGACGCCCAGGCTCGTCGTGAAGACGAGGCGGCCGGGGATCTCGGCGGCGATCAGGTGGAGGCGGCCTGGAAGGTCGAGCCCGGACAGCCGCTCCGCGAGGGCTTCGGCCGTCTGTCGGTCCGGACGGGTCATCGCGCCATGTCCCGGGGTTCGCGTGGTGGGTGGAAAGGCCACGGCCTGCGCCATGCCTGTTGTCGAAGGGCGGAAATGTTCGCTATACCGAACGAAGTCAAGGCGCCCCGGCGCGCTTGACGGTGTCGGGCCGGCGGTTCGGCGTGCGGTTGCGCACAGCAATCGGCGCGGGCAACCTGGTCCCGAGGTAAAAGATTCTTCTCACCGAGACCGGTAGCCTCCTATATGCGCCCGCGCCCCGCGCGCGGCGGAAACCCACGGAGACAGCTTTGGACGCGATCGATCTGAAGATTCTCGCCCTGCTGCAGACCGACGCGACGCTCTCCATCGCGGCGATCGGCGAACGCGTGGGCCTGTCGCAGACCCCGTGCTGGAAGCGGATCCAGAAGCTGGAGGCCGACGGGGTCATCGACCGGCGGGTGGCGGTGCTCGATCCGGTGAAGCTCGGCCTCGGGCTGACCGTGTTCGTCTCCATCGAGACCGCCGACCATTCCCAGGACTGGCTGCAGCGCTTCGCCGCAACCGTCTCGGCCATGCCGGAGGTGCTGGAGTTCTACCGGATGGCGGGCGACGTGGACTACATGCTGCGGGTCGTCGTCGCCGACATGCAGGCCTATGACAGCTTCTACAAGCACCTCATCGCGGTGCTGCCGCTCAAGAACGTCACCTCCCGCTTCGCCATGGAAAAGGTGAAATCCACGACGGCGCTGCCGCTGCCGGCGCCGCCGAAGAACGGGCGCCATCTGCCCGGCACCTCCCCGGTCCTCTCCGTGGTAGGAGAATGATATTCTCTTTTTTCGCAGTGCAGCGAATGTGATGTTCTCGTCTCCGCCCGTTCTGCAAAAAGAACGTTTCTTGATTGACACGGGCCGCGCAGGCCCCGACATGGTCTCGTAATGTCCCGCCAGAACCTCCTCCCGCGCACCGCCCCGTTCGGGGACGGCGAGCGCGCCAGCCTCGATGCGGTGCTCGGCGCCGCGAGCCCCACGCAGCGCGCATGGCTGGCCGGCTTCCTGGCGGGCCTCGACGCCGCTGGTGGCCAGCCCGCCGCTTTGCCGGCCGCCCCGCCCAAGGCCGCCGCGCCGCTGACGGTGATCTACGCGAGCGAATCGGGGAATTCCGAGACGCTGGCCGGCACCGTCGCGAAGCTGGCGCGCAAGCAGGGCTTCAAGCCGAAGGTGGTGGATTTCGCCGATCTCGACATCGCGACCCTGCCCAAGGCCGGCAAGCTCGTCGCCATCGCGGCCACCTGGGGCGAGGGCGAGCCGCCGGCCCGGGCCGTGCGGGCCTATGGCGAGCTGATGGGGGAGGGCGCCCCGCGCCTCGACGGCGTCGAGTTCGCGGTGCTGGCGCTCGGCGACACCTCCTACGCGGAGTTCTGCGCCATCGGGAAGGCCCTCGACGAACGCTTCGAGGCGCTGGGAGGCAAGCGCGCCGCGGAGCGGGCCGACCTCGACCTCGACTTCGAGAAGCCGGCGGCCGACTGGATCAAGGGCGCGCTCAAGGCGCTCGCCCCCGCGGAGCAGCCCGACAACGTCGTGGCGGTGGACTTCGCCCGCGCCGGCACCGGCGAGGAGGACGACGCCGAGCCGAGCCGCGAGCCCGTGGTGGTCGAGGTCGTCGAGCACGTGAACCTCAATTCCTCGCGCTCCGACAAGGAGACGATCCACCTCGCCCTCGCCTTCGAGGAGGGCGCCCCGGCCTACGAGCCGGGCGACTCGCTGGAGATCTTCCCCGAGAACGACCCGCAGCTCGTGGACGAGATCCTCGACGCCGCCGGGCTCTCGGGCGACGAGGCCCTGCGCAAGGCGCTGCTGGCCGAGCGGGACATCACCACGCTGTCGGCCGCCACGGTCGAGCGTTTCGTCAAGGCCACCGGCCACACGCAGGCGCAGACGCTCATCGACAGCGGCGAGGCCAAGGCCTGGATCGAGGGGCGGCACCTGATCGACCTGCTGGAGACTTACCCGGCCAAGCTCACGGCCGAGCATCTCGGCACCATCACCCGGCCGCTGCCGCCGCGGGCCTACTCGATCGCCTCCTCGCGCAAGGAGGTGGGCGACGAGGTCCACCTCGCCATCGCGGCGGTGCGCTACGAGACCCACGGCCGCGCCCGCTCGGGGGTCGCCTCGGTCCACGTGGCCGACCGGATCCGCGACGGCGCCAAGCTGCGGGTGCGGCTGAAGCCGAACCGCCACTTCCGCCTGCCGCAGGACCCGGCCACCGACATCATCATGGTCGGCCCCGGCACCGGCGTCGCGCCGTTCCGCGCCTTCGTGCAGGAGCGCCGGGCGATCGAGGCCCCCGGGCGGTCGTGGCTGTTCTTCGGCGACCGGCACTTCACCCACGACTTCCTGTACCAGCTCGAGTGGCAGGACGCCCTGGAGGACGGGTCGCTCACGAAGATCGACGTGGCCTTCTCGCGGGACCAGCCGGAAAAGGTCTACGTGCAGGACCGGATCACCCAGCACGCGCAGGAGTTGGTCTCCTGGCTGGATGGGGGCGCCCATCTCTACGTCTGCGGCGATGCCAAGAACATGGCCAAGGACGTGCGGGCCGCGGTGGTGGGCGCGTACCAGACCGTGAAGAACCTGAGCGCCGCCGACGCGGAGACCCAGGTCGCGGCTTTGGAGCGCGGTCACCGCTACCAGCAGGACGTGTACTAACGGACCGGCCTTCCGAGGCCGCAGGATTGAGATTGGAGCGGAGCAGGACGGGGCGCGGGTCCCCTCTCCCGTGCGGGAGAGGGACAGGGTGAGGGATCCAGGTCTTTCCGGAGAGGGCGCATCCCTCTCCCCGACCCTCTCCCGCACGGGAGAGGGGGACCGTCGCGGCTCCCGCCCTTCCCGTGAACCGGCACGCGTTCCGCTCGGCACCCACCCCTGACGCGTGGGGTGGGAGACGCGTTCAGACAGACGGATTCACCCCATGGACGACCACAGCCCCCGCGACGCCGCCGAGACCCCGACCCCGGCCAAGCGCGTCTACGAGACCCCGCCGACCGACCGGCCGATCACCGATGCCGAGGCCGCCCGCGCGGCCCAGCTCGCGGCGAACGAGCACATCAAGATCGCCAGCGGCTACCTCCGCGGCACGCTCGCGGACGGCCTCCTGAAGCACGCCACGGGGGCGATCTCGGAGGATGACGGGCAGCTCGTGAAGTTCCACGGGATGTACCTGCAGGACGACCGCGACCTGCGCCCCGAGCGGACCAAGAAGAAGCTCGACAAGGCCTACAGCTTCATGATCCGCCTGCGCATCGCGGGCGGCGTCATCACCCCGAAGCAGTGGCTGATCCTCGACGACATCGCCCGGACCTACGCGGGCGGGGCGCTGCGGGCGACCACGCGCCAGACCTTCCAGTACCACGGCGTGATCAAGTCGAACCTGAAGCGCACGATGGCGGCCATCGACGGCGCGCTCCTCGACACGATCGCGGCCTGCGGCGACGTCAACCGCAACGTCATGGCGGCGACGAACCCGGCCCAGACCGGCGCCCACAAGGCCGCCTACCAGCTCGCCAAGGACATCTCCGACTCGCTGCTGCCCAAGACCAGCGCGTGGCGGGAGATCTGGCTCGACGGCGAGCGCGTGGTCGGCGGCGAGGACGCGGCCGAGGTCGAGCCGGTCTACGGCCGGACCTACCTGCCGCGGAAGTTCAAGACGGTCGTGGCGGTGCCGCCCTCCAACGAGGTCGACATCTTCGCCCACGACCTCGGCTTCATCGCGATCCTGGACAAGAAGAACCAGGTGACGGGCTGGAACGTGACGGTGGGCGGCGGCATGGGCATGACCCACGGCGAGCCCGACACCTTCCCGCGCACCGCCGACGTGATGGGCTTCGTGAAGCCGGAGGACGCCCTCAAGGTCGCCGAGGCCGTGATGACGGTCCAGCGCGACTGGGGCAACCGCAAGAACCGCAAGAACGCCCGCCTCAAGTACACGATCGAGCGCTACGGGCTCGACGCCTTCCGGGCCGAGGTGGAGAAGCGGATCGGCCAGAAGCTCGGCGCGCCCAAACCCTTCACCTTCACCAACAACGGCGACCGCTACGGCTGGGTCGAGGGCGACGACGGCCGCTATCACCTCACCCTCTACGTGCCTTCTGGCCGGATCAAGGACATCGAGGGCGGGCCGCAATTCCTCTCGGGCCTGCGGCGCATCGCCGAGGTGCACGAGGGCGATTTCCGCCTCACCGGCAACCAGAACGTGATCATCGCCAACGTACCGGCGGAGAAGCGCGCCGAGATCGACGCGCTCGTCGACGAATACGGCCTGACCCGGGGCGCGGGCGCGCTGCGGCGCAACTCGCTCGCCTGCGTGGCCCTGCCGACCTGCGGCCTCGCGCTGGCCGAGAGCGAGCGCTACCTGCCGGACCTGATGACGGAGCTGGAGGAGAGCCTCGCGTCCCATGGGCTGGCCGAGGAGGAGATCACGATCCGCTCCACCGGCTGCCCGAACGGCTGTGCCCGGCCGTTCATCTCCGAGATCGGCCTCGTGGGCCGCGGCCCCGAGCGCTACCACCTCTATCTCGGCGCCGCCCACGACGGCTCGCGCCTGAGCAAGCTCTACAAGGAGGACGTCGCGGCCTCCGAGATCCGCAGCACCCTCGATCCGCTGTTTGCCGACTACGCGAAGGGTCGGCAACCGGGCGAGCATTTCGGCGACTACCTGATCCGCGCCGGCCACGTGGCCCGGACCACCAACGGCCCGGACTTCCACGAGCGGACCGGCGCCCTCAAGCCGGCCGTGCTCGGCTGACGGCAGGCCTCGCGCGTCCGGGACGGGGCTCCCGGACGCGCCGAGACCGCGACACGGCGGCGGCCGCGGATCACGGGTTCCGGCCCGGCTCCGGCATGACCGGATCCTCCACGACTGATTCTGCGCCCCCGATCCCGAGCCGCCGGAGCGCGGCGAAAGAGATCGGCGCCCCGGAGCGGCGTCCCGCCCGCGCACCGGTTCGAACCGCCGCTCCGGCATACCCTGCACCGGCGTCGAAGACCCGGCGGCGATCGCGCCCTCCCTCCCGACGAACCGCAGGCATCGGCGGCAGGCCGTCCTTCGTCCGCTGCGCGACCTCGGCGAGAATGAACGTTCATTGACATGAGAATGAACGTTCATTATACGGGTGAGGCCAATAGGAGCGCACGATGGCTCTCACCCTCGAAGGCCGCTGGTCAGATCTCGATGCCGAGCGTTTCGGCGCCCGCGGCCCGGGCGCTCTCGCCCAGCTCCGCACCGTCTGCACCCCCGCCAACCTGACCTTCGGCGCCGTCCTGGCCCTCGCCTGGCTGGCGCTGATCGGCTGGACCGGGGCCGGCCCGGACGGCTGGCAGGCCCGGATCTGCGCGGACCTGCATCAGGGACCGCAATCCTGCACCGTCGCCAGCCTGGGCAAGGATCAGAGCCGCATCACGCCGGTGGCCGTCGCCGCGCAGCCGGGGCAGTGACCGCCGCAGCGGACGGACTTGCGGAGGCCCGCGTCGGGCCCTCCGCCCGGCGCGAGCACATTCTCGACGCCGCCGAAGCCTGCTTCACGCGCAACGGCTTCCATCGCACCACCATGCAGGACCTCGCCCGCGAGGCCGCGATGAGCCCGGGCAACTTCTACCGCTACTTCGAATCCAAGGAGGCCCTGGTCCTCGGGCTGGTCGAGCGTGAGCGCGAGCGCGGCACGCTCCTGGTCGCCGAGATGGAGGGCAGCAGTGACCCGCGCGGGACGTTGCTGGGCCTCATCGCCCGCTACTTCATGTCGATCACCCGCGAAGCCGCAGCCCTGCGGGTGGAAATCTGGTCGGAATCGACGCGCAATCCGGCCATCGCCGCCATGACGGCGCAGACCGAAGCCGAGAGCCGGGACTGGTTCGTGGCGACCTTGTCGGCGCTCGCCACCGCGCCAGCTTGCGATCCGGCGGCGCTTTACGCCCTCCTCGCGCCTCTGATGAAGGGGATCGTCGTGAGCCGCGCCGCGCTGCCCGATTACGACGTCGCCGGGGCGGTCACCCAGATCCACCAGCTCCTCCATGCCGGGCTCGACGGCCGCCTGCCGTGCCCGGCGACACCGGATCGGCCCGCAGCCCGCTGATCCCGGCTCCGTGGCGGCCTCCATGGGCCGCACGGACAGGGAGCCCGCACAACCGCAATTCCCGATCGCGGGCCGGCCGTGCCGGCCATTCCCGACGACCCCCTGCACCATGTGGCGGGGTACGGCGGACGAATCCCGATGCCCGTCACCGGATGCAACGGGTTGCGAAGTTTCAGCAAATCACACGCAAAAGTTGTCAGATTTGAATGACTTCAAAGTATTTCAGAACAAATCGTGCCCTTCACGCAACACCCGGACACAGGATGCGCCCCCGATCCGCGCCATGCTCGATCGCCATTGAGATCGAGCGGCATTTGCACTCTAGGAATACAGCGTCATATCGAGACGCCACTCCTAAGAATGATTTTAAATTATGCCAGCCGATCAGATCGACGCCGTCGATCAAGCCAAATATTATCGCTCTTGCTTGATTCTCTATCGAGCCGGACTTGCAACGGCCCTTCTATTTTCTTCGCCCGCAGAGGTTCTCGCGCAATCCGCTCCGACAGCCGACGAGGTCGTTCTCTCGGAACTCAGCGTCACCGGTACCGGTCCGGTCGGTGAACGGGCAGATGGCCCCGTCATCGGCTATCGGGCGACACGCTCGGCGACGGCCACACGCACCGACACCCCCGTGCGCGACTCGCCGCAATCGATCAACATCGTTCCCCGCGCGGTGCTGACCGACCAGCAGGACCTGCGCCTGACCGATGCCGTAACCAACGTCAGCAACGTCGTGCTCGGCAGCACCATCCAGGGACGATCGCAGAACTACCTCATCCGCGGATTCTCCACGCAGGTCTTCGCCGTCGACGGTGTGCTGGTCGATCCAGCGATCAACTTCTACCCGGTCACACGGGACCTTGTGGATGCCGAACGTGTCGAGGTCATCAAGGGGCCAGCCTCCATGCTGTTCGGTCGCGGCGATCCGGGCGGGGTCATCAACATCGTGACCCGCCGGCCGACGCTTGAACCGACAGCCGATGCGAGCGTCCAGGGCGGCAGCTTCGGCTTCCGGCGCTTCCAGGGCTCCGTGTCGAGTGCGCTACCTGCTGTCGAGGGGCTTGCCGCCCGTCTCAGCTTCGCCGCGCAGGAAGATCCGACCTTCCGCAACTTCGGGGGCGACACCAATCGGCGCGTCTTCGTAGCGCCCGCCTTCAGTTGGACCCCGAGTGCTGACACCCGCGTCTACGTGAACTCGGAATTCACCAACCAGCACAGCCAGTATGACGAAGGTCTGGTGGCCTTCCGTGGCCGCGTGCCCCTCGACAACATCAGCCGGTTCTACGGCGAGCCCTCGTCACGATACTCCGGAGCCTTCAACACGATCACCATGCGGGCCGAGCACGACGTCAACGAGAACCTGATGCTCCGGCAGATCGTCAGTGGGCAATGGGGCACCTTCGACGTGTTCGCGGCCCGCGCCGAGAGCGTCAACACTGCCGGCACGCTGGTGAACCGACGCGAGTCAGCGGTCAATTCACGCTTTGCCGCGGTCGACACGCAGTCCGAGGCCGTGATGAAGTTCGAGACCTTCGGCCTCGCCCATACGGGGCTCCTGGGGATCGAATATTCCAACGGCTTCCGGCACGCCCTCCTGCTGCAAGGCAACCTCGCCCCCGTCAGCTTCCTCACCCCTGTGTTCGGTGCGGCCTTCCAGCCACTCCGGTTCCAGTCTGACCTGAAGCAGAAGCTGGAAGTGTACGGGTTTTATGCGCAGGACCAGATCGTGCTCGCGCCCGGATTGCAGCTCGTCGTCGGAGCTCGGTTCGACCTCGGCAGCCAATACTATTTCAGCCGCGTGCCGGCATCGAAATCCCAGCCGCCCGAGCAGACCCTGTTTGGCGCCTCGCCGCGGGTCGGCCTGATCTACAGGCCGTTCGAGCCGCTGACCTTCTATGCGAGCTACGCCACCTCGTTCCTGCCGCAGACCGCAAGCGTCTTGAACGTGACCAGCCCGCCTCCCAGCACGGGCGATCAGATCGAGGTCGGTACCCGGGTCGATCTCAATCCCGGCCTGACCCTGAGCGCAGCCGCCTTCCGGATCACGCGGGACAACGTCGCGGCCACCGATCCACAGAACCCCACCTTCTCCGTCATCACCGGCCAGCAGCAATCGCAGGGGGTCGAGGCGGATCTGGCCGGTGAGATCCTGCCCGGCTGGAACATCATCGGCAGCGTCGGCCTGATCGACGCGCGGATCACCAAAGACACGACCTTCGCGATCGGCAATCGCCTCGCCGGCGTGCCGGTCTTCAGCGGCAGCCTCTGGACGACTTATGATGTCCAGCATGGCCCGCTCCGCGGGCTCGGGCTCGGGTTCGGCATCACCCATGTCGGCCAGCGCTACGGCGACCTCAACAACAGCTTCACCGTGGGTGCCTACAATCGCCTCGACGCGCTCGTATACTATGACTTCGACGCGCATTGGCGCTTGTCGGTCAACATGCGCAATCTGACGAACGCACGTTACATCGAGGCGCCGACGAGCGTGACCAACAACACGCCCGGCGCGCCGTTCACGGTGCTCGCGACGATCACCGCCCGGCTCTGAACCGGGCGGGCGGCCTCGCGGAGGCGGCGGCCTCGTCTATCGCGTCACCGGGGGAGTGCAGTGCTGCCGGTCCCGCACGGAGCGATGCACGCCCGGGCGGCGCTCCACGGACCGGCGTCATGACGCCCCGCTCGCCTTCGCGGCGCTCGCGACGGCGAGCGGGCTGGAGCGGCCGAAGGCCACACGGGCGCAGGGTCTCACACCGCGCGGACGGCCCCTGCCGACGCTTTCGGCTCGACGGCCCTGCGCCGGGCACCGGCGCGGCGGCGCAGGACGTAGAGGGTCAGGCCGGTGGCCGCGAAACCCGGCATGGCCAGGGCCGCGAGACAGAACAGCAGAGCGACGAGATCGCCGAAGAAGCGGCCGCGATGCACCTCCAGGATGTTGTCCAGGAGACGCCGGCCCAGCGGCGCATCGGTGGCGCGCTCGTAGGCCAGCAGGGCGCCCGTGAGGGGATCGTAGCGCTCCTCGTTGCGGGCGCTCGGCGCATCGACGCCCTTGGGCAGCCAGCGAATCCGGATCGCCTTCGTGTCGGCCCCCGGCAGGGTCAGGACCGCTGTCCCGGCGGCGTCACCGGTCCGCGCGCGGAAATCCGCCCAGGCGCGATCGACGGCCGCGCCGCCATCGGCCCCGGCATCGACCGGGCGTCCGGCAGCCTTGCTCCCGGCCGGTCGCGCAGGCTTCCCCGCGTCCGGAGCGCCCGCGAGCAGCCGCGTGGCGCCGTCCTTGAACGACGGGTAGGACCATGTCAGGCCGCTGAGCGCGATGACCAGGTAGACGGGCAGCAGCCACGTCCCGACCACGGCGTGCAGCGACCACCAGCGCGGCCGGCCGGGGCGCGACAGGGCCGGCTTCAGCCAGATCCGCCAGCGATGGATCCTGGGCCAGCGCAGGTAGAGACCCGTCGCCAGGAAAGCCAGCAGCGCCAGGGTGCAGGCGCCCGTGATCGTGCGGCCCCAGCCCTTGGACCCGCCGGGGAGCAGCAGCCAGCGGTGCAGGTCCCGCACCGTGGTGAAGGCCCCCTCCAGCCGCACCGGGCCGAGCAGGGTGCCGTCGTAGGGATCGGCATAGGCGGCGGGCGGCCGCGCGCGGGTCTCGGGATCGCGGGCGAAGCGGACATGGACGCTGGCGCGCGGATCGTCCGACAGGGTCAGCACGTTGGCGATACGCCCCCCCGCCTGCGCGTCGATCCGCGCCGCGAGGGTCGCGGGAGACAGCGCCGTCCGCGCGCCGGGCGTGACCTCCAGCCGGTCGCGGTTGGCGAAGGCGGTCAGCGCCTCCTCGTAGCTCATCAGCGCCCCGGTCAGGCCCATCAGGGCGAGGACAAGGCCGGCGGTGAGGCCAAGCGCCCAGTGCAGGCGGAAGAGCAGGGTCCGGAGGGAGGGAATCGGCAGCGTCATGGCAATGCCGGCTGCCTAGCAGAACGCGGCCACGCTGACGACGCCGCAGGGCACATGCCCCCCGGCCGCCCTCAGGTGATCGGCGCCGGGTTGAACAGGGTCAGATCGTTGAACAGCCCCCACCGGTCGGACCAGGGGCGCTTGCGCCCACTCGCCACGTCGAGGATCAGGTGGAACAGCTCCCAGCCGACCTCCTCGATCGTGGCCGCGCCGGTGGCGATGCGGCCGGCATCCAGGTCGATCAGATCGGACCAGCGCTCGGCGAGTTCCGTCCGGGTCGCGACCTTGATCACCGGGGCCTGGCTGAGCCCGTAGGGCGTGCCGCGCCCGGTGGAGAAGACCTGGACGGTCATCCCCGAGGCGAGCTGCAGCGTGCCGCAGACGAAGTCGCTCGCCGGGGTCGCGGCGAAGATCAGGCCCTTCTCGCGGACGCGCTCCCCCGGCGCCAGGACCCCGGAGATCGCGCTCGTGCCCGATTTGGCGACCGAGCCCAAAGCCTTTTCGACGATGTTGTTGAGGCCGCCCTTCTTGTTGCCCGGCGACGGGTTGGCCCGCCGGTCGGCCTCGCCCTTGGCGAGGTAGGCGTCGTACCACGCCATCTCGCGGATCAGCGCCTCAGCGACCTCCGGCGTCTTGGCGCGCGGGGTCAGGAGGTGGATCGCGTCGCGCACCTCGGTCACCTCCGAGAACATCACGGTGGCGCCGCAGCGCACCAGCAGGTCGGCCGCGAAGCCGAGCGCCGGGTTGGCGGTCACCCCCGAGAAGGCGTCGCTGCCGCCGCATTGCAGGCCGACCACGAGGTCCGAGGCCGGGCAGGTCTCGCGGGTCCGGCGGTTCAGCTCCGCGAGGCGCGCCTCGGCCATCGCCAGGATGCTGTCGATCATGGCCGAGAAGCCGTGATGGCGCTCGTCCTGCAGCCGAACCACCCCGTCGCCGGCGGCGCCGTTGTCGGGCAGGAGGCGCTCCGAGACGAGCTTCTCGCAGCCGAGGCCGACGACCATGACCGCGCCGCCGAAATTCGGGTTCTGCGCGAGGCTCTGGAGCGTCCGGATCGGCACCACCGCCTCGGGGGCGTTGATGGCGACGCCGCAGCCATAGGCGTGGGTCAGGCCGACCACGTCGTCGACGTTGGGGTAGCGCGGCAGCAGCTCCTGCTTGATCCGCCGGATCGCCACGTCGAGGGTGCCGGCGACGCATTGCACGCTGATCGAGATCGCCAGGATGTTCTTGGTGCCCACCGACCCGTCCGGGTTGCGGTAGCCCTCGAAGGTGTAGCCCTCGAGCGAGGGCAGGGGGGCCGGCACGCGGGTGGCCATCTCCAGGGCGTCGAGGGCGGGGGGGACCGGCGTCGCGACGCGGGATTCCTCGACCCAGGCGCCCCGCGGGATCGCCTGCGTGGCGAGACCCACCACCTCGCCGTAGCGGCGGACCGCCCCGCCCTCCGGGATGTCGGTGAGGGCGACCTTGTGGCCCTGCGGCACGAACTCGACGAGCTCCAGCCCGTCCGGGAAGACCGTGCCGGCCGGCAGCCCGAAGGCGTTGACCACGATGGCGACGTTGTCGTCGGGGCTCAGGCGGATCGTGCGCGGCACGTCGCCGGCGGCGGGCGGGCGGGTCGGGGCTTCGATCTCGGCCTGCATCGGAGGCTCCTTCCGTGACGCGCCCGTCCGGGCTTCTGGCGTGATCAGGCGGCGGCGCCGACGGCGTGGTTCGCCAGGGCCTCGAGCGCCTTCACCATCGCCGAATGGTCCCAGGCCGCGCCGCCCTGCGCCACGCAGGCCGAGAACAGCTGCTGGGCCAAAGCCGTGGCGGGCAGGCTGAGGCCCAGCGTCCGGGCTCCATCAAGGGCGAGGTTGAGGTCCTTCTGGTGCAGGCCGATGCGGAAGCCGGGATCGAAGGTCCGCTCGATCATCCGCGCGCCGTGCAGCTCCAGGATGCGCGAGGTGGCCAGCCCGCCGGTGATCGCCTGCCGCACCTTGGCGGGGTCGGCGCCGGCCTTCGAGGCGAAGAGCAGCCCCTCGGCCACCGCCTCGATCGTCAGGGCGACGATGATCTGGTTGGCCACCTTGGCGACCTGGCCCGCGCCGACCGGGCCGACATGGGTCACGGTCTTGCCCATCGCCTCGAAGAGCGGCCGGGCGCGCTCAAAAGCCTCCGGCTCGCCGCCGACCATGATCGAGAGCGCGGCGTTCTTCGCTCCGACCTCGCCGCCGGAGACCGGCGCGTCGAGATAGGCGCCGCCCCGCTCGGCGATCCGGGCGGCGAAATCCTTGGTGGCCAGCGGCGCGATCGAGCTCATGTCGATCACGGTCTTGCCGGGGGACAGGCCTTCGGCCACGCCGTCGGCGCCGAACAGGACCTGCTCCACGTCCGGTGTGTCGGGCAGCATCAGGATGATCGTGTCGGCGCGCTCGGCCACCGCGGCCGCCGTGGCGCAGGCGGTGCCGCCCGCGGCAAGCAGCGCTTCGGGCACGCTGCGCCGGGTCTTGAGGAACAGGCTGTGGCCCGCCGCGATCAGGTGTCCGGCCATGGGCGCGCCCATGATGCCGAGGCCGATGAATCCGATGTTCATGCGTGTCGATCCCGGTTGCGGTGTTCAGGCGCGGAAGCGGGCGGCCAGCGCCTCGGAGCCGCGGGCGAGCAGCCCCATGTCGGAGCCCACCGCGGTGAAGCGGGTGCCGGCGGCGATGTAGCGGCGGGCCAGCTCCTCGCTAGGCGTGAGGATGCCGGCATGCTTGCCGGCCCGGACGATCCGCGCGACCGCCGCCTCGATGGTGGCGACCACCTCCGGGTGGCCCTGCTGGCCGACATGGCCGAGGCTGGTGGAGAGGTCGCCGGGCCCGATGAACACGCCGTCCACGCCCTCGACGGCGGCGATCGCGTCCAGATTGTCGAGGGCGCGGCGGGACTCGACCTGCACCGCCACGAAGATCTCGGCCTCGCAGCGGGTGTGGTAGTCCTTGATCCGGCCGAACCGGGCGGCGCGGGGCGCCTGCGAGAAGCCGCGGATGCCGCGGGGCGCGTAGCGCGTCGCCGCGACCACCCGGGCGGCCTGCTCGGCATCGTCGATGTTGGGGATCATCAGCGACTGCGCGCCGGCATCGAGGATGCGCTTGATGGTGATCGGGTCGTCGCTCGGCACCCGCACCATCGGGTGCGTGTCGCCCTCCATCATGGCCTGGAGCTGGGCGTAGATGTCCCGGAGGTCGTTGGCCGAGTGCTCCATGTCGAGGAGCAGCCAGTCGAACCCGGCCCCGGCGACCACCTCGGTGGAGATCGGGCTCGCGAGGCTGCACCACAGGCCGATCTGCTGGCGCCCCTCGGCGAGGGCCGCCTTGAAGCGGTTGGTGAGGCTGTCCATCACGATCCTCCCTGGGCGCGCACGCGTCGCGGCGTCTGCGCGCCGTCCGCCCCATCACGCGCAGCCTTCCGGTGCCAGGTCAAAGCCAAACACTGGATCGATCGATGCCGAACATGCATCAATCGGAGGCCCCGTCAGGGTGGGGGCATCTCGGCCAGGATCGAGACCAGCCGGGCGATGAGCGGGGCGTCCGCATCGCGCCGCCACGCGAGGAGGAGTTCCACCGGGCGCGGGGCGGGCAGGGCGAGCGGCCGGAACACCACGCCCTCGAAGCGCAGGCGCTCGGCGGCGGCCGGCACCAGGGCGATGCCGAGCGCCGCCCGGACGAGGGCCAGGATCGAGTGGATCTGCGTCAGCTGCTGGACCATCGGGGGCTGGATCTCGGCCTCGGCGAGCAGGCCGAGGACGAGGTCGTGGAAGTAGCGCGCCTCGTTGGGCGCGTAGCCGATGAGCGGCTCGCGCCCGAGATCGGCGGGGGTGAGCCCGTCGCGCAGGGCCAGGGGGTTCCCGGCCGGCAGGGCCACCACGAGGGGCTCGGCCAGCGCCCGGACGGCGATCAGGTCCGGATGCGTCACCGGCGGCCGCACCAGCGCGGCGTCGATCCGGCCGGCGAGGAGTTCCTCGATCTGATCCTTGCTGACCATCTCGCGCAACGCGAGCGTCACGTCCGGCAGCGCCCGCCGCAACGCGGTGACGAGGCGCGGCAGGAAGTCGTAGGCCGAGGCCGCCGTGAAGCCGAACTTGAGGACGCCCGCGCGCCCCGCCGCCACCTGCCGGGTGACGTGGGTCGCGGTCTCGGCCAGCCGCAGGATGCGCTGCGCCTCGGGCAGGAAGCTGCGGCCGGCGGCGGTCAGCCGGACGGTGCGGCTGGTGCGCTCCAGGAGCTGCACGTCGAGGACGCGCTCCAGAACCTGGATCTGCCGCGACAGCGGCGGCTGCGTCATGTTCAGCCGGGCGGCCGCGCGCCCGAAATGCAGCTCCTCCGCCACGGCGGCGAAGCACCGGAGCTGGCTGAAATCGAACATGAAGGCTCCCTCTTCCGGACCGCGGCGCAGTCGGGCGGGAGCATAAGGCCGTCGCGGCGGCTGCGTTGAGAGGGCCGCCCTCATCCAATTAGCTGAGGCGGCGGCCTCCGGCCCCGACCGGCCTACGGGGTCACCTCGTGCCTACGGGGCCACCTCGTGCCCGGCATAGTCGATCCGGCCGTCCGGCCCCTTGGTCCACGCGTAGATGACGTAGTCGGGCCGGGTGAGGTCGCCCTTCCTGTCGTAGGCGATCGGCCCGACCACCGTGTCCACCGGCTTGCCCTGGTGCAGCCAGTCGGCGAGCGCCTTCCCGTCGCTGGAGCCCGTCTCGGCCATCGCCTTGGCCAGGACCTGCACGGCCGCGTAGGCGTAGAGCGTATAGGCCTCGGGATCGATGCCCCGGGCGTTGAAGGCCGCCACCACGCCCTTGGCGTTCGGGTTCTTGCGGGCATCCGGCGCGAAGGTCATCAGGGTCCCGGCCGCGCCCGGACCGGCGATCTGGACGAATTCCTTGTCGGGGATGGCGTCGCCGCTCATCATGCGGGCGGCGAGGCCCTGATCGCGCATCTGCCGGATGATCAGCCCGGCCTCGGTGTGCACGCCGCCGAAATAGACGACGTCGACATTGGCCGACTTCATCTTGGAGACGAGCGCAGAGTAGTCCTTCTCACCCGGGTTGATGCCCTCGTACAGCACCTCCTTGCCGCCCTTGGCCCTGAACGCCTTCAGCGTCTCGTCGGCCAGCCCCTTGCCGTAGGGCGTCTTGTCGTGGACGAAGGCGATCTTCTGGCCCGGGAAGTGCGCGGCCAGATAGCTGCCCGCCACCGCGCCCTGCTGGTCGTCGCGGCTGCAGGTGCGGAACGTGTTCCACATCCCGCGCTCGGTGAACTTCACGCTCGTGGAGGCCGGCGTGATCTGGATGATGCCGGCGTCGAGGTAGACGTCCGAGGCCGGGATCGTGACGCCGGAATTGTAGTCGCCGACGACCATCTTCACGCCGTCGCTGGCGAACTTGTTGGCCACCGAGACGCCCTGCTTCGGGTCGGAGGCGTCGTCGCCGACCGTGACCGTCAGCGTCCTCCCCTTCAGCGTGCCCGCCTTGTTGAGGTCTTCGACCGCCTGGCTCACGCCGTTCCGGATCTGGGCGCCGAAGGCCGCGTTCGGCCCGGTCATGGGCGCGGCGACGCCGATCTTCACCGGCGCGCCGCCCTCCTGCCCCTGCGCCGCGGTCATGAACAGCAGCCCGGCCAGGCCGGCCCTCAGTAATTGCGTCATCGTTCCCCCAGATGCGGCCGGTCAGATCGCCGACGAACGCTGAGTTCGGACAGATCAACGTGCATCGCCGCGCGTCGAGTCGCAGATCATCCAGACCGATCCTGTCGCTCACCTTGCGCAGGGTCAAGTTTTCCGGGGCGGGCCCGGATGGTCCCGGGCCGGGCCCGCCGCGGGGCCGGCGGACGGGCCCTCACGGAGCCGTGCGGTGGCCGTGCGGGCGGCCGGGTCGGGATGGCGTCAATGATGCATCGGGCCGGCGCATCCGCAGCAAACCGTCGTGACCGATGGCCGCCTCCCATCCCCGCCGCGCCCCCGTCCCCCGCCGTCCGAGACCGCGTCCGGGACGCGGCTGATGGGGCCGCGCGTGGACGAGGATCGTGCCGAGGATCGTGACGACTCCCGGGACGCGTCGGTGGGCTGGGCCGAGCGCCGCCGGATCGCCGAGCAGGGCCGGGGCGACCGGGCGTGGTCGCTCTGGGGGCCTTATCTCAGCGAGCGGCAATGGGGGACCGTGCGGGAGGATTACAGCCCCTGCGGCAACGCCTGGGCCGCCCTGACGCACGAGGACGCCCGCTCGCGCGCCTATCGCTGGGGCGAGGACGGGCTGGCGGGGATCTGCGACGAGCGCGGCAGCCTCTGCCTGGCCCTTGCCCTCTGGAACGGGCGCGACCGCATCCTCAAGGAGCGGCTGTTCGGCCTGACCAACCAGGAGGGCAACCACGGCGAGGACGTGAAGGAGGTCTACCACTACCTCGACGCGGTCCCGAGCCACGCCTACCTGAAGATGCTCTACCGCTATCCGCAGGCGGCCTTCCCGTACGAGGACATCGTCGGCGAGAACATGCGGCGCGGGCGGGAGCAGCCCGAATACGAGATCGAGGAGACGGGCCTCTTCGACGGGAACCGGTTCTTCGACGTCACGGTGGAATACGCCAAGGCCGACGCCGACGACATCCACGCGGTGATCACCGCGCTGAACCGGGGGCCCGAGGCCGCCGACCTCCACCTCGTCCCGCAGCTCTGGTTCCGCAACACGTGGTCCTGGCAGGCCGGGCAGGCGCGCCCGCGGATCGCCTGCGCCCCCGACGGGGGCGTGATCTGCACGCATGACCGGCTCGGGCCGTACCGGCTCGCCTTCGACGGGATGCCGGACCTCCTGTTCTGCGAGAACGACACCAACCTGCGGCGGCACGGCGGGCAGCCGGACGCCGCCGGGCCGTTCAAGGACGGGCTCCACGCGGCGATCGTCGGCGGCGATCCCGCTTCGGTGCGCCGGGACGCGGGCACCAAGCTCGGCCTCCACTACGCGCTGCGGCTGGCGCCCGGGGAAACCGCCCGGATCCGCCTGCGGCTGTCGGCGGGCACGCGCCCCCGGGTGGTCGATGAAGGGTCGCTGGTCCGCCGCCGGGTGGCCGAGGCGGACGCGTTCTATGAGGAATTGCAGGACGGCATCGCGAGCCCGGATTCCCGCGCCATCTTCCGCCAGGCCGCCGCCGGCCTGATCTGGTCGAAGCAGCTCTACAGCTACGACGTGCGGCGCTGGCTGGAGGGCGACCCGCTCCAGCCGCCGCCGCCGCGGGGGCGCGCGGGCGGCCGCAACGGCCAGTGGCGCCACTTCGCGGCGGCCGACGTGCTGTCGATGCCCGACACCTGGGAATATCCCTGGTTCGCCGCCTGGGACCTCGCCTTCCACTGCCTGCCGCTCGCCCTGCTGGACCCGGACTTCGCCAAGAAGCAGCTCCTGCTGCTCACCCGCGAATGGTACATGCACCCGAACGGTCAGCTCCCGGCCTACGAGTGGGAGTTCGGCGACGCCAACCCGCCGGTCCATGCCTGGGCCACCTACCGGGTGTTCGAGATCGACCGGGACCGGCGGGGCGGGCGCGGCGACCTCGCCTTCCTGGAAGGCGTGTTCCACAAGCTCCTGATCAACTTCTCCTGGTGGGTGAACCGCAAGGACGCGCAGGGCCGCAACGTGTTCCAGGGGGGCTTCCTGGGGCTCGACAATGTCGGCGTGTTCGACCGCTCGCGCCCGCCCCCGGGCTTCGGGGTGGTGCACCAGGCCGACGGCACCGCCTGGATGGCGATGTACGCGCTCAACATGATGCGCATCGCCCTGGAGCTTGCCCTCCACAACGACGTCTACGAGAGCACCGCCTCCAAGTTTTTCGAGCACTTCCTGCTCATCGCCGAGGCCATGACCGACATGGGCGGCGAAGGCGGCGGCGACGGCTTCGGCCTGTGGGACGAGGCCGACGAATTCTACTACGACGAGGTCGACATCCCCGGCGGCGGGATGCTGCCGCTGCGGGTCCGCTCCATGGTCGGGCTGGTCCCGCTCTTCGCCGTGGAGGTGATCGAGCCCTCCGTGCTCCACCGGCTGCCGGACTTCGCCCGGCGCCTGAACTGGGTTCTGGAGAACCGGCCCCATCTCGCCCAGCTGGTCTCCCGCTGGACCGAGGGCGGCGTGAAGGACCGCAAGCTGCTGTCGCTGCTGCGCGGGCACCGGATGAAGGCCCTGCTGCGCCGCATGCTCTACGAGGCCGAGTTCCTCTCGCCCTACGGCATACGCTCGCTGTCGAAGGTCCACCGCGACGCGCCCTACGTGCTCAACGAGCTGGGCGCTTCCTTCACGGTCCGGTACGACCCGGCCGATTCCACCTCGAACATGTTCGGCGGCAATTCGAACTGGCGCGGGCCTGTCTGGATGCCGATGAACTTCCTGATCGTCGAGGCGCTACGGCGCTTCCATACCTATTACGGCGACGACTTCCGGGTGGAGTATCCGACGGGCTCGGGCGCGATGCTGACGCTCAGCGCCATCGCGGACGCCCTCGAGGACCGGCTGATCGCCCTGTTCGCCAGGGACGAGACCGGCCGGCGGCCCGCCCTCGGGCCCCGCGAGCCGATCGCCCCGGCGCCCGGCGCCGAGGAGCCGCTGCTGTTTCACGAATTCTTCGATGGCGACACCGGCAGGGGGCTCGGCGCCGCGCATCAGACCGGCTGGACGGCGCTGATCATCAACCTGCTGCACGACCGGGCCCGCGCCCGATAGGCGCGCCCGGTCGAGCGGGGTCCGGCGATCCGGTCAGCAGCTCAGACGGCGGCCCTCGCGACGCCCGAACACCCGGTAATGGGCGGCGCCCGATTCCATCTGGCCGTTGGCCACGGCGCGGCGGACATCCGGATTGCAGCGCAGGTATTCCCGCTCGTCGAACCCGTAATTGGCGCGTCCCCGATAATCGTCCCGATCGCGGTAGCCGCGGTCGCGGTCGCGGTAATCGTAGTCGCCGCGATCACGGTAACCGCGACCGCCGTAATCGTCGTAATCTGGGCGCGGCTGTGCCGAGACCGGGCCGACGACGCCCAAGATTCCGAGGCTCACCGCGGCCGCTGCCAGAAACGCCTTCATTGTACCAATCTCCCTTTCGGTGCCTTGAAACGCACAGCGCCACGGATGGTTCGATCGTCCCGGACGTAGCGGCGCGCACCGCAGACCTCCGAGGACGGACCGGGACCATGGCCGCTCCGGCACCGGGGAGCCGCTCGCCAGGGCCGCCCGGGGGCCGCGCGTCGGGGCCGGCCCACCGCCGATCCCGGTCACAGGTAGCGCTTCTCCCGATGCGTCATGGGCGCGGTCAGGCCGCGGATGGCGCGGCCGCCCGGAAGTCTCCGGTGCCGCGCCATCTCCGGAATCCTCGGTCGGGGCTCGCCGCGGGCGGGCAGCTCACGGTGACGGGGAACGGGAGCGGACTTCCTGTCGCGGCTTGCCCGCCGCCGCGCACCGCGGCGTGGCGCGATACGGATGGACCCAGCCCTACCGCACCAGCCGCAGGACGATCGCACGCACCTGTGCCCGATCCGCCGGCTGCGGGTCGACCGAGCGGTGGATCGTCAGGCCCTCGATCATCGCGTCGAGGGCCTTGGCGGTCTCCGGTGCGAAGTGGCGCTCCAGGGCGGCGCGGCTCTTGGCCATCCAGTCCTGCATGACCCGGCGCAGCGGCGGGTTCCGGGCCGCGAAGGCGTAGAGTTCATAGCTCAGCAGCATCGTGCGCGGGCTCGCCCAGGCATCGCTCACGATGAGGTCGACCACGGCCTCGCAGGCCTCGTCGAAGGTCGCGGCCGCGGCGAGCCGGTCGGCGAACCGCGCCGAGACCGTGTCGGCGAGCCCGGTGAACGCCTCGGTCAAGAGCGCGTCCAGGCTTTCGAAATGGTAGGTCATGGAGCCGAGCGGGACGTCGGCCGCCGCCGCGACCCGGCGGTGGGTCGTGCCGGCGACGCCGTACTCGGCGACGACGTCGAGGCTCGCCTGGATGATGCGCGCCCGGCGATCCGGGTCGAAACGACGCTGGGCGGCGGGCACGGGAGCCTCCTCGGATCCGGGATCACGGCCGCCGGGCGGTAGCGCACGCGGCCAGGATGTGTACATATGTACGTATCGTTCGGTTGTGAGATGCCGGTGCTGACGTCCTGTGCGGTCTCGCCGTGCGGGAGCGGGCCGAAGAGGCTGGAGGGGAATCCTCGCCATGACGACAGAGACCATGAAGACTCAGAAGCAGAAAATGCTGGCCGGCGAATTGTACTGCGCCGACGACCCGGACCTGGCCGCCGACAACCGGCGCATCTCGGAATGGATGGACCGCTACAACGCCACGCATACGCGGAGCCAGCCCGAGCGGCAGGCGCTCTTGGAAGAGGCGTTCGCCCGCGTCGGCGCGGGCTGCAACATCCGTCCTCCCTTCCACTGCGACTACGGCTACAACATCAGCCTGGGCCGCGGCGTATTCCTGAATTTTGGATGCTGCATCCTCGACGTGGTATCGGTCACCATCGGCGACATGACCCAGATCGGCACGGCCGTGCAGATCCTGACGGCCGATCATCCCCGCGATCCGGCGCAGCGGCGGCAGATGCTGGAATTCGGCCGCCCGGTGGTGATCGGCGCGAATGTGTGGATCGGCGGCGGCGCCATCATCCTACCCGGGGTGACGGTCGGCGACGACGCGATCATCGGGGCGGGAAGCGTGGTGACGCGCGATGTCCCGCCGGGCGCGACCGTCGTCGGGAATCCCGCTCGGCCACGGCCGTGAGGCGAGGAAGCACGGGGGTGCCGCGGGAGGCTGCGATCCGGCCGCTCGGCGGCCGTGCCGATCGGGATTGTGCCGGACATCGCGTCCAGATCGAGCCGCCAGGGACGCCGAGACCCTGGCGCCGGGCGGGGCGGATGTCGGCATCGGTCCGATCGCCCGGCACGGTCCCGCCCAACGCCTGACGCGGTGCGTGGCCGTGCCGGACGATCGCCGCGTGCGGGATCAGTCCGTGTGGATGAGGGCCGCCGGGGCGACCGTTTCGCCGAAGCCGAAATCGGCCAGCCGGTACGAGACCTGTGCGAAGGCGCCGTAACGCGCGGTCCCGAACTCCATCGGGCTGGGCGGCGGCGACGTCAGCCCGCCGCCGGGTACGCCCCCGGCCCAGGCCTCCCCGGAGGATCGTGATGCCGCACGCGGCCTGAGCGGGTCGGGCGCCGTCACGGGGAAGGAGGACGCGCCATGTCCGGCCGGCTTCCCTGTCCAACGGGCAGGTCTCTTGCCTCCGAAGCAAAGCGTGTCGGACCCTCCGGGCGGCTGGCCGGCGCACGTTCGATTCGGCTGCGAGGAGGAAGAACAGGTCATGGCTCGAGAGGGTATGCTCCGCCGGTCGGTTGCAGTGGCGGCGCTGGCAACGCTGGTTCTCGGCCTTCTGGCACCCGGCCTCGCCCGGGCCGCCGACAAGGAGGTCACCTTCGCCCACCAGGACATGGTGGTGCCGTTCCGGGCGCTGATGGCCTCGGGCGCCCTCGAAAAGGCGACCGGCTACACCGTCCACTGGCGCAAGTTCGGCGGCGGCGGCGACGTGATCCGCGCCATGGCCTCGGGCAGCGTCCAGATCGGCGAGGCGGGATCGAGCCCGATCGCGGCCGCCGCGTCGCAGGGTCTCGATATCCAGCTGTTCTGGATCCTCGACGAGATCGCCGACGCCGAGCAGCTCGTGGCCCGCGCCGGCAGCGGCGTGACGCGCGTGGCCGACCTGCGCGGCAAGACGATCGCCGTGCCGTTCGTGTCGACGGCGCATTACCAGCTGATCGCCGCCCTGGCGGAGGCCGGGCTCGGCCAAGCGGATGTCAGGATCCTCAACATGCGCCCGCCCGAGATCGCCGCCGCCTGGGAGCGGGGCGACATCGACGCGACCTTCATCTGGGATCCGGTGCTCGCCCGGGTGAAGCCATCCGGCACGGTGGTGGTCTCGGCCGGCGACCTCGCCCGCCGGGGCAAGGCGACCTTCGACGGCCTCGTGGTCGACCGCGCCTGGGCGGCCGCGAACCGGGATTTCCTGGTGAGGCTCGTCAAGCTGATCGCCGCCCAGGACGCGGCTTATGCCGCCAAGCCCTGGAATGCCGACGCGCCCGAGGTGGCGGCGGTGGCCCGGATCACCGGCTCGGCGCCGGCGCAGGTGCCGGCGAGTCTCGCGGCCTACCGGTTCCCGACCCTCGAGGCGCAGGCCTCCCCGGCCTGGCTCGGCGGTGCCGCCGCCAAGGCCCTGACCGAGACCGCCGCGTTCCTGAAGGCGCAGGGGCGCGTCCAGGCGCTGGCGCCGGATTACGGCCGGTTCGTCACGACGGACGTCGTGGACGCGGCCCGGAAAGGGCCTGTCCCCGGACCGGAGGGCCGATGATCGAGATCCGCAACCTGAGCGTCCGCTACGGACAGGGTGCCGGCGCGGTCGCCGCCCTGTCGCGGATCGACCTGACCATCGGCCCCGGGGAGTTCGTGGTGGCGCTCGGCGCCTCGGGCTGCGGCAAGACCACCCTGCTCTCGGCGATCGCGGGCTTCCTCCCGTCCACCGAGGGTCAGATCCTCCTCGACGGGGCCCCGATCCGGGGCCCGGGGGCCGAGCGGGGCGTGGTGTTCCAGCGCCACGCGCTGATGCCCTGGCTGGACGTGGCCGAGAACGTGGCCTTCGGCCCCAAGATGCGGGGCGTGCCCCGGGCGGAGCGGCGGCGGATCGCCCGCGCGATGCTCGACCTCGTGGGCCTGCCCGACTGCGCCGACCGGAAGGTCTACGAGCTCTCGGGCGGCATGCAGCAGCGGGTCGGCCTCGCCCGGGCGCTGGCCGGAGACCCGCGTGTCCTGCTGATGGACGAGCCGCTGGGCGCGCTGGACGCCCTCACCCGCGAGCAGATCCAGGAGCTGATCCTCCGGATCTGGCACCGGACCGGCAAGATGGCCTTCTTCATCACCCACGACGTCGAGGAGGCGGTGTTCCTCGCGACCCGGCTGGTGATCATGAGCCCGAGGCCCGGCCGCATCGTCGAGACGCTGGACCTGCCCTTCTCCCGGGCGGCGGTCGGCGGCCGCGATACGCGGGCCGTGAAGTCGGATCCCGCCTTCATCGCCGTGCGGGAGCGCGTCCTCGAGCGCATCCGCCACGGTGCTGGCGCCCGGCCCGAGGCCGTCCGATGAGCGGGCCGCCCCGCACGGCGCGGGACGCGGCCTCGGGCTCCGCGGCGGATCCGCCGGCGCGCCCCGGATCCCGTCGCCGCGGCGGGATCCCGGTGCCGGCGGTCAGCGTCGCAACCGTGCTCGCGGCCCTCGGCCTCTGGGTGGTCGCCACGGGCGCCGGCTGGGTGAAGCCGCTGTTCCTGCCGCCGCCGGAGGCGGTCCTGTCGGCCTTCGGGCAGGCCTGGCACGGGGCGATCGACGGCGCCCCGCTCGGGATCCACATCCGCGACAGCCTCCTGCGCGTTCTCGGCGCCTTCGGGCTCGCTACCCTGGTCGGGATCCCCGTCGGGCTCGCCATGGGCACGAGCCGGATCGCCCGGGGCATCCTCGACCCGCCGATCGAGTTCTACCGGCCGCTGCCGCCGCTCGCCTACCTGCCGCTGATGATCATCTGGTTCGGGATCGGCGAGCTGTCGAAGGTGCTGCTGATCTTCCTCGCCTGCCTCGCCCCGGTGGCGCTCGCCGCGCGCGCGGGGGTGCGCTCCGCCTCGGTCGACCAGATCAACGCGGCGCGCGCCCTGGGGGCGAGCCCCTGGCAGGTCCTGCGCCACGTGGTCTTCCCGGCAGCCCTGCCGGAGATCCTGATCGGCCTGCGGATCGGCATGGGCGTCGGCTGGACCACCCTGGTGGCCGCCGAGATGGTGGCGGCCCAGGCCGGCCTCGGCCAGCTCGTCCTCAACGCGTCCAACTTCCTGCGCACCGACGTGGTGCTGATGGGCATCCTGGTGATCGGCCTGTTCGCGGGACTGTTCGAGTTCGGGATGCGGTGCCTGGAGCGCGTGCTGGTCCCCTGGAAGGGCAGGGCTTGAGAGGCGACCGACCCGCGCCCACGATCCCGGACGAGACGCCGATGCGGCGGCGGGGAGGGAATGCCGCAGGTCAATATTGCGCCCTCAACATGCGCACTTAATTGTGTCGCTTGCAGATCCCAACGGAATACGGAGTGTGTACGATCGGAGGGGGCGCGCGGCAGCGGCCGTTTTGGCGATGCGCTCGGGGATGCCACGGATGGCCCAAACGGACGAGGATGTGTCCGAGGCGGCTCTGGTCGCGGCTCTCGAAGCCTCGGGCGGCGTCGGCTTCTGGATGTGGGACATTCTCCGGGACGAGGCGCGGGCCGATCCGGTGAGCGCCCTTCTGTTCAACATCAGCCCGGCCCGGTCGCGGGCCGGCGTCAGCCTCGCCGAGCTCCTGGAGGCCGTCCATCCGGACGACCAGCCGCATATCTCGCAGGTCATCCTGGATTGCGTCCGCACGGGCGGCTCCTACACGGCCGAGTACCGCGTCTGCTCCCCGGAAGGCCGGCTGCGGTGGCTGTTCACCCGCGGGCATTTCTACCTCGATCAGGACGGCCGACCGTCCACCGGCCGGGGGGTGATCGTCGAGATCTCGGACAGCAAGTCCGCCGGCACAGCCTTCGCGAAGCGCGACGGGGCCACGATCGACGACGCCCTCAGCCGGACCGCCGACCTGTGCCTCTCGCTGCACGACACGGTCTCGCAGCTCCGCGACACCGCCCTGGTGGCGCTGACCGAGACGCTGCTGATCGAGATCGGCCGGCGCCTCGCGGACCGCCAGCGCACCGAGCGCGGCGACGCCCTGCACTGATTGGGGCCCCGTTCCCGTCGAGGCGGCGGCCAGGGCGACGACCGTGGCGCCGGAGCCGCGTCTCCCCATCGACGTCGCCGGCCGGTTGACCCGCCCCGTCAGTCCGGGGCGTCGAGGGCAAGCCCGGACCCGGAGAGGCGCGCCGGAGGCGGTCGATCCGGAACCGCGCCGGTCCGGATCCCGAAACGGCGCAGGACAGGCTCGATCGGCGCCTCCTCCTGCGACCTTCCGACCGGAACTTGGCCGCGCGGCGCCTGTGTTTGCTGGTTGAACGAGCCATCAGGCTCGCAACTGCTACGAGGTAAACGCCATGACCATGGACGTCCGCGAGATCTACGTCACGGCCCTGAAGAATACCCATGCGGTTGAGATGCAGGCGCTGCAGATCATGGAGCGGCAGGTCGAGCGTCTGGAGCGCTACCCCGAGATGGAACAGGCCCTGCGCCGCCACATCGAGGAGACGCACGGGCAGCGCCAGCGCCTGGAGGAGGCGCTCCAGAGCCTGGGCGACAGCCCCTCGGCCCTCAAGGAGGGCTTCCTGGGCTTCGTCGGGAACATGATGGCGCTCGGTCACACCCCGGCCCAGGACGAGATCCTGAAGAACACCTACGCCAACCACGCCTTCGAGAATTTCGAGATCGCCGCCTACGAGTCGCTGCTCACGATCAGCGACGCCGCCGGACAGCAGGGCCACCGGAGCGCCTTCGAGCAGTCGCTCAAGGAGGAGCAGGCCATGGCGGATGCGATGCGCAAGCTGATCCGTCCGATCACGGAGCGCTACCTCTCCCTGACGGTGTCCGGCGCCAAGGCCGATCGCTGACGTCGCGCCGTCCCCGCCCGAAGCGGGGCGGGGACGGCCGCGTCCGACGACCCTCACACCAACGCCGACCCGGCCTGATTGCGCGCACATGGACACTGGAAGCGGACGATCGACGAATGCTCCCCGGCCGGAGGGGAAAGCCTCCGGAGGGGCCCTGGAGACGGGTTGCGTCCATCTCTGCATCGACATGCAGCGCATGTTCGCCGAGCCCACCGACTGGCAGACCCCGTGGATGAACCGCGTCCTGCCGCAGGTGTGCCGCCTCGCGGCGGCGCATCCGGAGCGGACCATCTTCACCCGCTTCATCCCGGCCGCCCGGCCGGGCGAGGGCCGCGGCACCTGGGCGACCTACTCGCAGCGTTGGGCCGCCATGACCCGGGAGCGCCTCGACGCCGGCATGATCGACCTCGTCCCGGATCTCGCCCGGATGGTCCCGCCCGCGGAGGTCGTCGACAAGACCGTCTATTCGCCCTGGCTCGAGACCGGCCTCGACGCGCGCCTGCGGGCGCGCGCTGTCGATACGCTGATCGTCACCGGCGCCGAGACGGATGTCTGCGTGCTGGCCGCCGTGCTCGGCGGCGTCGATCTCGGCTACCGGATCGTGCTGGCCACCGACGCCCTGTGCAGCTCCTGCGACGCGGCGCACGACGCCCTCCTGCTGATGTACCGGATGCGTTACGGCCACCAGGTCGAGACCATGACGACCGCCGAGATCCTCGATCTCTGGCACTGACCCAGCCCGCCGCCCTCCGGACAGGGCCGAACATTCGCACCGTAATAGCCAAGCTCAGGCGAGATCTGCGCGAGCCGTCCGCGACCATCCCGGCTCTCGAACACTCGATCCGTGCGCCGCCGCACGCGAAAAACAGTCGCGCCGCGCGAACCAGCGGCCTGCGCGACCGTTATGATCCTGAACACGGTCCCGGAGGAAAGGTTATGGCCAAGCACGAGATCCTCGGCTACTTCGAGCACCGCCGCGACGGGGCCTGGGTCTGCGTCCGTCCCTTCACCCTGACCACCCGGGATGCCAGCGTCGACATCCGCCAGGGGATGCGCTTCGACTACGGCAAGCGTGTCGGGGGTGTCGACCTGGCCGAGTACCTCGAGCGGCTGGGCTCGCAATTCGGGTCCTGAGGGCCTGCCCGAGGGCTTGGTGGCACCACCGGCAGCCCCGGCGCCGGTCAAAAATGTCTCGACGCGGCGCCGGACCTTGAGCCCAGCGCCGCGCTTCGTCGTTCAGGCGCCACCCCACTGCATCGTCAAGCCGCCATCGACCACCAGAGTGTGGCCGGTGACATAGGCCGCGGCATCCGAGGCCAGATACACGATCGCTTGAGCGATCTCCTCCGGCTGGCCGGCCCGATGCCACGGGATCCGCTCCAGGGACTGGTCCAGAACCTCCGACCGCTCGAACCGGTCCGCGGTCATCGGCGTCTCGATCAGGCCCGGGGCGACATTGTTGACGTTGATCCGGTCCTCGGCGAGTTCCCGCGACAGGGAGCGGCAGAGGGAGCCGAGCCCCGCCTTCGACATCCCGTAGGGCGCGCTCTCAGGGGTGGGCAGGTGCTGGGCCACGGAGGAGACGAACACGATCTTGCCGTTCCCGCCCTGCGCCCGGCGCATCTTGATGAAGGGGCGGGCACAGAAGAGCGGTCCCATGAGGTTCACCCGCAGGATCCGCTCCAGGACTGCGTCGTCCATCTCGGCGACCGGTATCCCGCTCATGGCCTGTCCGGCATTGGCCACGAGGATGTCGAGGGTGCCGAGCTCGCTGCCGATACGGTCGAAGGCCGCCGTGACGGCCGCCGGATCGCCGACATCGAGCTGGAGCACCAGGGCCCGGCGGCCCGCGGCCTCGACCCGCGCGGCGGTCTCGCGGATGCCGTCCGCGTCGCTGTGATAGGTGATCGCGACGTCGGCGCCTGCCCGGGCGAGCAGTTCCGCCGTCGCCTGCCCGATGCCGGAATCGGCCCCGGTGACCAGGGCACGGGTGTCGGTGAAGCTCATCGGGACTCTCTCGCTGGCACCGCCATGGCGGCCGGATGCGGGGGCAATGGGTGTCGCCGGGGCGGGTTCCGGGCGCGCGCACCGGCCGCAGGGGAACCCGATCCGGGTTCGCGTCTTTGACGCCCCACGGCCGCATGGCCTAGTGAGGACGCATGTCCCTGGACGAAACGCCCCACGCGATCGCAGAGGAGTGCGCGCCCGACACGCGGAGCCGCATCCTGGCGACGGCGGGCACGTATTTCCGCGAGATCGGCTATCAGAAGACGACCGTGGCCGACATCGCCCGGACGCTCAAGATGAGTCCG
Organism: Methylobacterium sp. UNCCL125; assembly: GCF_900116795.1. NCBI lineage: Bacteria > Pseudomonadati > Pseudomonadota > Alphaproteobacteria > Hyphomicrobiales > Methylobacteriaceae > Methylobacterium > Methylobacterium sp. UNCCL125. The sequence continues at coordinate 204,496 of NZ_FPBW01000002.1, read as the reverse complement.
GCCAACGTCTACCGGTTCTTCGAGTCGAAGAAGGCGATCAACGAGGCGGTGCTGGAGCGGCTGATCGGCGAGAGCGAGGCGGTGATCTCGGAGATCGCCGACCGGCCGGGCCTCGACGCCACCGCGCGCCTCGTGGCGGCGATCGAGACCCTGCATCGCGACTGCACCCGCCGCTGCGAGACGTTTCCCCGCCTGCACGAGATGATCGAGGCGGCGATGGTGGAGAGCTGGGACGTCTGCCGTCATCACGTGGCCCGGATCACCGCCGGGTTCGAGCGGATCATCCGCGAGGGGGTGGCCCGGGGCGAATTCGAGGCCGCCGATCCCGTCGAGGCGGCCGCCTGCATCCACGCCGCCATCGCCCGCTACACCCATCCGCTGCTGGTGGGCAGCTCCAGTCTTCAGCCGGTGCCGCCCGTCGCCGCGATGACGGCCTTCCTGCTGCGGAGCCTTGCGCCGCGGAGGCCGCTGTCGTAGCGCGACCGGACGAGATCCGGGATCGTCGCCGGCGGCATCGCGGCCGCCCCGGAGGACCCGCCTCCATGGTCCCGCTCTGACGGTCGGTCCAACGTCGGCATTCCGCCCCCCGCCCCACAGGGGCGAAGCGGCGCGCCGGGACAGTGGCGATCGCCAGCGCGGACACCGCGCCGCCGGATGCGATGGCGGCCGGGGACGACACCTCCGTCATTCCCCGACTGCGCGCAGGCCCCGAAATCCAGAGCCCCGTCCGGTGCCCGGCTCGGCCGCGCGAGACTCCGCGTGGCCCCTTCGCTGCGATCTACTCGGAAGCCGGACCGGCCTCCGGCGCCGGCTCGGAGGCGCTCGGCTGCGGGCCGTCATAGCCCTCGATCACCAGGATCTCGGCCTCGACGCCGCCGCGCTGCTTGGCCTTGGCCGCCTGGTAGAGGTCGGAGTTCCAGCAGGCGAGGGCATCGGCATAGCTCGGGAACTCGATCACCACGTTGCGGGATCGGGCCGGCCCCATCACCGCCTCGTGGGCGCCGCCGCGCACGAGGAAGCGACCGCCGAACTTGGCGAAGGCGGCACCGTTGGCCGCCACGTACGCCTTGTAGGCCTCCGCGTCGCGGACATCGACCCGCGCGATCCAGTAGCCCTTCGTCATGCTGCGTCTCCTGCCTTGCGGAGCGAAGTGGATCCGATCGGCGCGAAGGCAATCCCGGTCCGGTTCAGGCGAGTTCCGTCACGATCGCCTGCGCCACCGCGCGGGGGTCGGCGGCGCCGGTGATCGGGCGCCCGACCACCACATGGTCGATCCCGACCTTTCGGGCATCGCCGGGGGTCATCACCCGCTTCTGGTCGCCGGCCTCGGTGCCCGCCGGGCGGATGCCCGGAGTGACGATCAGCCGGTCCGGGCCGACGATGCGCCGGACCGAGCCCGCCTCGGCAGCCGAGCAGACGAGGCCGTCGATGCCGATCTCGGCGGCCTGGGCGGCGCGCTTGGCGACGAGCTCCGCCACCGGCAGGCCGTAGCCGGCCTCCGCGGCGTCGGCATCGTCGTAGGAGGTGAGCACCGTCACGGCGAGGATCTTGAGCCCCGCGCCCCGGCCGCGGACCGCCGCCCGCATGGTCTGCGGGTAGGCGTGGACGGTGAGGAAGGTGGCGCCGGAGCCCGAGGCCGAGCGCACGCCCTCCTCGACGGTGTTGCCGATGTCGTGGAGCTTCAGGTCGAGGAAGACCTTGAGGCCGCGGGCCGCCAGCCGCTCGGCCAGGGCGAGGCCGCCCGCGTAACCCAGCTGGTAGCCGATCTTGTAGAAGGTCGCGGCGTCGCCGATTCGGTCGATCAGCGCCTCGGCCGCCTGCACGCTCGGCAGGTCGAGGGCCACGATCAGGCGGTCGCGGGGGTCGGCAATCTCGGTCATCGGCGCGTCCTTCGGGGTCGCGGCAGCGATTCCGCGGAACGCCTGCGAGGTCAATGCCGGCACGGCCACTCACCCCGCCAACACCCGCGCCACCTCGGCGCGCAGCACCGGCAGCAGCTCCGCCTCGAACCAGGGCTCGCGCTTCAGCCAGCCGTTGTTGCGCCAGGACGGGTGGGGCAGGGGGAGCACCCGGGGGCGCCGGGGCTCGGCGAGGATCTCCCGCCAGCGGCGCACCGTTCCGGTGAGCCCGCCCTCCATCCGTCCGAGATGCCAGCCTTGCGCGTACTGGCCGATCACCAGGATCAGTTCGAGGTCGGGCAGGCCGGAGAACAGCTCCGCCCGCCAGCGCTCGGCGCATTCCCGGCGCGGCGGCCGGTCGCCGCCCTTGGCGTCGAGGCCGGGGAAGCACGATCCCATCGGCACGATGGCGACCCGGGCCGCGTCGTAGAACTGCGCTTCGTCGAGGCCGAGCCAGGACCGCAGCCGCACGCCCGACGGGTCGGTGAACGGCTGGCCCGTGCGGTGGGCGCGCGTGCCGGGCGCCTGGCTGGCGATGCACAGGCGGGCCGTGGCCGAGCCCTGCACGATCGGCCGGGGCTCCTGGGGCAGGGGCGGACCGTAGAGCGGGCTGTCCCGGCAGAGGCGGCAGGCGCGCAGGCGCGCGGCGGTGTCGTCGAAGGCGGGCATGCCCCGGAGATGGCGCATCGGCGCAGAAAAAAGAAACGGCGCGGTGTCGCGCCGCGCCGTCTTCAGTCGGGTCTCTTGCCTTGGGGGGAAGGCCTCTCCTCCCTACGCCGAACCGGGCCGGTGGAACGTGCGATTCCTCACGCGCCCTTCACGCCCGAGAGGTCGAGAGGCAGGGAGCGCAGGCGCCGGCCGGTGGCGGCGAAGACCGCGTTGGCGATCGACGGTCCCAGGACGGGCACGCCCGGCTCGCCGATCCCGGTCGGCGCCACCTGGCTCGGCACGATGTGAACCTCGACCGTCGGCATCTCGCTCATCCGGGTCGGCGCGTAGGCGTCGAAATTGTGCTCCTGCACCTGCCCGTCCTTGAGGGTGATGCGGTTGCGCAGCACCGCCGACAGGGCGAAGCCCACCGCACCCTCGACCTGCGCGCGGATCACGTCCGGGTTGACCGGAACGCCGACATCCACCGCCGCCACGATCCGGTTCACCCGGACCGCGTTCTCCTGAGCGGTGACGTCGGCGACCATGGCGACGTACGAGCCGAAGGATTCGTGGACCGCAACCCCGAGGCCGCGGCCCGGATCCTGCGGCTTGGCGCTCCAGCCGGCCTTCTCGGCGGCGAGCTTCAGCACGCCGGAGAGCCGCGGCGCCTGGGCGAGGAGCGACAGCCGGTAGGCCACCGGATCGACGTTGGCGGCATGGGCCAGCTCGTCGATCATCACCTCCATCACGTGGGCCGTGTGGGTGTGGCCGACCGAGCGCCACCACAGGACCGGCACGCCCTCACGGCCATTGTGGACGCCGAACCGGTAGGCCGGCAGCGCGTAGGGCGTGTCGGAGGCGCCCTCCACGGTGGTGGAGTCGATCCCGTTCTTGACGATCATCGCCTCGAAGGGCGAGCCGATCATGATCGACTTGCCGACCATGACGTGGTCCCAGCCGACCACCGCGCCCTTGGCGTCGATGCCGGCCCGGACCTTGTGCAGCACGGTCGGGCGGTAATAGCCGCCGGCCATGTCGTCCTCGCGGGTCCAGACGAGGTGCACGGGGGCCTTCTCGCCCGACGCCTTCAGAACCGTCGCGGCTTCGGCGAGGTAGTCGGCGGTGGGGGTCGCCCGGCGGCCGAAGGAGCCGCCGGCCCAGTTGCTGTGGAGGCGCACCCGGTCGGGCGTCACCCCGAGGATCGCCGCCATCGTCGCCTGCTCGACGGTCTGGAACTGGAAGCCCGCGTAGACGTCGTAGCCGCCGTCGGCCGCCCGCTCGATCGTGGCGTTCAAGGGCTCCATCGCCGCATGGGCGAGGTAGGGGAAGGTGAACTCGGCCTCGACGACCTTGGCGGCCCCTCTCAGCGCCGCCTGCGGGTCGCCGCGCTCGGAGGCCGTGAGGCCGGGGCCCTTGGCCCGCTCACGGTACTCCGCGAGGATCGCGTCGGACGAGCGGGTCTCGGCGGTGCTGTCGTCCCAGGCGACGGTAAGCGCCTCGCGGCCCTTCATGGCCGACCACGTGTCGCGGGCGATCACCGCCACGCCGGTGGGCACCTGCACCACGTCGAGGACGCCGGCGACCTTGCGGGCGGCGGCGGCATCGAAGCTCTTCACGGTGGCGCCGAAACGCGGTGCCCGGGCCACGACCGCGGTGACCTGGTTGGGGCGGCGGATATCCAGCGAGTAGATCGCCGTGCCGTTGGTCTTGGCCACGGAATCGAGGCGCGGGATCGTCTGGCCGATCAGCCGCCACTCGCTCGGATCCTTGAGCCGCGGCTCGGAGGGGACCGGCAGGGAGGCGGCCGAGGCGGCGAGTTCCCCGAACCGGGCCTGCCGGCCGGAGGGCGCGTGGCGCACGATGTTGTCGGCGACCGTGATCTCCGAAACCGGCACCTTCCAGCGGAAGGCGGCTTCGGCCATCAGCATCTCGCGGGCGGCCGCACCCGCCTTGCGCAGCTGGAACCAGGAATTGGCCACCGCGGTGGAGCCGCCGGTGCCCTGGATCGGGCCCATCAGGCTGTTGTTGTAGAGCGTCGCATCCGCGGGGGCGAATTCGGTGCGGACCTTGGACCAGTCGGCGCCGAGCTCGTCGGCCAGGATGGTGGCGAGGCCGGTCGTGTTCCCCTGGCCCATGTCGAGGTGCTTGATCACCACCGTGACGGTGTCGTCGGCGCCGATCCGCACGAAGGCGTTGGGCTGCGCCTTGACGTCGGCGAGGTTCGGGCCGGATGCCGCGCGGGCGGATTTCGGGTCGAGCCGGAACGCGACCACGAGGGCGCCGGCGCCGGCGAGCAGGCCGCGGCGGCTGGGACGGGCGGGCAGGGGATTCGGTCGACGGGCGTTCAGCATGGCGGCGAGGCTCCGGTCGGGACCGCGGGGAAGGTGAGGCGTCAGGCCGATCAGGCGAGGCTGCGCGCGGCTTCGTGAATCGCCGCGCGGATGCGCTGGTAGGTGCCGCAGCGGCAGATGTTGCCGTCCATGGCGCCGTCGATGTCGGCGTCGCTGGGCTTGGCGTTGCCCGAGAGCAGGCCGATCGCCGACATGATCTGGCCGGACTGGCAGTAGCCGCACTGGACCACGTCGAGCTTGCGCCACGCCGCCTGGACGGCCTCGGCCACGCGGCCCGACACGCCCTCGATGGTCGTCACCTGCGCGGTGCCGACATCGCCAAGCCGCGTCTGGCAGGACCGGACCGGCTGCCCGTCGAGATGGACCGTGCAGGCGCCACACTGCGCGATGCCGCAGCCGTACTTGGTGCCGGTGGCGTCGAGCCGGTCGCGCAGCACCCAGAGCAGGGGCATGTCGGGGTCGGCGTCGACCGCGTGCGTGACACCGTTGACGGTGAGATTCGGCATGGTCGGCGACCCTTTCTCGACGCGGGCATCCGGGCAGCCCGGATCACGGCGTGCGGTCTCGCACGGGTAAGCGAGCACGCACCCTTAAATAGCGAGCCCATGCCCGGACACGATGTGCGGCACCGCACTTCAATCCGGCGGCGGCACAGCCTCGATACAGCCCCCGATGCTTAAGATTGAAGGGATGCCGGCAGCCGCTTCTTAACACATCCGCCTCATCTTCACGGCGTGCTTCCCAGCCACCGCCGCCCGTCCGCGGAATCGAGCCGAGTTTCAAGACGCGCATGCCCGATCTCACCGTCGAGATGGTCCAGCGCGGTCGCGGCCCCTCGACGGAGGAGGCGGCGCGCCGCCTCGGGGTCGCCCGGGAAATCCGCTCGGCCCGCGAGAAGCTGACCTCGCAGACCGGCCTGGAGCGGGCCTTCGACTACGAGCTGCTGCGCCACTACGCCCAGTACCGGGCCGGCGCGGGCATCCCGCTGGTGGGATTCGCGGCGGCGCTCGCCACGGCGGCGACCTTCTGGATCGCGCCGCCGGTGGCGGCGGCCTGGGCGCTCGGCGTGTTCCTGATGATCACGCTCAACACCACCTTGAGCCGGCGCTTCCTCCGCGCCGACCCGGCGACGATCCCGCTCGCCCGCTGGCGCCGGCGCTTCCTGATCGGCGAGGTGCTGCAGAGCCTGTCGTGGTCCGCGATGATCGGGCTCGGCACCACCGGCGGCTGGACCTTCGCGCTGTTCGGCCTCGTCATCGCCTCCGCCGTCACCACCATGCTGGCCGCGACGGTGCCGCTGGCCGCCATCGCCGCCCTGGTCCCGCTGGCGCTCGCCACCGTGTCCCTCGCCGCCTTCTCCCGCGGGATGGACCTGCTGATGCTGGTGGTGATGGCCGGCGGCGCGCAGGTCTTCTTCCTCGGCCTCTCCCGCCGCCTCTACACCTCGACGGTGGGCGCCCTGCGCTCCCGGGCCGAGAAGGACGCGGTGTTCGGCGAGCTGGAACAGGCCAAGGCCAATTCCGACGAGGCCCGCCGCCGGGCCGAAGAGGCCAACCTCGCCAAGTCGCGCTTCCTCGCCACCATGAGCCACGAGCTGCGGACGCCGCTCAACGCCATCCTGGGCTTCTCGGAAGTGATGAAGAACGAGGTGTTCGGCACCCACACGGCGCCGTCCTATCGGGAATACTCGCACGACATCCACGACAGCGGGATGCATCTCCTGAACCTGATCAACGAGATCCTCGACCTGTCGCGGATCGAGGCGGGGCGCTACGAACTCAACGAGGAGCCGGTGCAGCTCGCCCACGTGGTGGAGGAGTGCCGCCACATGATGGGCCTGCGGGCCAAGGCCAAGAACCAGACGTTCCACGATCTCGTGGACGGCTCGCTGCCGCGGCTCTGGGCGGACGAGCGGGCGCTCCGCCAGATCGTGCTGAACCTCCTGTCGAACGCCGTGAAGTTCACGCCGCCGGGCGGCGAGATCTGGCTGAAGGTCGGCTGGACCGCGTCGGGCGGCCAATACGTCTCGGTGAAGGACAGCGGCCCGGGCATCCCGGAAGACGAACTCGGCACGGTCCTGTCCTCGTTCGGGCGCGGCTCCCTGGCGATCAAGACCGCCGAGCAGGGCTCCGGGCTGGGCCTGCCGATCGTGAAGGGCCTGGTGGAACTGCATGGCGGGCAGTTCCAGCTGTCCTCCAAGCCGCGCGAGGGCACCGAGGTGGTGGTGACGCTGCCAGCCTCCCGGGTCATGGACACGCTGCCGGCCGTCGAGGTCGAGCCGGAGGTGGTGGCCCCCGCGCGCAGTCCCCTCAACCGCGCGGCGTGACCCGCGCCGGTCGGGCCGCCCCGCTCAGTCGAGGCCGCCGAGCACACGGATCCGGGCCCATTCGGCTTCGGTCACCGGCTGCACCGACAGGCGGGAATTGTTGACCAGCACCATGTCGGCCAGGGCCGGATCGGCCTTGATCGCCTCGAGCGTCACAGGGCGGGGCAGCGCCCGCACGGCCTTGACGTCGACCATGCCGAAGCGGCCGGTCTCGTCCGTGTGATCGGGATAGTAGGGGCGGATCACCGCCACGATGCCGACCACCGCCTTGCCCTCGTTCGAGTGGTAGAAGAAGCCCTGCTCGCCGACCTGCATGGCCATCAGCTGCTTCTTGGCGAGGTGGTTGCGCACGCCGTTCCAGTACGTGCCGGCCTCACCGGCCGCGACCTGCTGGTCCCACGACCAGGTCGCGGGCTCGGATTTGAACAGCCAGTACGCCATCGCTGAAGGTCCCGCGGACCGCCCGGCCGGGCGGCATGCCCCGCCATAGCCCAGCTTCGGCCTCCGGGAACAGGCCAGCGCCGCGTCCGGCGCGCTCGGCGCACCGAGGGCCGGCGCATGAGACGTCGTTAAAGATCAGTAAAATCTCGCTTATCGAGGGATGCTGTTGGCTGAATATTAAATTCTGGATGCCAAACGTGGCATAAGAGCATCTCTTAATAATCTCCGGTTGCATACATGCTGTCACTGGTCGGCTGCTTCGCCGGAGAGCACAACTTCTGGCTGGTGGTCCTGGCGGCACTCGTCTGCACGCTGGCGAGTGCGACGGCGCTGGAACTGCTCATCCATGCCGGCCGGGCCGGAGGCCGCAACCGCTACATCTGGCTCACCGTGGCCGCCGCCGCCGGCGGGTCGGGGATCTGGGCGACGCATTTCCTGGCGATGCTCGCCTTCGAGCCCGGGCTGCCGTCGGGGTACGGCGTCGGGCTGACCCTCCTCTCCTACGTCGATGCCGTGGCGATCACCGGGCTCGGCTTCGCCCTGGCCACGACCGGCCGGAGGATCCAGGCGGCGCTCGGCGGCGCCGTGGTGGGGTGCGGCATCGCGGTGATGCACTATACCGGCATGGCCGCCTTTCAGGTGCCAGGACACCTTGTGTGGAATCCCGTCCCGGTCGTGATCTCGGTCGGGCTCGCAGCGGCGTTCGGCGCCGCCGCCCTGGTGGTCGGGCTGTCGGCCACCACGGTCCGGGGCCGGTTCGGCGGCGGCGCGCTGCTGATCCTGGCGATCTGCGGCCATCATTTCACCGGCATGGCCGCCGTGACCATCCTGCCGGACCCCACCGTGGAGATCCACGCGAGCGCCATCCGCACCGCCTGGCTCGCCGCCGCGGTGGCGGCGGCGAGCTTCCTGATCCTGCTGCTCGCCGGGGCTGCCCTGGTGCTCGACCTGCGGGACCGCAAGCGTGCCGAGTTCGAGCGTGAGCGGCTGCGCAGCCTCGCCAACGCGGCGGTGGAGGGTCTCGTCGTCTGCCGCGGCGGCGAGATCGTCAGCGCCAACGAGGCCTTCGCCCGCCTCGCCGGCACCGGGGCCTCCAACCTCGTGGGCACGAACCTGGCCCTGTACCTGCCGGGCGTCGCCGCCGGGGCCGGAACGGTCGACCAGCCCCTCGAGGCCGACCTCGTCCCGGCGAGCGGCGGCACGATCCCCGTGGAGGTGATCATGCGTCCCGTCGCCGAGTACGGGCGCCTGCCGCACCACGCCGTGGCGGTGCGCGACCTGCGCGCCCGGCGCCGGGCCGAGAGCGAGATCCATTACCTCGCCCACCACGACGCGCTCACGGGGCTGGCCAACCGCACGAGCTTCCACGCGCGGCTGGAGCGGGAGATCCGCGCCGCGGACGCCCAGGGCGGCCGCCTCGCCGTGTTGTGCCTGGACCTCGACCGCTTCAAGGAGGTCAACGACCTGTTCGGACACGCGGCCGGCGACGCGATGCTGCGCGATCTCGCCCTCCGGGCCGGCGGCCTCCTCGACGCGAAACAGCTGATGGCCCGGCTGGGCGGCGACGAGTTCGCCATCCTGACGCCGCAGGCGGAGGGGTCCGCCGAGCGGCTGGCCGAGCGGATCCTGTCCACCCTGGCCGCGGTGCCGGCCGCCTCCGGCCCGGTGATCGCCACCAGCATCGGCATCGCGGTCTATCCCGACGACGCCGCGGACCAGCGTGCGCTCCTGAGCCACGCCGACGCCGCCCTGTACCGGGCCAAGAACGAGGGCCGCGGCACCTTTCGGCGCTACGACGCCAGCATGGGTGCGCAGATCCGCGACCGGCGGCAGCTGGAGCACGACCTGCGCCACGCGGTGACCCGGGGGGAGCTGGAGCTCGTTTATCAGCCGCAGAGCGAGATCGGCACCGGCGCGGTGACGGGCTTCGAGGCGCTGCTGCGCTGGCGCCACCCCACCCGGGGCAGCATCCCCCCGGCCGTGTTCGTGCCGATCGCCGAGGAGACCGGGGCGATCCTGGAGATCGGGGCCTGGGTGCTGCGGGAGGCCTGCCGGGCGGCGGCCGGCTGGCCGAACCCTCTGGCGATCGCCGTCAACGTCTCGGCGGTGCAGCTCCACAACCCGCACTTCGTCCAGTTCGTCCACGGGACCCTGTTCGAAGCCGGCCTGAAGGCGGAACGCCTCGAGATCGAGATTACCGAGACCGCGCTGATCCGGGATCCGGCCCGGGCGCTCCTCACCCTGCGCCAGCTCAAGGCGCTCGGCGTGCAGATCGCCATGGACGATTTCGGCACCGGCTATTCCTCGCTGTCGAACCTGCGCGCCTTCCCGTTCGACCGGATCAAGATCGACGGCTCGTTCATCAAGGCGGTCCACAGTAACCCGCAGGGGGCCGCGATCGTGCGCTCCGTGCTGGGGCTGGGTCGGGGTCTGGGGCTCGCCGTGGTGGCGGAGGGCGTGGAGACCGCCGAGGAGCTGTCCTTCCTGGCGCAGGAGAACTGCACCCTCGCCCAGGGTTATCTGCTGGGCCGACCCGAGCCGATCGCGCGCTTTTCCACCCACACCCACGGCGCGGCGCCGGACCGGGCGGCCGCCGTGGCCTGAGGCGCATCGGGCCGGTCGCCTCACTCCGAAGAGGGGCGGCCCCGGCGCCGGCTCATCCCGGCGGAGGTGGTCGATGGCGGCCCCGCGGTCGGGCTGCCGACGCTGTCGCGGGTCCGATCCGCGATCCGGGGAGGCGCTCCGCGCAGCGCCCCCGGCCCCGTCGTCGACAGCCACGCGCCCAGAGGGCCGAGCCCCTGGGCGGCGGATCGGGGCGGAGCCGTGACGGATCACGCAGGGCCTGCCCCCAGCACCCGCCAGAAACCCGGATGCGCGGTCCCGGGTCCGGGCGCCGGGCGCGTCGGCAGCCTGCGCCCCGGGGAGGGCGCCCCGGGGACGGCGCCCTCAGTCGGTCTCCCCGCGCAGAGGCCGGGCCAGCAGGCCGGCGATCACGTCGTCGACGCTGGCCGAGCCGGCCACGATGGCGGCGACGGCTTCCGCCACCGGCATCTCGAGACCCTTCGCGGCGGCGAGGCCCGCGAGGGCCGCGGCGGTGAACGCCCCCTCGGCGAGCTTGCCGCCCGCGGCCTCGGCCGGGCTGGCGCCGGCGCCGAGCCGCTGGCCGAAAGCGAAGTTGCGCGATTGCGGCGAGGAGGCGGTGAGCACGAGGTCACCGAGCCCCGAGAGCCCCATCAGCGTCTCGGGCCGCCCGCCGAAGGCGCGGGCGAAGCGCATCAGTTCGGCGAAGGCCCGGGCGATCAGCGCCGCCCGGGCGCTCTCCCCGAGGCCGCGCCCCACCACGATCCCGCAGGCGATGGCCAGCACGTTCTTGCCGGCGCCGCCGATCTCGACGCCCCGCACGTCGTCGGTGTGGTAGAGGCGGAAGCTCGGCCCGGACAGCAGGGCGCTCAAGCCGGCGGCGAGGCCGGCATCGGCCGCCGCCAGGGTCACGGCGGTGGGCAGGCCGCGGGCGACGTCGGCTGCGAAGCTCGGGCCGGACAGGACCGCCACGGGCACACCGGGGGGCAGGACCTGCTCGGCCACCGCGCTCATGAAACTGTCGCTGCCGCGCTCGATTCCCTTGGCGCAGAGGATCACCGGCCCGGCGCTGGCCAGGGGACCGCGCAGGGTTTCCAGCACGCCGCGCATGGTCTGGGCGGGCACGACCACGAGCGTCGCCCGGGCGCCCGCGAGGGCGTCGGCATCGGCCGTCGCGCGGATCGCGGGATGCAGCGGCACGCCCGGCAGGTAGCGCGGATTCTCCCGCTGGGCCTGGAGGGCGGCCGCGGCCTGCGCATCGCGCAGCCAGAGGGTGACGGGATGGCCGGCCCCGGCGGCGGCGTTGGCCAGCGCCGTGCCCCAGGCCCCGCCGCCGACGACGTTGATCGGGGTCTCCGCGCTCATGCCGCTTCCTCCCTGTCCGCGCAGTCCAGCCGGTAGAGCACGTGCACGCGCAGCGGCCCCTCCGGCACCGCCGGATGCGGGAATGTCCCGGCCGGCCTCAGGCCGAGGCGCTCCATCACGGCCCGGGAGCGGTCGTTGCCGACCGCCGTGAAGGCCACGACGCTCCGGATCCTGCAGCGCCCGGCGAGGTCGGCGAGGGCGAGCCGCGCGGCCCGGGTGGCGAAGCCGTGGCCCCAGGCCTCGCGTGCGAGGCGCCAGGCCAGTTCGACCGTCGTTCCGGGCCGGTCGCCCCCCGGGAAGGGCAGGGGCCGCAGGATCCGCATCGGGCCGGCGAAGCCGATGAACCGGCCCGCATGCTCCAGGGCCCAGGGGCCGAACCCGTCCGCCACGAAGCGGCGGTCGCAGAGGCCGGCCTCGGCGGCGCTCTCCGCCTCGGTCCGGGGCCGCGGGAAATGAGCCATCACCGCCGGATCGGCGTTGAGCGCCGCGAAGGGCGCCGTATCCTCCGGCCGCCAGCGGCGGAGGGTCAGGTCGCCGTCCCGGAGGGCCTCCGGCACCGGGGCGGCGGCGATCTTGCCGCGCCAGGCCAGGGAGCGGCGGTTCAGGAGCGCGAGGTCCGCACGGCCGGCGAGCACCGCCTCGCCCAGCGCGATCGCGATCTCGAGCTGACCGAGCGGCATGGTGGCGTGGGCGGGCGGGCGGGTATGGTCGCGCCAGGGGCCGCCGCAGGCATTGTCCAGGAGGATACGGGCGAAGCAATGGTCGAGCCGCACCGGCCAGTCCGGACGGACGGCTTCGGGCAGGCGGCGCTCCACCAAATCCCGCCAATGCGTGCGCCGGTCCGCCGGGTTCATCCGGCCGGCACCGCCGCCCGGGCCGCCAGCGGCCAGCGGGGCCGCGCCGGGGCCGTGAGGTCGTCCACCAGCCCGAGGCGCAGGCGCTCCAGCCCGGCCCAGGCGATCATCGCGCCGTTGTCGCCGCAGAGCGGCAAGGGCGGCGCCACGAAGCTCAGGCCCGCCTCGCCGGCCAGGGCGGCCAGCGCCCGCCGGATGGCGCCGTTGGCCGCCACGCCCCCCGCCGCCACCAGGGCGGTGGGCCGTCCGGCCACGTCCGAGAAGGCGCGCAGGGCGACCCGGGCGCGGTCCACCACCACGTCGACCACGGCGGCCTGGAAGCTCGCGCAGAGATCGGCGACGTCGCGCTCGGCCAGCGGGGCGATCCGCTCGGCCTCGATCCGCACGGCGGTCTTGAGGCCCGAGAGGGAGAAGTCGGCCTCGCGGCGGCCGAGCATCGGCCGGGGCAGGGCGAAGCGCTCGGGATCGCCGGCCTCGGCCATGCGCTCGACCGCGGGACCACCGGGATAGCCGAGGCCGAGGAGCTTGGCGACCTTGTCGAAAGCCTCGCCGATGGCGTCGTCGACGGTCGAGCCGAGCCGCACGTAGTCGCCGACGCCGCGCACGGCGACGAGCTGGGTGTGGCCGCCCGAGACCAGGAGCAGCAGGTACGGGAAGGCGACGCCGTCGGTGAGCCGCGCCGTGAGCGCGTGGGCTTCCAGATGGTTGACGGCGAGCAGGGGCTTGCGGGTCACGAGCGCCAGGGTCTTGGCGGTGACGAGGCCGACCAGCACGCCGCCGATCAGCCCGGGGCCGGCGGCCACCGCGATGCCGTCGAGGTCCCGGAAGCCGGTCCCGGCCCGGTCGAGGGCACGGGCGATCAGCCGGTCGAGCACCTCCACGTGGGCGCGGGCGGCGATCTCCGGCACGACGCCGCCATAGGCCGCGTGCTCGGCGATCTGGCTCAGGACCTCGTTGGCGCGGATCTGGCCGACACCATCCTCGTCGACCGACACCACGGCGGCGGCGGTCTCATCGCAGGTGGTCTCGATGCCGAGCACGGTCTTCTGCACGGGTTGAACTCCTCCGATCCGGACCGCATCCTATCCGCCGGCGGTCACGGCGCGAAAGCGGAGCATGGTCTCAGCCGTCCGTCCCATCCGCCTCCTGCGGTGCCGGAGCGCAGGGCAGGCCTCGGGATGAGGGGACGGCGCGAGGACGCCCTCAGTCGACGGCGACCATGACGTCGGAAGCCTTGATCACCGCGTAGGCGGGACCGCCGGCGACGAGCTTGAGGGATTCGACGGCCTCGTTGGTGATCGAAGCGGTGACCACTTGGCCGGGGCTGATCTCGATCTTCACGTGGGAGGTGGTCGCCCCCTTGTCCACGGAGAGGACCGTGCCCTTGAGAACGTTGCGCGCGCTGATCTTCATGGTCTGCTGCCTCGCTCCATAAGCCGCACCGGAACAGGTCGCGTCGGGCGGCCTCGGGCAGGTCTCCTACAGCATGGCGGGGTCCCGCGCGACCGCCTCAGCGCGGATCGGCCTCAGGCTCGCCGGCCTCGTCCTCGGGGATCGGCGCGGCCCCCCAGGCGGCCAGCGCGGCGTTGAGATCGTCGAGGACGAAGTGCCGGGCGCTGTCCCGGTCGTATCCGTCGGCCAGGAGGTCGTCGTAATCGGTGAAGACGTGGCGTGCGTACGTGATGAGGGCGAGGCGTGCCGCGGTCTCCGGGGCGGCCCGGCGCAGGCCCGGGCTGGCCAGCGCCCGGTCGAGGGCGGCCTCCGCCTCGAAATCCGGGAGGCGCGGGGCAAGCCGGGCCAGCGCCGCGGCGACGGCGTCCCGGCGATTCAGCGGCGGCGATCCAACGCTCATCGCAGGCCTGCCGACGGCATGATTTTAACGGAGCGATCGGGTAGGATCGGCCTCAGATGAGGCGGGGCCTGCACGGGATCCTCCGCCGGGGAGATCAGGTCCATGGCAATTCTTCGTCCCGCGCTGCTTCTCGGCCTCTTCCTCGGGGCGGCGCCGGCGCTGGCCCAGGGCCCGGCTCCGGGCATGAATCCGGGCACCAATCCGGGCTCTGCCGCGTCCCCGGCCACGGCGGGTTCCCAGGTCAGCGGCCGCCGGACCACGGCCACCGGCCAGACCAAACCCCCGGGCGGAACCGCAGCCACCGGATTGCCGCAGCCCGTGAACCAGGCCGAGATGATCAAGGCTCAGAAGGCCGCCGAGGCCCGCTCGAAGGCCTGGGACAGCAAGATGCGCCACACGATGGGCTCGATCTGCCAGGGCTGCTGAGGCCCGGGCGGTCGTCCCGGACGCCGGAGGCCCTCGTCCGGGACGAGGGTCCGAAAACGCGAAGGGGCCGCCCGAACGGGCAGCCCCTCCTCGGTCGCCGGGGCGACGGGATCAGCGGGAGTAGAACTCGATGACGAGGTTCGGCTCCATCTGCACCGGGTAGGGCACCTCGGACAGGCTGGGGATGCGGGTGACGCGGGCGGTCATCTTGGCGTGGTCGGCCTCGATGTAGTCCGGCACGTCACGCTCGGAGAGCTGGGTCGCCACGATGACGATCTCGAGCTGGCGGGAGGACTCCTTGACCTCGATGAGGTCGCCGGCCTTCACCTGATAGCTCGGGATGTTGACGCGGACGCCGTTCACCTTGACGTGCCCGTGGTTGACGAACTGGCGCGCGGCGAACGGGGTCGCGACGAACTTCGCCCGGTAGACCACGGCGTCGAGGCGGCGCTCGAGCAGGCCGACGAGGTTCTCGCCAGAATCGCCGCGCAGGCGGATCGCCTCGGCGTAGTAGCGGCGGAACTGCTTCTCGGTGATGTTGCCGTAATAGCCCTTGAGCTTCTGCTTGGCGCGCAGCTGCGTGCCGAAGTCGCTCATCTTGCCCTTGCGGCGCTGGCCGTGCTGGCCGGGGCCGTATTCGCGGCGGTTGACGGGGCTCTTCGGGCGGCCCCAGATGTTCTGGCCCATGCGGCGGTCGAGCTTGTGCTTGGCCTGAATCCGCTTCGACATATCTTCCGCGTCCTCTCGTGACGAGAATGAGGAACGCGCCCTCCTTTTCCCGGCCCTTCGCGGTCCGGGACGACAGGGCGGGAGGATCCCGCCCACGGGTGCGCGTGAAAACGCGACGGGGCCCCGTGCGGAGCCCCATCGACGGCGGGTCTTTAGGGGACGGACGCGCCGCGGTCAACCGTGAGAGGTCAGATGGACGAGTCAGTCGTGGTCCGGCGCGGCGCGCCCGCGGACGCGGAGGCGATCCGGGGGCTGGTGGAGGCGGCCTACACCAAATGGATCCCGGTAATCGGGCGCCTGCCGATTCCCATGCAGGCGGATTACGCGCAGGCTTTGCGGGACCACCGCTTCGACCTGCTGCGGACCGGTCCGGATCTCGCCGGCCTGATCGAGACGCGGGCCGAGGCCGATCACCTCTTGGTCGTCAACGTCGCGGTGGACCCGGCCTTCCAGGGCCGGGGCTTCGGCAGCCGGCTGATGGGACGGGCCGACGCCGTCGCGGCCGAGGCCGGGCTCGCGCGGCTGCGCCTCTACACCAACAAGAAGTACACGGCGAACCTGCGCCTCTACGGGGCGCTCGGCTACCGGGTGGAGCGGGAGGAGCTCTACGACGGACCGGGCCGGACCCGCGACGACGACGTCACCGTGCACATGGTGAAGGACTTGGTTTGAGGCATCGGCGCCGGCCTTACCGTCATCGCGAGCGCAGCGAAGCGACCCAGGGTGGCGCGCCGCCGTAGAGCGTGGCGCCTCTGGATTGCTTCGCGGCGCTCGCAAAGACGAGGCGTCTCCCGGCTCCCCTCAGGTCACCACGCTCGGCTCAGGCCGTCCGGTGCGCGGCTCGATCTCGGCGATCGCGCGGGCCGCGGCCGCGACCGGGGCCAGCACCTCGGCAACGGCCAAGTCGAGGCGGTCCGGTGCGTTCTCGTAGCGCTCTAGGTAGACCCGCAGCGTCGCCCCGGCGGTGCCGGTGCCGGAGAGCCGGAACACCGCCCGCGCATCCTCGGCGAAGCCGATCCGGATGCCCTGGCGCTCGGTGAGCGAGCCGTCCACCGGATCGCGGTAGGCGAACTCGTCGGCCGTCGAGACCGTGAGATCGCCGATCCGCGTGCCCGGCAGCCCGGCGAGTTTCTCGCGGAGCGCGTCCATCAGACCGTTGGCGGCGTCCGAATCCACCTCCTCGTAGTCGTGGCGGGCGTAGTAGTCGCGCCCGTAGGTGCGCCAGTGCGCCCGCACCAGCGCGTCGGCCCGCTCGCCCGTGGCGGCGAGGATGTTGAGCCAGAGCAGCACCGCCCAGAGCCCATCCTTCTCGCGCACGTGGTTCGAGCCGGTGCCGGCGCTCTCCTCCCCGCACAGGGTGATGAGGCCCGCGTCGAGGAGATTGCCAAAAAACTTCCAGCCGGTGGGCGTCTCGTAGGCCTTGATGCCCAGCGCGGCCGCGACCCGGTCGGCGGCGCGGCTCGTGGGCATGGAGCGCGCGACACCGGCCAGCCCGCCCGCGTAGCCCGGCGCCCGGTGGGCGTGGGCGGCGAGCAGGGCGAGGCTGTCGCTCGGCGTCACGAACAGGCCCGGGGCCACGATCATGTTGCGGTCGCCGTCGCCGTCCGAGGCGGCGCCGAAATCCGGCGCGTCCGGCCCCTGCATCAGGTCGAACAGGTCGTGGCAATGGACCGGGTTCGGATCCGGGTGGTGACCGCCGAAATCCTCTTTCGGGACCGCGTTGACCACCGTGCCCGCGGGGGCGCCGAGCATCCCTTCCAGGATCGCCGTCGCGTAGGGGCCGGTCACCGCGCTCATGGCGTCGAAGCGCATGCGGAAGCCGGAGGCGAACAGGCGCGCCACCGCGTCGAAGTCGATGAGCGTGCGCATCAGCGCGGCGTAGTCGGCCACCGGGTCGATGACCGTCACCGTCATGCCGCCGAGGCGGGTGTCGCCCAGAGTGTCGAGGTCGAGGTCCGGGGCCTCCACGAGGCGGTATTCCGTGATCGCCTTCGCCCGCGCGAAGATCGCGTTCGTCAGCGTCTCGGGCGCCGGGCCGCCATTGGCGGCGTTGAACTTGATGCCGAAATCGCCGTCCGGCCCGCCCGGGTTGTGGCTCGCCGAGAGCACGATGCCGCCGAGCGCCTTGGCCTTCCGGATGACGCAGGAGGCAGCCGGCGTCGAGAGCAGGCCGCCCTGACCGACGAGGACCCGGCCGAAGCCGTTGCCGGCGGCGAGGCGCAGCGTCTTCTGCACCACCTCGCGGTTGAGGAACCGGCCGTCGCCGCCCAGCACGAGGGTCGCGCCCGCCTTGTCGGGCAGGGTGTCGAAGATCGCCTGGACGAAGTTCTCGACGTAGTTCGGCTGCCGGAACACCGGCACCTTCTTGCGCAGGCCGGAGGTGCCCGGCTTCTGGTCGGGGAAGGGCGTGGTCGCGACGGTGGTCGGAGTCGTCATAAGCGGGCGTCTCCCGGAATCTCCCGCCTCAATGCCCGTCCGGGAGCTTGGCGTCACCAGCCCCGGCGACAGGGGCGGGCTTTTTTCACGCGGTTTCGCCGGATCGGGCGACGGAACCCGCCGCCTGTCCGCCGCCGGCCGGTCCGGAGCGTTGCGCCCGCCGCCGCCCGCCGGTTGAATCGCCCGAGCCGCCAGACAAGGCGGACGGGAGGAGACATCATGGCGGACAGACCAATGCGGACGGACCCGGACGCGGCCCGGCCCGGCCGGGGCTTGGCCCGGCGCGAGCTGGTCGGGGCGCTCGCCGCCGGGGCGGCGGTCGCGGCCTCGGCGGCCCAAGCCGTCGCGGCCCAATCCGTCGCGGCGCCTGCCGTCGCGGCTCCTGTCGTCGCGGCTCCGGCGGCCCAGCTGACGACGGACGAGTTCCGCCTGCCCTGGAGCGAGCCGGGGGTCGAAATCTACGTGCGCAACAAGCGGCCCGCGGGAACCGACCGGTTCCTGGGCGACCGGATCCTGCTCTACGTGCATGGCTCCACCTACCCGTCCTCCACCGCCTTCGACCTGCCGCTCGGGGGGATGTCGGCCATGGACTACCTCGCGGGCCTCGGCTTCGACGTCTACTGCGTGGACCTGCCGGGCTACGGCCTGTCCGGACGCCCGGCCGCCATGGATGCGCCGCCCGCCGACAATCCGCCGCTCATGCGGACGCCGGACGCCGCCAAGGTGGTGGGGCAGGTCGTCGACTTCATCCGGAAGCGGCGCAACGTCGAGAAGATCGACCTGATGGGCTGGTCCTGGGGGACCTCCACCATGGGGCTCTACACCAGCACCCACAACGACGCGGTCAACCGCCTCGTCCTCTACGCGCCGCAATGGCTGGCGCGCACGCCCGGCCTGATCGGCGGCGGCGGCACGGTGGGGGCCTATCGCACCGTCAGCCGGGACAGCGCCCGAGCGCGCTGGCTGACCGGCGTCCCCGAGGACAAGAAGGCCGACCTGATCCCGGCGGGCTGGTTCGACCAATGGGCCGACGCGACCTTCGCCACCGACCCGGTCGGGGCGAAGCGATCGCCGCCGGTCCTGCGCGCGCCGAACGGCACGGTCGCCGACAAGGACGCCTACTGGGCGGCGGGGAAGCCGCTCTACGATCCGGGCGAGATCCGCGTGCCCGTGCTGATCATCCACGCCGAGTGGGACGCCGACCTGCCGAGCTACCAGGCGCAGGAATACTTCACCAAGCTCACCCACGCCCCCTACAAGCGCTTCGTCGAGCTGGGGGAGGGCACCCATACGGTGATGATGGAGAAGAACCGCATGCAGTTCCTCCACGCGGTCGGGGCCTTCCTCACGGAGGCGGACCCGCAGGCGCTGAACTGAGCGGCGAGCCCCGGGGGCCGGCCGATCCCATACCACCGCCCCATCCTGAGGTGCGCGCGTCAGCGGGCGCCGCAGGGGGGCTCCAGGGATCGCGCGGCCGGATGGAGGCCTCCTTCGAGGCCTCCGCTTCGCTCCGGCACCTCAGGACGAGGGGCGCGCCAGGGCATGGGGCGAGGCGGCCGGTCCGGCCGCCTCGGGAAGCCTTCTACTCCGCCGCCTGCCGCGCCGCGTAGCCCAGCCGCTCGTTCAGCGCGCGGATCAGCTTGGCGGCCGCCTCGGCGATGACCGTGCCGGGCGGGAAGATCGCCGCCGCGCCCGCGGCCGTCAGCGCCTCGTAGTCGCCCGGCGGGATGACGCCGCCGATGGCGATCATCACGTCGTCCCGGCCCTGCTCGGTCAGCGCCGCCTTCAGCTCCGGCACCAGGGTCAGATGGCCGGCAGCCAGGGACGAGACGCCGACGATGTGGACGTCGTTCTCCACCGCCTGCCGGGCGGCCTCCGCCGGGGTGGCGAAGAGCGGCCCGATATCCACGTCGAAGCCGAGATCCGCGAAGGCCGAGGCGATCACCTTCTGGCCGCGGTCGTGCCCGTCCTGGCCCATCTTGGCGACCAGGATGCGCGGCCGGCGGCCGTCATTCTCCTCGAACGCCTCGACCAGCGCCCGGACTTCCTCAACCACAGGCGACATGCCCCCCACCTCGCGCTTGTAGACGCCGGAGATCGAGCGGATCTCGGCGCGGTGCCGGCCCCAGGCCTTCTCCAGGGCCTCGGAAATCTCCCCCACCGTCGCCTTGGCGCGGGCGGCCTCGACGGCGAGCTCCAGCAGATTCTCGGTGCCGTCGGCGGCCTTCGTGAGGGCCTCCAGCCGGGCCGTCACCGCCGCCTCGTCGCGCTCGGCGCGCAGGCGCTTGAGCTTGTCGATCTGGAGCCGGCGGACATTGCCGTTGTCGACCCGCAGCAGGTCGATGGCCATGTCGTCGTCGGCCCGGAACTTGTTCACGCCGACGATGGTCTGCCGGCCGGAATCGATCCGGGCCTGGGCCCGGGCGGCAGCCTCCTCGATGCGGAGCTTCGGGATCCCGGCCTCGATCGCCTTGGCCATGCCGCCGAGGCCGTCGACCTCGCGGATGTGCTCCCAGGCCCGGGCCACCATGTCGGCCGTGAGCTTCTCCACATAGTAGGAGCCGCCCCAGGGATCGACGATCCGGGTGGTGCCGCTCTCCTGCTGCAGGAACAGCTGCGTGTTCCGGGCGATCCGCGCCGAGAAGTCGGTGGGCAGCGCCAGCGCCTCGTCCAGCGCGTTGGTGTGGAGCGACTGTGTGCCGCCCTGCGTCGCCGCCATCGCCTCGATGTTGGTGCGGGTGACGTTGTTGAACACGTCCTGCGCGGTGAGCGACCAGCCGCTCGTCTGCGAATGGGTGCGCAGGGCCAGGGATTTCTCCGACTTCGGATCGAACCCCTTCACGAGCTTCGCCCAGATCAGGCGCGCGGCCCGCATCTTGGCGACCTCCATGAAGAAGTTGGTTGAGATCGCCCAGAAGAACGACAGGCGCGGGGCGAACTGGTCGATGGTCAGCCCGGCGGCGAGGCCCGCCTTGATGTACTCGACGCCGTCGGCGAGCGTGTAGGCGAGCTCCAGGTCGTTCGTCGCCCCGGCCTCCTGCATGTGATAGCCGGAGATCGAGATCGAGTTGAACTTCGGCATGTTCTTCGACGTGTAGGCGAAGATGTCCGAGATGATCCGCATCGATCCCTTGGGGGGATAGATGTAGGTGTTGCGGACCATGAACTCCTTGAGGATGTCGTTCTGGATCGTGCCGGCGAGCTTCTGCGGCGGCACGCCCTGCTCCTCCGCGGCGACGATGTAGAGCGCGAGGATCGGCAGCACCGCGCCGTTCATCGTCATCGACACGGTCATCTCGTCGAGGGGAATCCCCGAGAACAGCGTGCGCATGTCGTAGATCGAGTCGATCGCCACGCCCGCCATGCCGACATCGCCGGAGACCCGGGGATGGTCGGAATCGTAGCCGCGGTGGGTGGCGAGGTCGAAGGCGACCGACAGGCCCTTCTGGCCAGCCGCGAGGTTGCGGCGGTAGAAGGCGTTCGAATCCTCGGCCGTGGAGAAGCCGGCGTACTGCCGGATCGTCCAGGGCTGAGTGACGTACATGGTCGGGTAGGGGCCGCGCAGGAACGGCGCGATCCCCGGATAGGTGTCGAGGAACTCGAGGCCCTCCCGGTCCTCCGGTCCGTAGCGGCCCTTCACCGGGATGCCCTCCGGCGTCATCCAGGGCTCGCCCAGCGCCGGCGCCGCGACCACGAGCGATTCGCCGGCCAGCGGGATTTCGGCGAAGTTCGGGATGCGGGAGGTCATGGCGTTGACTCGTTATGGCGTTTGTCACGCCATTATAGACACGCGCTTGACGCGGGCTACTCCCCCGCAGGTCCAGGACCGCGTCCGCCCCGCAGGACGTAGACAACCGCGGCCGCCAGCATCAGCGCCATCCCGTACCACGTGATCGCGTAGACGAGGTGGTTGTTGGGGAAGGCGATCACCGTCAGGCCGCCCACCGGCAGCCCGCCGGGATTGGGCGTCGCGTCCGCATCCACGAAGTAGGGGGCGACGTCGGTCAGGCCGCGCGCCGCCGCGATGGCGGCCACGTCGCGGGAATACCAGCGGTCGTCCTTGGGATCGTTCGAGCGCAGGAACGCGCCCCCGGGCTCGGTCAGCCGCAGGAGGCCGGTCACCGTGGTCTCCCCCGCGACCTGCCCGGCCGCCCGGGTCGCCGGATCCCGCCGGTCGCCGGGCACGAAGCCGCGATTGACCAGCACGAGGCTGCCGTCCGGACGCCGAAGGGGCGTCAGCACCCAGAATCCGCCGCCGCGCTCGGTGACGGCCTGAACCAGGGTCTCGCGATCGTGCAGGAAGGTGCCCGCGAGCCGGACGTGCCGGTAGGCGTCGTCGGGGCCGACGCGCGGCCATGCGGCGGAGTCGGGGGCCGGCACCGGCGGGGCATGGACCCGGGCATCGACCCGGGCGATCAGGTCGAGCTTCCAGGCCCGCCGCTCCACCTGCCACGTGCCGAGCCCGAGCAGGACGATGAAGACGAGGCCCGCGCCGACGCCGAACACGACGCGCCGCCACAACGCAATCGGGGCCGGGGAGGGGCTCAAGCCCCCCGCCGACCCCGCGGGTCTCATCTGCGGACGCGCGCTCAGCGGGCGTTGTTCATGACGTCGTGGGCATCCATCGGCATCATGTTGTGGTTGAGGTGGTACATGACCCACACCGAGCCGGCGAGCATGATCACCACCAGCGTGATGGTGAAGATCAGCGCCATGAAGGTCCAGCCGCCCTCCGACTTCGTGCTCATGTGCAGGAAGTAGATGACGTGCACGACCATCTGGACGCCGCCGAGCGCCAGGATGACCAGGGTGGTGACGAGGCTGTTGTCGAGGACGTTGCCCATCACCAGCCAGAACGGGATCACCGTCAGGATCACCGACAGGACGAAGCCCGTCATGTAGCTCTGGAAGCTGCCGTGCCCGCCCTCGCTGTGGGCGTGCGCATCGTGCGTGTCCTGGCCGTGGCCGGTGAGGCGGTGTGCGTCGGCGCTCATTCGAGCACTCCCATCAGGTAGACGACGGTGAAGACGCCGATCCAGATCAGGTCGAGGAAGTGCCAGAACATCGACAGGCACATCAGCCGGCGCTTGTTCTCGACGATCAGGCCGCGCTTGCTGACCTGCACCATCAGCACGACGAGCCACAGGATGCCCATGGAGACGTGCAGGCCGTGGGTCCCGACCAGGGTGTAGAACGACGACAGGAACGCGCTGCGCCAGGGCGGCGCGCCCTCGTGGAACAGGTGGACGAATTCCCGGATCTCCAGGGCCACGAAGGCCACGCCGAACAGGCCGGTGATGGCGAGCCAGATCTGCGTCTGCTTCACCCGGTCCCGGTCCATCTCCAGCATGGCGAAGCCGTAGGTGATGGACGAGAACAGCAGCATGGCGGTGTTCACCGCGATGCCGGGCAGGTCGAACAGCTCCTTCGGGGTGGGGCCGGCCGCGAAGCTGCGCCCGAGCACCCCGTAGGTCGCGAACAGGGTCGCGAAGATGAGGCAGTCGCTCATCAGGTAGAGCCAGAACCCGAGCATGGTCGAGCCCTCGGAATGATGGCCCTCCTCGTCGGTCTGGTAGAAGACCGGCGCCGCGGCGCCGGGGGGTGCAGTCTCCGCGTGCATCATCGGATCACGCCATCTCCAGTTCGCGCGTCCGCTGACCTTCCGTCCGACTGACGACGTCGGCGGGAATGTAGTAGTCGCGATTGTAATTGAAGGTGTGGGCAATCGCGACGACGAAGATCGCCACGAAGGTGAGCGCCGCCAGCCACCAGACGTACCAGACCATGGCCAGGCCGAAGGCGAAGTTCAGCCCCGCCAGGATCGCGCCGGTCGCGGTGTTCTTGGGCATGTGGATCGGCTTGTAGCCCTTGAGGGGACGGTCGAAGCCGCGGTTCTTCATATCCCACCACGCATCGGAATCGTGGACCACCGGCGTGAAGGCGAAGTTGTAGTCCGGCGGCGGCGAAGAGGTGGACCATTCGAGGGTCCGGCCGCCCCACGGATCGCCGCTGAGGTCGCGCAGCTTGTCGCGGTTCCGGATCGAAACCACGAACATGATGATCTGCGAGGCGATGCCGCAGGCGATGAGCGCCGCGCCGATGGCGGCGATGACGAACCAGATCTGCAGCGACGGGTCGTCGAAGTGCTGCATGCGCCGGGTCACGCCCATCAGGCCGAGCACGTAGAGCGGCATGAAGGCGACGTAGAACCCGGTCACCCAGAACCCGAGGGCGACCTTCCCCCAGAAGTCGTCGAGCTTGAAGCCGAAGGCCTTGGGGAACCAGAAGGTCACGCCGGCGAACATGCCGAACAGTACGCCGCCGATGATCACGTTGTGGAAGTGCGCGATCAGGAACAGCGAGTTGTGCAGGACGAAGTCGGCCGGGGGCACCGCCAGGAGGACGCCGGTCATGCCGCCGATCACGAAGGTGACGATGAACGCCACCACCCACATCATCGGCACCTCGAACCGGATCCGGCCGCGGTACATCGTGAACATCCAGTTGAAGATCTTCGCGCCCGTCGGGATCGAGATGATCATGGTCGTGATCCCGAAGAACGAGTTCACGTCCGCGCCCGAGCCCATCGTGAAGAAGTGGTGCAGCCACACGAGGTAGGCGAGGATGGTGATCACCACCAGCGCGTAGACCATCGAGGTGTAGCCGAACAGGCGCTTGCCGCAGAAGGTCGAGGTGATCTCCGAGAACACGCCGAAGGCCGGCAGGATCAGGATGTAGACCTCCGGGTGACCCCAGATCCAGATCAGGTTGAAGTACAGCATGGCGTTGCCGCCGAGGTCGTTCGTGAAGAAATGCGTGCCGATGTAGCGGTCGAGCGACAGCATCGCGAGAACGGCCGTGAGGATCGGGAAGGCGGCCACGATCAGGATGTTGGTGCACAGCGACGACCAGACGAAGATCGGCAGCTTCATCATGGTCATGCCGGGCGCCCGCATCTTCACGATGGTGGCGATCAGGTTGATGCCCGAGAGCAGCGTCCCGATGCCGGCGATCTGCAGCGCCCAGATGTAGTAGTCGACGCCGACGCCGGGGCTCATCGCGGCGCCGGAGAGCGGCGGGTAGGCGAGCCAGGTGGCGCGGGAGAACTCGCCGACGAACAGCGAGACCATCACCAGCATGCCGCCGGCCACCGTCATCCAGAAGCTGAAGTTGTTCAGGAACGGGAAGGCCACGTCGCGGGCGCCGATCTGCAGCGGCACCGCGAAGTTCATGAGCCCCGTGACGAACGGCATCGCCACGAAGAAGATCATGATCATGCCGTGGGCGGTGAAGATCTGGTCGTAGTGGTGCGGCGGCAGGAAGCCCTGCTGGTCACCGAAGGCGACCGCCTGCTGCGAGCGCATCAGGATCGCGTCGGCGAAGCCGCGCAGCAGCATCACGCCCGCGAAGATGCAGTACATGATGCCGATCTTCTTGTGGTCGATCGACGTGATCCAGTCACGCCACATCGGCCCCCAGAAGCGGTAATAGGTGATGACCCCGAGCACGGCGAGGCCGACCACGGCCACGCCGGCGAAGGTCCCCTGCAGGATCGGCTCGTGATAGGGGATCTGCTCGATCGTAAATCGTCCGACGAGCAGCTGCTGTAGGTCCAGGTTTGCGAACATGGGATCGGCCCGTTCAGTGGGTTCGACGGCGACCGCCGGTCTTGTGTGTGGGTTCCGCTGGCATCACGCGCGGAATCATTGGTTCAGCTGCTTGGGCGCGATCTGCTCGCCCTCGCTCTGGCCCTGGCTGTCCGGCGCCTTCTGGCTCCGGACGTCCGGGTTGCCCATATCGGGCCGCGGCTTCATGCCCTGGGGCTGCGTCTGGCCGTGCGGGCCGGTCTCCGAGGCCGGCGACGTGGCGCCGGGGCCCTCAATCCCGCGCTCGGCGAGGCGGTTGTCGTATCGGAGCCGCTTGTAGTTCTCTTCCGCCTCCGCGCCGGAGGCGCCGCCCTGCGCGTCGATCTTCACCATCTCGCCGACGCACATCTGATCGGGCCGGGGGCACATGCCGATGATCCGGTCGTAGAGGCCCTTCATGTAGGACTTGTAGAACCGCGCCGGTTCGGCCTCGCTCGGCTCCTCGAGCTTCAGGTAGGCCTCCTGGGTGAGCTCGCCGCCCTCGGCCTTGGCCTTGGCGATCCACTGGTCGAACTTGTCGTTGGCCAGGCCGTGGAACTTGAAGAACATGTTCGAGAAGCCGGCGCCGCTGTAATGCGCCGAGCGGCCCTCCCAGGCGCCCTCCCGGTTGATCACCGCGTGGAGCTGGGTCTGCATGCCCGGCATGGCGTAGACCATGCCGGCGAGGGTCGGCACGTAGAACGTGTTCATCACGTCGGTGGCGGTGATCTTGAAGCGGATCGGCCGGTCCACCGGCGCGGCCAGCTCGTTGACCGTGGCGATCCCGTATTGCGGGTAGAGGAACAGCCACTTCCAATCCATGGCCACCGCCTCGACCTCCAGCGGCACCGTGCCGGCCGGGACGTCGCGCTTCGTGTCGATCTTGCTCAGCGGCCGGAACGGATCGAGGGTGTGTGTCCCGATCCAGGTCAGGGCACCCAGCGCGATGATGATCATCAGCGGCGCCGTCCAGATCAGCACCTCGAGCTGCGTCGAGTGGTGCCACTCGGGATCGTAGACCGCGTCCTCGTTCGTGGCGCGGTAGCGCCACGCGAAGATCAGCGTGAAGGCGATCACCGGGACGATGATCAGGAGCATCAGCCCGGTCGCCGCCAGCACGAGGTTGCGCTGCTGCTCGGCCACGTAGCCGGCCGGCTGCATGACCACGAAGTTGCAGCCGCCGAGCAGGGTCAGGAGCGGCAGGGTCAGGAGCGGCAGGAGGCGCCGCCCGCGGCCGCCTCGGCGGGTCGCGGTGTCGGTCCTGTCCGGTCGATGGGTCGTAGAGGTCACAGCACGCGTCTCGTCATCCCAGGCCGCTTGCGCGGCGCTTCTGCCGTGCCGCGCAAGGCGGCGTTCCTGTCAGCGATGGGCGGATCGGGCGGCCTGCGCCGCCGCCCGCCGACTACATCTGGCGCAGTTCCGACCGGTCGGTGAACAGGGCCACGAGGCTGCAGACCGCGCCGGAGAGGAGGTAGACGCCGATCATCGCCAAGCCGTAGCGCTGCGACAGGAACAGGGCCACGAGCGGCGCGAAGCCGGCCCCGATCAGCCACGCGAAGTCGGAGGTGAGCGCGGCGCCGGTGTAGCGGTAGCGGTTGCCCAGCCGGGCCGTCACGGCGCCCGCGGTCTGGCCATAGGCGAGCCCGAGCAGCATGAAGCCGATCGTGACGTAGATCGTCTGGCCGATGGCGCTCTCGCCGAACAGGAGCGGCGCGATGATGCTGCCGATGGCGAAGAAGCCGATCAGCGAGGCGCTCATGATCAGGGCGTTGCGGCGGCCGATCTGGTCGGCGATCAGACCGGAGGCGGCGACCGCGCCGGCGCAGACGATGGCCCCGGAGAACTGCACGATCAGGAACTCGCCGGGCGAGCGGGTGGTGCTGTTCAGCGCCAGCCACGCGATCGGGAAGATCGTCACGAGGTGGAACAGCGCGAAGGCCGCGAGCGGCACGAAGGCGCCGCGGATCACGTCGCCCGCATGGTGGCGGAACAGCTCGAGGGCCGGGACCGGACGCAGCCGGTCGAGGTCCATCATCCGGGCGAATTCCTCGGTGGCGACGAGGCGCAGCCGGGCGAACAGGGCGACTACGTTGATGGTGAAGGCGCAGTAGAACGGGAAGCGCCAGCCCCAGTCGATGAAGTCCGCCTCGTCGAGGTTGACGATGAAGAACGCGAACAGGGCGCTTGCCACCATGAAGCCCAGCGGCGCACCGAGCTGCGGGATCATCGCGTACCAGCCGCGGCGCTCCCGCGGGGCGTTCATGGCGAGCAGCGAGGCGAGGCCGTCCCAGGCGCCGCCCAGCGCGAGGCCCTGCAGGATCCGCAGGCCGGCCAGGATGTAGACCGACGCGATGCCGATGCTGTCGTAGCGCGGCAGGAAGCTCACCGCCGCCGTCGAGCCGCCCAGCAGGAACAGGGCCGTGGTGAGCTTGACGCTGCGCCCGTGGCGCCGGTCGATCGCCATGAACAGCACCGTGCCGAGCGGCCGGGCGATGAAGGCGAGGGCGAAGATCGAGAAGGCGTAGAGCGTGCCCTTCAGCGGGTCGACGAAGGGGAAGAACACCTTCGGGAAGACCAGCACGCAGGCGATGCCGAAGACGAAGAAGTCGAAGTATTCGGACGCGCGTCCGATCACCACACCGATGGCGATCTCGTTGGGATGGACCTTGTGGTCTCCCACCGCCTGCTGGGCGTCGCGCTCCAGGATCGTGGCCGAGGCCATTGGGGTATTCGAACTCATTGTTGGCTGCCGCCCTCGCCGCGCGCCTATGGGGTCGCCTTGGCCGGAACCGCCTCATGCGGCATGTCCAGAGGTATCGCAACCGGCTCCGGACGCAAGTTCACCCACTGACGCATGCATAGCACCGGTGGTCGCGGCCATCGGCGGCGCCACGGGGCGTGGACCGCTCACACCCGGTAATGCGCCGAATTCCGTGACAGGTTGATGTTGTAATAGGGGTCGGCGCGCAGCTCGGGACCCCAGCGGTCCAGCATGGTCAGCACCTCGCCCTCGAAGCGCTTCCGCTTCTCGGGCGTGTCCTCGGCCCCGCGGCTCTTCGACTCGTGGTGAATCAATCTGGCGAAGGGCGTCCAGACGATCCGGTAGCCGGCCCGGCGGATCTTCAGGCAGAGATCGACGTCGTTGAAGGCGACCTTCAGGGCCTCGGCGTCGAAGCCTCCGACCGCCGCGAAGACATCCGCCCGCATGGCGAGGCACGCGCCGGTGACCGCCGAGACCTCGTGGGCGATGACCATGCGGCAGAAATAGCCCGGATCCGCGTCCGCGACGCCGAGATGGCTGTGGCCCGCGACACCGCCGATCCCGAGGACGATGCCGCCGTGCTGGATCGTGTGGTCCGGATAGAGGAGCTTCGCCCCGACGGCCCCGATCTCCGGCCGCACCGCGTGGCGGACCAGCTCGGCGAGCCAGCCGGGCTCGAGCACCTCGATGTCGTTGTTGAGGAACAGGAGCACCGGGCCGGTGGCCGCGGCGGCGCCGCGGTTCGACAGGTCCGAGAAGTTGAAGGCGCCCGCTACCGGCACGACGCGCACCCGCGGATCGTCCCGGTAGCGGGCGAACAGGGCGGCGGTCTCGGGCTCGCGGCTGTCGTTGTCGACGATGATCACCTCGATGTCGGGGTAGTCGGTCGCGCCGAGCAAGCCGTCGAGGGTCACCGACAGGATCTCGGCCCGGTCCCGGGTCGGGATGATCGCGGAGACCCGCGGCGGCGGCGCCGGCAGCGGCCGGATCAGGCGGTTGAAGCCCCCGGGACCGCGCTCCGCCCGGCCGCCCCAGGGGGCCACGACCTCCTCCAGGGCGCGCAAACGCGCGGCCTCCGCCCGGGCGAGGGACCGGTCGGAGAAGGTGCCGGAGCCCTGCGCGGCGCGCCAGTGATAGAGCACCCGCGGGATGTGGCGGATGCGGCCGGGATCGAGCCCGTCGGTGAGTCGCAGCAGCAGGTCGTGGTCCTGGCTGCCCTCGAAGCCCGGACGCAGGCCGCCGACGGCGCGCAGCGCCTCGGTGCGCACGACCGTGAGATGGTTGATATAGTTCTGGGCGTAGAGAAGCTCGCGGTCGAAGCACGCCTTGAAATGCGGGTCGAACCGGCGGCCGCGCCCGTCGATCTTGTCCTCGTCGCTGTAGATCAGCACGAGGTCCGGATCGCGGCGCAGCGCCCGGGCGACCTCGTAGAGGGCGTCCTCGGTGAGCGCGTCGTCGTGGTCCATGAAGGCGCAGACCGCGCCCCGGGCCATGCCCAGCGCGTCGTTGGTCGCCCGGGCGATGTGGCCGTTCTCCGGCCGGGTGAGGACGCGGATGCGCGGGTCGGCCTCGGCCGCCCGGCTCAGGATCCGCGGGATCTCGGGGCGCGTGGAGGCGTCGTCGACGGCGCACAATTCCCAGTGGGGATAGAGCTGCGCGCGCAGCGACGCCAGGGCCGATCGCAGCACCTTCGGGTCGGGATTGTGGACCGGCATCAGCACGGAGATCAGCGGCGGATCGGTCCAGGCGGCGATCTCGGCGGCGATCCCGTCCCGCTCCGCACGGCGCAGGCTGTGGGTTCCGAGCCACGCCTCGTAGCCGCTGACGCGCCGGTGGCGCAGCGCCCGGCCGAGGAAGCCACGGGCGCGCACCTTCTTGCCGAGGATCCGCCAGGCGAGCGCCTGGGCGGTCAGGCCGGGATCGCGCAGGAGACCGCGCGCGGCCAGGATCGGCCGGGCGAGACGATGCACGGCGATCCGACGCAGCCGGACCGGGACCCGTCCCGCCGGATCGGCGACGCGCAACGCGACGACGTCCTCGGGCAGGCGGCCGATCCACGCGAAGGCGCCCCCGCCCCGGGCCTCCTGGGGCAGCACCGTGCCCGGGCGTCCGTCCGGTCCGACGAAGCTGATGTCTGGGAGGGTGTCGCGGCCCTCGGCCGGGTCGTTGGACAGGACGATCTCGACCCAGCGGCCCGCGAGGCCCGGGAGGGCGACGCGCAGGCCGTCCGAGGCCGCCCGCGCCGCGAGGTCGCGCCGCTTGCGCCAGAGCCCCGTGAGCTGCGCCGGCAGGGGCTGGAATTCGGGCACCTCCGCCCCGGACGCGGGCACCCTCAACTCCAGCTCTTGTCGACCGAGGCCTTCACGGCATCCGACATGGCGACATCGAAGACGATCATGTCTTCCACCGCCTTGACGGCCTTCAGGCGCTCGGCGAGCGCCATCGTCTCGGCCGGCACCGGGGGCAAGGCCGGGATCGGCTTGGCGATCCCCAGGCGGTCGAACAGCGTCGATGCGAAGGCGGGGAACCGGGATTTGTGCCCGACGATCCCGACGCGGGCGAGAATCTCGATCGCCGCGATGGAGTTGCCCGGATGCAGCCGGTCGTCCGGCATGCGGGTCCCGAGTTGGCGGGTCAGCGGATTGTAGAGCAGCCGGTAGGCGGGTTCGGGCAGCATGCGGAAGAAGCGCTTGAGGCTCTTCACGTCGGAGAAGTCGTACCCCTCCGCGAAGGCGGCGGCCTCGGCGAGCGGGCCCAGGCGCCAGCTGCGTGCGGGATCGGCGGCATCCCCGGCCCGAGCCTTCAGCCAGCGCATCCGGGTCGCCATCTCGATCTGCGGCTCCTGCAGCAGGATGGCGGTGATCATCAGGTCCGGCGTCAGGAAGTTCTCGTAGCGCGGGACGGTCACGGCGCCGGACAGGAAGGCCGACGGGGCGGCCGGGCCGGTCAGGACGCAGGTGAGAATCTCGTCCGGCAGCTTATGGATGCCGAAATAGCAATGCTGGAAATGCGGGAAGAGCGCCGTCTGGAGGACGGTTTCGGGCTCGATGCCGGTGTTGATCAGCATGGTCCGCAGCCGCACCAGCCCCTCGGGCGGCATGCGGCGATAGACCATCACGTTGGTGTCGGCATCGTACAATTCGAGCCGCGGGATCTCCGTCAGCCCCGGCACCTCCGCCTCCGTGACCACGAAGGTGCATTGCCCGGTGGCATGCCACCCGTTGCGCTTGAAGGCCTCGTCGATGACGCTGGCCGGGACCTCGGCCACGCGTCGTCCGTCGACCGCGACCACGACCCGGCTGATGGCGAGGGGATTGTCCGGCACGATCCAGCCGCGGATCGCAACACCCTGATCGTGGTCGATGAAGTAGCGCATGTCCTGAAGCGTGAGGCGGCGGCATGCCGGCGCCCTGTGTCCGCCATGTGTCGCGGCACGGCCTGATGCCGAGCGGCAGGGCCATAGCGCATTTTTCCGCCGGCGTGCACCAGGGCCGGCTTCGGCCTCGAACCGCATCCGAGCCGGTCGATTGAACCGGCCCGAAGATTTTTCCCGCAAGCCCTTGCCCGCAAACCCTTGCCAGACATCACCGATGCAGTCCGGCCCCGTCGCGATCCGGTCGTCCGGTGCCCGGCCGGGCGCGATCGATCCGATCCGCGATGCAGGTTCTGCTTGCGCCCTCGCCGGCCAGCCGCTATAGGCCCCGCCCACCGGAGCAAGAACGGCTCCGGCCCGGGCGCGTAGCTCAGCGGGAGAGCACTACCTTGACATGGTAGGGGTCACAGGTTCGATCCCTGTCGCGCCCACCATCTAACCGAGCGAGGTTGGATGGTTTTTTTGACCGAAGACGGTTTTCTACCGGGTCCCTCAGGTTCGGCGAACCTGAGGCGGGTTCAGCGGACATCAGCCGCAGGTTCGCGTGGCCACCGACCCGACCGTCTCCGAAGTCCGGAAAGCCGCTGAGGTCACCGATCAGGAGATCGATGCTGCGGTCGACGCGGTGCCGGCCGACCTCGCTACCGACGCGTACCCGCTTGCGAAGGGTTGGAGCCTCGACCTCGTCGTGACCATCCGAACGCACGCCCATGCGGCCGATGCGCTCACCACCGACACGCCGGCCTGGACGCGCACCATGGTCCGGACCGCGATCCTGCTGGCGCACCCGGTGAAGGGATGAGCGAGCCCGAGGCCGATCTGGATCGCGAAGCCACCGCCAATCGCCTGATGCAGCGCCTGAGCGGCTTCGCGCAGGGAATCGGGCTGAGTGGCACGGACGCCCGCCAGATCATCGGCCGCGTGATCGCATCCGATCCGTCGGCCGGGGACGGGGAGCTGATGGCGAAGGCTCGCACCTGGATGCTGATCGCGCTGGGGTAGCGACCTGCCGACGGCCCCATCGCCGCGAGGCGCTCGGCCGCGTCAGGGCATTCGCCCACGCGTGATGGCGGCCTGTGTGGTTGAGCCGCCAGAAATCTGTCCGGCGGATATCCACCCGGCTCGGGCCTGACGAGGCGGCCCAGACGTTCGATCCGGAGACTTCAAGCAGGCGGCTTGCGGGTGCTTCGCGGCGGCACCGCCCGCTTCCGCACGCCGCGAGCCAAATCACGGAGCGTGGTCAGGCGTATCGGCGTTTCCGCTTCCGATCTTGCCAAGCCGACGCGATGCGGCATCGCGCGTCCACCAACGAAAACTGTGTTGCGGTGCGACAGAGATTGATTTCGACCCGGCGGGATCAGCAATGGACCGACAGCGTTCTCACTATTGCTGGCAAAGATTCGCGGAGCGTCGTCATGGGTCTCACCGCATTTGTTGTCTTCGTCGTCCCATGGGTGGTGCTGGCGGTGTATTTCACGCGCACCCCGACGGCCCTTCGCCTGGGGGCCGCGCCCGCTCCTTGGCGGCCGCTGCCGACCCACAGGGAGTTGGCACAGGCCCAGCGGCAGGCGACGCACCCGAACCACGGGCGCAATCCAGATCACGGGGGCATATTGAACCGGGACGGGCACGGTCCGGTGGATTTGCCGCGCGGTGGAGCGCTCGGTACGAGCGTGGAGCCCACCGAACCGGACGACAAGGTCAGTTAGCGTACCGCAGCGCGTGCGGCAGCATGCGATCACGAGGGCCGCGGACCCGCCACGCGCAGGCCACCGGCGTTTCGCTGAGCTGCGTCGCGTAGCGCAGCGATCCCGCGCGGCCCCACGGACACCATCGGACCGCGCCGGAACAGCGTGGGGCGGACGAGCACCGCGCACAGGCCGAAGAAGCCGCGGGCGGCCGCAAACAACCCGGCGGCTCTCCAGGGCGAGCGATGGATCCCGACCACGGTCACGGCGATGCGCTCCCGTCTCCCTTCGGCCCTGTCCGGCGATGCGAAACAGGGTCTCTCAGAGCGCAGGCGAAGCGTCCGGGCTTCCTGTCGCAGCGCCCACGGGGTCGGCCGCGCCGTCGGCAGGGATCGATGCCGTAGGGGTGTCCGGGCGGCGGCGCGTCCGGTCGCGTGTTTCGTCCGGCCGCACGCGATCAAACGTCTGCGTCACCGCGTCCAGAGCGGACGAGGCGCCTGCCATGAGGGCGAGCGCCATCGCCGATCCGACCGAGGTCAGGAAGACGACCGTGGCGATGACTTGCGGAGCGGTCATGGCGCACCTGCGCGGGTGCATCGCGCTGACGACGGGCCCGGATGGCCGCGGCGGAGGCTGCGGCGTCGGATGAGCACGGGCCGTGGCGGAGCGGGGTCGCCCGCAGGCCGGACAGGCGCCCGCGTCATCGCGCCCCCAGGAGCAGGCGGTCCAAACCCGAGGAGAACCTCAACTCGATCCTCCGGCCCTCGCGCCCGACGACTTCGCACGGCTGGTTCAGGAGCAGGGCGATCGAGATCAGTCGCAGGGTGTGCGGCGGCATCGCCTCCGGATGAAGCTCGATCATCGCACCGGATGCCCTGAGCTCCCAGATGAGACAATCGCAGCACTCCGGCGGGCGCCCGAAGAAGATCTGCCCGGTCTTGAAGGCAGGCCTCCAGGGCTCGTCCAAGCGCTTCTCGGCCATCGTGACCTCCTGACGAACCAGCCATCGCGTCCTGCGACGATCTGTATTCGCGTTCATTCCCCGCGCGATTTCGGTATCAAACGTCACATCCGGCAGCGCGGCAGCCGCCTCGGGGCGCAGGCCCACCGGGTCCGTTCGACGGCACCCGGCCGCGCGGATTCGGGCCCGGCGCGTCCCGCGCGGTCGAGCCTGCGACGGGGCCTCGATCGCCAGGGCCGGATCCCACGGGGCGGCGGAGCCCATCGTGTTAACATTCTACAATCGGCCAGCAGCGCATTTAATTGTTTGTTAACTATTCTAAACAGTCTAGGCGGATCGGAATTGGATCGAGAGGGAGCAGAGGATCCGTGAGCGAGCTGCAGAGGCTTCTGAACGACCCTCGGTTTCGACCCGCAGACAAGACCCAGCGCGACTCCGGCGCCGGGCCCGAAACCAACCTCGGCAACGTCCTGCGCGTCGTCTCGTCGCTGCACGCACGGGCCGAGCTTCAGAAGCCGCCGGCCTCGCCGCAGGATTGGGACGCCCTCATCCTCCGGGTCCAGGCCGCAGCCCGCCAGGCCCGCGAGATCGAGGCGCAGGCCCGTGAGCGGGAGGCGCGCATCGAACAGGTGCTGGATCAGGTTCGTGAGGAGATCCACGCCTCCAACGAGCGCGCCCGGACGGCGGAGATGCAGGCCCGCGAGGCACAGGTGCGCGCCGAGGCCCAGGTCCGCGCCGCCGAGGAACGCGCCAGGGCCGCCGAGGCCCGCGTCCGCGCCGCCGAGGACCGGGCGCGGCAGGCCGAGGAATGGCTGGAACGCGTCCAGCAGGCGATCCTGTCCGAGTTCTCGGACCTCACCGATCAGGAGGCGGCATGAGCGGCGCCGCCCGGGCGCGGGCCGAGACGATGGAGTCCCATCCCCTGACCTACCCGGTCGGGCCTCGCAACGGCGACGCCGCGCCGATCGACCGGGTCGTCGCCCTGTTCTCCGGCGCCGCTTCGGCCGGGCCCGCGGCCGAAGCGGAGGCGGATGACTGGTCGGCCTCCCTGACCGCCGTGCGCGGCGTCGCAGCGCGGGTCCGCGGCCTGCAGGCGAGCGCCCGCGAGTCCGTCCGGGAGGCGCAGCATTCGGTGCGCGCGGCCGAGACGGCACGCCGCGCCGCGGAGGACCGGGCCCGCCACGCTGAATCGCTGCTGCGGGCGGCACTCGAGCGGGCCGAGCAGGCCGAGGCGCAGGCCCGTGCGGCGGCCGAACGGGCCGAACGGGCCGAGGCCGAGCGGACGGAAGCGCGGGGGTGGCTGCGCCGGATGCACGAGTGCATGGTCAGCGAATTCGGCGCCCTGTCCGAGGCCGCGGATCAGCCGTGAGCCGGCGCGCAGCGGCCCCCCCGGCGTCCCCGGCGGGCTCGACAGGCGCGGGCCGGACGACGCGGTTGCCGGCAGGGCCGTGACACCGACCGCAGGCTGCGCCCAGCCCTAGGCACCATCCGGCCGTGAGACACGGCGATGTCCGGTTGCAGATCTCGGACGCAGGCGTCGGACAGGCGCGGCGACAGGCCGTCTCCGGCGCGATCCACGACGGGTGAGATCTCGGGGAGAGGCCGCCCCGCGACGGAGCGCGCGAACGTGGCCTGCCCGGCTTGGGGATCGCGTCGGCCTGGGGATCGCGTCGGCCTGGGGATCGCGCGGGTTGATGCAGTCGTGAGCCGGCCTCCGGTCCGTCGCTCCGCGGATCCGTCCTCGAACAGCCGTGCGACATCCCGATGCGGAGCGCCACGGCCGCAGATTCCGCCCGGACGGGGAGGCCCGACCGCGCAGTCGGTGACTGGAGCGGTGCAGCGCATGCAGATTTTGGCGCGGCCTCTTCAATATGACCGGCAACCTTAAGCTCACGAAAACAACTTTCGGACCAAAAGAGCCTGACCTCGTCGTCTCGACCTCGTCCGCCTGGCAGGATCGCCGTGACCCTCAGCCTCGTCCTCAGCACGTCCCTTCCGCTTCTCACCGGGGCGGTGCCCCTGTTGTGGGCCGGGTTCGTCGCCCCGGAGCGGGAGGAGCGTCCCGACGGGCCCGGCGCCCGCGACCTGCGCACGTGGTGAGCGGCGGGCGCCGGCCGAACACCGCCTGAGAGGCCCGCGGCCCCGTCCCGGATCGCTTCCGCGGGGGGCGTCCGGCGGGCTATGACGCGGCGGATGCCCTCGCGGCGAGGGCCGGTCACGGAGGCTCCCCATGGATCTCGGCTTGAGCGGGCGCCGGGCGCTCGTCTGCGCGGCGAGCAAGGGACTGGGCAGGGGCTGCGCCCTGGCGCTGGCCCGCGAGGGCGTCGCGGTGACGATCACGGCCCGCAACGCGGAGCTCCTGGAGCGGACCGCCGGGGAGATCCGCAGCGAGACCGGGGTCACCGTCACCGCCGTCGCGGGCGACATCGCCACCGAGGCCGGCCGGGCCGCGGCGCTCGCCGCCTGCCCCGAGCCCGACATCCTGATCAACAATGCCGGCGGGCCGCCCCCCGGCGACTTCCGCGACTGGGACCGCGACGCCTGGATCCGGGCGCTCGACGCCAACATGCTGGCGCCGATCGCCCTGATCCAGGCGACCGTCGACGGGATGATCGCCCGCAAGTTCGGCCGGATCGTCAACATCACATCCGGCGCCGTGAAGGCGCCGATCGAGCATCTCGGCCTGTCGAACGGCGCCCGATCGGGGCTGACGGGCTTCGTGGCCGGCCTCGCCCGGCAGACGGTGCGGCACGGGGTGACCATCAACAACCTGCTGCCCGGCCCCTTCGACACGGACCGGATCCGCAGCAACGCCGCAGCCGGCGCCGCCAAGGCGGGCACCACCGTGGAGGCGTTCCTGGAGGCGCGGGCGCGCGCCAACCCCGCCGGCCGGTTCGGGCACCCCGACGAGTTCGGCGCCGCCTGCGCGTTCCTGTGCAGCCGGCAGGCGGGGTTCA
This sequence comes from Methylobacterium sp. UNCCL125, assembly GCF_900116795.1. Taxonomy (NCBI): domain Bacteria; kingdom Pseudomonadati; phylum Pseudomonadota; class Alphaproteobacteria; order Hyphomicrobiales; family Methylobacteriaceae; genus Methylobacterium; species Methylobacterium sp. UNCCL125. The sequence goes on along the minus strand of NZ_FPBW01000002.1, from coordinate 167,222 downwards.
TCACCGGCCAGAACCTGCTGATGGACGGCGGCGCCTATCCCGGCACGTTCTGACGGGCGGGGGCCCGACCGGGCCCTCCGCTTGCATCGACGGCCCGCAACATCGCGCGGTGAGGATCATGAGCGTACGCGAGACCGTCGAGGCGCGGCTGGCCCGCATCGGGGAGGGGGACGAGGCGGTCTTCACCCGGCTCTACGCCGCCGAGGCCCGCGCGGCGGCGGACGCCGCCGACGCCCGCCGCCGGGACGGGATCTCCCTCGGCCCCCTCGACGGCGCGATGGTCTCGATCAAGGACCTGTTCGACGTGGCGGGCGAGACGACGCGCGCCGGCTCGATCCTGCTGGCCGACGCGGCGCCGGCGCGGGCCGATGCCCCGGTGGTCGCCCGCCTGCGCCGGGCCGGCGCGGTGATCCTGGGCAAGACCAACATGTCCGAGTTCGCCTTCTCGGGGCTCGGGCTCAACCCGCATTACGGGACCCCCGGCAACGCCGCCGATCCGGCGCGCATCCCGGGGGGCTCGTCCTCGGGCGCCGGGGTCTCGGTGGGGCAGGGGACCAGCGACATCGCGATCGGGTCGGATACGGGGGGCTCCGTCCGGATCCCCGCCGCGCTGAACGGCGTCGTGGGCTTCAAGCCGACCGCCTGCCGCGTGCCGCTGGACGGGGCCTTCCCGCTCTCCTACGCCCTCGATTCGCTGGGTCCGCTCGCCCGGACGGTGGCGGAATGCGCGGCCGCCGACGCCGTGATGGCGGGCGCGGAGCCCGTGCCGCTGGAGGCGTTCCCCGTCGCGGGCCTGCGCGTCGGCGTGCCGCGGGGCCTGCTGTTCACCGAGACGGAGCCGCTCGTGGCCGAGGCCTTCGAGCGCGCGCTGGCCTGCCTGTCCCGGGCTGGCGCCCGAATCGTCGACCACCCGATCGACGATCTCCTCGCCGCGATGGACGCGGCCATGCCGGACGGCTCTATCGCGGCGATCGAGGCCGCGGCGATCCATGCCGACTGGCTGGACAGCGCGGCGTCCCGCTACGACCCGCGGGTCCACCGCCGCATCCTGGCCGGCCGGACCGCGACGGCGGCGCGCTACGTCCGGACGATGCGCCGGCGGGCCGAACTGATCACCACCTTCGACCGGGTTCTCGCCCCCCTCGACGTGCTGGCCCTCCCGGCGACCGCCACCACGGCGCCGCTCACCGCCCCGCTGGAGGCGGACGACGCGGCGTTCCTGAACGCCAATCGCCTGATGCTGCGCAACACGGCCTTCGGCAATTTCTTCGATCTGACCGGGCTGTCGCTGCCGATGCCGGATCTCGCCCGGCCGGCGGGGCTGATGCTGCTCGCCCGCCACGGGCAGGACCGCCGCCTCCTGGCCCTCGGCGCCGGCATCGAGGCGGCGCTGGCGGGGTAGGGCGCTCCGCGCCGCTCCCGTCATCGCGAGCGCAGCGAAGCGACCCAGGGCAGCGTGACCCCGGTGGACGTGGCGCGACCCTGGATTGCTTCGCTGCGCTCGCAAAGACGGCCACCGTCCATCGGGAGCGCCCCCGCATCCGGACACACTATCGCGGCCCCGCGCGCTGCGCCGCCGGGGGCATGGCCCAAACCTCACGCCGCCGGGGTGACGCGGGACGCCGCGAAGCCCGAACGCAACGTTGCTAAAGCCGGCTTCCCGGCGGCTGAACCGGACCGACGCCCCGAGGCGCGTCACGGTGCATCGCGGCGGGCGTGGGTAGGAGCGGGCCCCGAACACCTCGAGCCGCGGTGCCGGCCGGCCCGGTCCCGCGCATTGCCGGATGGCGTCCCATCGTGCACCCTGGCGGCGATCCCGGCCCGAACCGCGTCCTCCGGGGCTCGACCGCGCCGGGAGACCGGGACCGCCCGCGCCGGGGGTGATCCCGATCAGGCCGACCGGCAGGGAGCCGTCGCATGAGCGCAGCCACGCCGTCGATCGTCGCGGACCGGGACGCCGGGTCCGGCGGAGGGATTCAGGAGGCGGTCCGGGCGATGCGCGTCGATCTGGCGGCCGCCTACCGGCTGATCCATCGGCTGGGCCTCGACGACAGCATCTACACCCACATCTCGGCGCGGCTGCCGGGGGACGGGCACCGGTTCCTGATCAATCCCTACGGGATGCGCTTCGAGGAGGTAACGCCGGAGAACCTCGTCACCGTCGATATCGACGGTCACGTGCTCGCGGACCCGATGGGGCTCGGCATCAATCCGGCCGGGTTCACGATCCACAGCGCCATCCACGCCGCCCGCGCCGACGCGATCTGCGTGCTGCACACCCACACGGTGGCGGGGGTCGCGGTCTCCTGTCAGGAGGAGGGGCTGCTGCCCCTGAACCAGTGGTCGATGCAGTTCACGGGGCGCGTCGCCTACCACGCCTACGAGGGCATCGCCCTCGATCTCGACGAGCGGCAGCGGCTGGTGGCCGATCTCGGCGACAAGCCCGTGATGGTGCTGCGCAACCACGGCCTGCTGACCTGCGGGCGCACGGTCGGCGAGGCGTTCCGGCTGATGCACAACATGGAGCGCTCGTGCCGGGCGCAGTTAGCGATCCAGGCGGCCGGCGCGCCGGTGATCCGGCCCTCCGCCGCCATCGCAACCAAGACCGCCGGGCAATACGCCGCCGGCTACGACCGCGTCGTCGTCCAGGGAGCGCCCGACAACGAATGGGCGGCGTTCAAGCGGATGCTGGCGCGGACCGATCCCGATGTCTTCGCGGCAGGGTGAGGCGCGACGTCGATCGGGTGGGATCCGCGCCCCCGCTTCCGGGCGGGCGGTTTCACCCGTCTTCCGCCGGCCATCAAAGTCGTGAGCGACGAGTGCCTGTCCCCTCTCCCTCGTGAGGCGAAGCGCGCGGCGCCGGCCGTGTGACGTCGGTCGCCTCTGCGGGGGAGGGGGACGCGTCGTCCCTCGGCCCGCCCCTCACCCCTCCGTCCAGGCCCCGCTCGACCGGTAGGTCTGCTTCAGGAACGCGATGAAGGCCCGGGTCTTGGCGGGCACGAAGGCGCGGCTCGGATAGACCGCGAAGATGCCCGCCGAGGCCGCGGCCGTGTAGGCGGGCAGCACCACCTCCAAGAGCCCGCCGCGCAGCTCCGCGTGCACGTCCCAGGTGGAGCGGAGCGCGATTCCGAGGCCGCCGATCACCGCCTCGCGCACCACCTCGTTGGAATGGGTGCGCAGAGGGCCCGACGCGGTGACCGTGCAGGGTCCCTCCGGTCCGATGAGCCGCCAGGGGTTCTGGTTCTCGGTGGCGAGGCACACATGGCCGCGCAGATCGTCCAAGGTCTGCGGTCGCCCCGCCGCATCGAGGTAGCTCGGCCGCGCGCACAGAACCCGCCGCACCGGCGCGAGGCGCACCGCCGTCAGTCCGGAACTCTCCAGCGCGCCCACCCGGATGGCGAGGTCGTAGCCGCGCTCGATGATGGACTCGAAATCGTCGCTCAGCTCCAGGTTCAGCACGAGGTCGGGGTGGAGGGCGAAGAAGGCCCCCAGATGCGGGACGATGTGCAGGCGCCCGAAGGAACTCGGCGCCGTCACCCGGAGCGTTCCCCGCGCCCGCGTGGCGTTCTGCGAGACGAGGCTTTCGGCCTCCGCGATGGCGTCGACGATCGGGGCGATCCGCTCGAAGAACGCCGCGCCGATATCGGTCGGTGCCAGCCTCCGCGTGGTGCGGTGCAGCAGGCGCACGGCGAGCCGCTCCTCCAGCCGCTTCAGCCGCTTCGAGACCACCGCCACCGACAGGCCGAGTTCCGACCCGGCCCGGGTCAGGCTGCCGGTTCGCACCACCCGGGCGAAGATCTCCAGGTCGCTCTGGTCGTTCATTCTCAACGCTGCGGAAAAAATCAAATCCCTTTTGCCGCCTTTTCGGCGGGTGCCAAGCGGTCTATCGCTGTGAGATCAAAAAAATTTCACGGGCCGTTCGACTTTTTCTGACGCACGGCGCCCCATTTCTCAGAGGATCGCATGTCGAATCTCGTCGTCGCCGAGGATCTCCGCACCTTCCTGTCCGAGGAGGCGCTGCCTGGAACCGGCCTCTCGGCCGACCGGTTCTGGTCGGGCTTCGCGGCGATCGTCCGCGACCTCGCACCGCACAATCGGGCGCTGCTCGACCGGCGCGACGGCCTCCAGGCCGACATCGATTCCTGGCACCGCGACCATCGCGGCCTGCCGCACGATCCGGCCGCCTACGCGGCCTACCTCACGCAGATCGGCTACCTGCAGCCGGAGCCCGACGCTGTGCGGGTGACCACCGAGAACGTGGACGCGGAGATCGCGCAGATCGCCGGGCCCCAGCTCGTCGTGCCGATCTCGAACGCCCGCTACGCGCTCAACGCCGCCAATGCCCGCTGGGGCAGCCTCTACGACGCCCTCTACGGCACCGACGCGATCCCGCAGGACGGCGACCTCGCCCCAGGCACCGGGTTCAACCCGGCCCGGGGCGCCGCCGTGGTGGCCAAGACCAAGGCCCTCCTCGACGCGACCGCCCCGCTGAGCGTCGGCTCCTGGGCGGATGCGGTGGGCTTCTCGGTGACGGGCGGCCGCCTCGCCGTCGCTCTCGGCGCCGGACGGAGCGCCGGCCTGACCGGCACGGCGGACCTCGCGGGCTATACCGGCGCCCCCGAGGCGCCGACCGCGCTCCTGCTGCGCCACAACGGCCTGCACGTCGAGATCGTCATCGACCGGACGAGCCCGATCGGCCGCACCGACCCCGCCGGCATCGCCGACGTGGTGCTGGAATCCGCCCTCTCGACCATCATGGACATGGAGGATTCGGTCGCCGCCGTGGACGCGGCCGACAAGGTCGCGGTCTATCGCAGCTGGCTCGGCCTGATGCGCGGCGACCTCGCGGCCACCCTGTCCAAGGGCGGCCGCACCGTCGAGCGGCGGCTTGCCGCGGACCGCACCTACACGGCGCCCGACGGGGGAAGCCTGACCCTGCCGGGGCGGTCGCTGATGCTGGTCCGGCATGTCGGCCATCACATGTACACCGACGCCGTGACCCTCGACGGCGCCGAGATCCCCGAGACGCTCCTCGACGCGGCGGTGACCGCGCTGATCGCCCTGCACGACCTGAACGGGACCGGCTCCTTGCGCAACAGCCGGACGGGCTCGGTCTACATGGTCAAGCCGAAGCTGCACGGCCCCGACGAGGTCGCCTTCGCGGTGGAGCTGTTCGGGCGGGTCGAGGCCCTCGTCGGGCTCGCGCCGCGGACGCTCAAGATCGGCGTGATGGACGAGGAGCGGCGCACGACGCTCAATCTGAAGGCGGCGATCGCCGCCGCGGCGGACCGGCTGTTCTTCATCAACACCGGCTTCCTCGACCGGACCGGGGACGAGATCCACACCTCCCTGGAGGCCGGTCCGGTGGTCCGCAAGGACGCGATGAAGGCGACCGCCTGGATCAAGGCCTACGAGGACGGGAACGTCGATGCCGGCCTCGCCTGCGGCCTGCCGGGCCACGCGCAGATCGGCAAGGGCATGTGGGCCGCCCCCGACCAGATGGCGGCGATGCTGGAGGCGAAGGGCGCCCACCCGGAAGCCGGCGCCAACACCGCCTGGGTGCCGTCCCCGACGGCGGCCACGCTCCACGCGCTGCACTACCACCGGACGGATGTCCGCGCCCGCCAGGCGGATCTGGCCGGCCGGGCGCCCGCCACCCGGGACGCCATGCTGACCCTGCCCCTCGCCGAGGGCGCCTTTGCGCCGGAGGTGATCCGGGAGGAGCTCGACAACAACTGCCAGGGGATCCTGGGCTACGTGGTCCGCTGGATCGACCAGGGCGTCGGCTGCTCGAAGGTGCCGGACATCCACGAGGTCGGCCTGATGGAGGACCGCGCCACCCTGCGGATCTCCAGCCAGCACATCGCCAACTGGCTGCGCCACGGGATCGTGGACCGGGCGCAGGTCGACGCGGCGTTGCGGCGGATGGCGGCGGTGGTCGACCGCCAGAACGCGGGCGATCCGGCCTACCGGCCGATGGCTCCGGGCTTCGACGGCCCGGCCTTCCGGGCCGCGGAGGCCCTGGTGTTCGAGGGCGCGCGCCAGCCCAACGGCTACACCGAGTTCGTGCTGCACCGGTTCCGCCGGGAGGCGAAGCGCCGGCAGGCCGACGGTCGGGCGGCCTGAGGCCGTCTCGCGGCCTGCGATCCGCCCGAGCGCGACCCGATCCCGAGGCGCCGGAGCGCAGCGGGGGCCTCGCAGGAGGACTCGCAGGAGGCCTTCGGGGATCACCGCGTTTCCCCGCATCCGCCTTCGAGGCCGGGGAACGCGGGCGCCAGGATCAGGGGCCGGGTTCGACAAGCGATCGTCGCCCCGCGGCGCGCCCTCCCGCATTTCTGAGGGCCGGCGCCCGCCGGGGGGGGGCGCCGGCCGGCCAGGCCGGGTTCCCCGATCCGCGGGCCGGTCACCCGCGGCCGCTCAGCGGCGCTTGCGCGTCATCACGTAGACGAGGAGATTCGCCACCGCCCGGTAGAATTCCGCCGGGATTGCCTGATTGATCTCCACGTGGTCGTACATCGCCCGGGTCAGGGCCTTGTCGACGACCACCTCGATCCGGTTCCTCTCGGCGATCTCGCGGATGCGCAGGGCGATCAGGTCCGCCCCCTTGGCCAGCACCACCGGGGCGTCGCTCTCGCTCTGATCGTAGCGCAGCGCGATGGCGTAGTGCGTCGGGTTCGCCAGGATCATCGTGGCGCGGGGCACCGCCGCCATCATCTGCTTGCGCAGCCGGTCCTGCGCCAGCGAGCGCAGCCTGGCCTTCACAAGCGGGTCGCCCTCGAGCTGCTTGAACTCGTCCTTCAGCTCCTGTCGCGACATCCGCAGGTCACGCTGCCAGCGCAGGCGGGACCAGACCAGATCGCCCGCCACCAGCGCGATGGTCGCCACGCTGACGGCCGAGATCAGGCGGACCGACAGGGTCAGCAGGAACTCGGGCAGGCCGATCGGATCCACAAACATGGCGTCCACGATCTCGTACCGGTCTGCGCGCAGAACCATGAAGGACATGCCGCCGATCGCCAGAAACTTGAAGAGGCTCTTTCCGAACTCGACGAACCCCTGTGTACTGAAGATCCGCTTCCAGCCGCTCGCGGGCGAGATGCGAGACCATTGGGGCTGGATGCGATCAAACACGATGCGGGGCGCGTTCTGAAAGATCGAGGCGGCGATCCCGGCGACGAGCAGGATCACCAGAACCGGCAACAGGAACCGGCCCATTTCCAGGGCCAGGGCGTGAACGAGGCGCTTGGCGTCCGGGCTGGTCTCCACGCTGAAGTTGCGCGGCTGCTCGAGGAGCAGGGTGAGCCGCCGCACGAATGCAGCCCCCTGATCCCGCACCACGAACACGAGGAAGACCAGCAGGCCCATGATCGAGGCGAAGACCGGGGCCTCGCGCGAGAAGGGGGTATTGCCCTGCGCGACCGCGTCGCTGATCTTCTTCTCGCTGGCCGCCTCGGTTTTGCTCTCCTTGTCATCCGACATCGCGGCAGTCCCGCTCAGCGGATGTAGGTCTCATCCGAATCCGCCGAGCTGAGTTCGATCTCGCCTCGGGCGGCCATCTCGAGCGCCTGATCGGTGATCGCGCGGCGGGCCTCGTGCACATCCCGCTGCGAGGCGGGCTCGCCACCCTCGAGTTCGTGCTCCACCAGGCGCCGCGCGCGGGCCGTCAGGGCACTGAGCACGACGTTGCGCAGCTGTCCGCTCGTGCCCTTGAGCGCCAGGATGACCTTCTCGTGGGGGATCTGGTCGAACAGGGTCGTGCGGGCCCGCGGTGTCAGGTTGATGATGTCGTCGAAGGTGAAGAGCAGGCTCTTCAGGATCTCCGCCGATTTCGGGCGCGACTGCGTGAGGTTGTCCAGGACCTCCTCCATGCTCTGGCGCTCCATCTTGTTGATGATGTCGGCCATGCGCGAATGGGTATCCGCCGCGGCGTTGCGCGCCAGATTGATCATGAAGTCCTCGTGGATGGTCTGTTCGATCATCTTCATCGTGGTCTCGACGATCGGCTTGAACGTCAGCATGCGCCGCATGACCGCGTTGCGCATCGGCGCCGGGAGCTGGGCCATCACCTTGGCGGCACAGGCCGGCTTGACCTTCGACAGGATCAGGGCCGCGGTCTGCGGATGTTCCTTGATCAGGTAGGCGGCAAGAGCCGTCTCCGAGCCGTTCGAGATCCGGTCCCAGATCGACCGCTCCCCCCCGCCGAGCACATCGGCCATGATCTCGGCGATCTGCTCCGGAGGCAGGACCCCCTCCAGCAGCTTCTCCATCTCGCGGGCCGTCCCGATCAGGTTCGCCCCGTCGGCGAAGAAGGCCGCCAGCTGCTCGACGATCGTCTCGAGTTGCGGCTTGGGGACGGGTCCGAGCTGCGAGACGGCGCGCGTGATCTGCTTCAGTTCGGCCTGGTCGAAATACTTGACGAGCCGGCTGGCCGTCGTCTTCTTCATCGCGATGAGGACGGCCGCGACCTCCTCGGCAGGGGTCAGCACTCTTCGACCGACTTTGGTCATGGAACCTGCGGCCATGGCGCTGCTTCCTCTCAGCCGTTGGAATCGGCCGCTGCGGGACCGACGATTTCGGTGAGGGACACGCCGAAGCGGGAATTGTCATCCTCGACCACGACGACTTCGCCCCGGGCGATGACGCGGCCGTTCACGACGACGTCGACCGGTTCGCCCACGCGATGGTCCAGGGGAACGATCGCTCCTCGGCCCAGCTTCATCAGGTTGGCGACCGGCATCGTGGCCGATCCGAGGACCACCTGCATCAAGACCGGAATCCGGAGGATGGAATCGAGATTCCGGCCATGGCCCAAGCGCTCGTCCTGCGCCCGCTGGCCGTCGGCATGCGCCTCGATCTTGGCGAACAGGCTGTCGCTATGCCCACTCCCGGTCCCGGACTCGACATTCACGTGGTCTGCGGGGGATGACATCAAACGCTCCTCAAGGATGGGACGATTCGCGGCCGAGCCGCACCGGGACCGGCGGTCGCGGGGGAGGGTGGCCACGTCGGCTGAGCCGGCATCAGGCGCTCGTCAGGTTGCCGCCGACGGCAGGTTCAGGGCTCGCACTGCCGGGCTGTGCCGCGTTCGCCAGCCTGATCCGCTCCGCCTTCAGCTCGGCCAGGGCCACCTTGGCGCACTCGATCTCGCGGCTCAGATCTTCGAGGACGACACGCCCGTCCTGGGCGAAGGACTGGACGGCGTTGCTCGCGCCGACGAGGGCGGACGCGCTCCAATCGACCATGTCGCGGTACTGGGCATGATACCGGTCGAGCCGCTTCAGTCGCATGTACATCGGTACGAGGCAGGCGGTCGTCGCGACCAGGGCCGCGAACAGCAGGGCCTCAGCGAGAGAGAACATCATCGATAAATTCCTGATCCTGATCGATGAAGCGGTCCACGCGCAGGACGACGCCGCCCTCCTCCTGCCCGACATCGCACCAGAACAGATCGCGGTCGTTGCCGACCAGCTTGACACGGCTGCGCGGGGTCGCCCGCAGTTCTAGCACCTGTCCCACGCTGAGCTCGGCGATCTCGCCGAGCGTCAGCTGCTTCTCCTCCAGGATCGCCTTGAGGGTCACCGGCGTCTTCTGCACCTCGCCGGCGATCTGCTTCGTCCACCGGGAGTCCCGGGCGGAGGTCTCACCCACCAGGATCCGCGCCAGGCTCTGCCGCATCGGATTCAGGACGGATTGCGGGATGACGATGAACATCTCTCCGCCGCGATTGAGCGCCTGCAGGACGAACTTCGCCGCCACCGCTTGGTTGTTCCGGCGGCCGATGACGGCGAAATCCATTCGCAGCTCCGTCCGCTCGAGCTTGAACGGCGTGTCCGCCACCAGCGCGAATGCGGACTGCATCGCCTTGCCGATCTGCTCGAAGAGGCGCTGCGCGATCCGCATCTCGATATTCGAGAAGGATCGTTCCTCGTCGAGCGGCGGTTCGGAGCCGTCGGCACCGAGGAGCGCCTCCACCATCGTGAAGATGAAGTCGCGGTCGAAACCGACCAGGATGTGACTGTCCCATTCGGGCGCCTTGAAGATGCCGGCGACCGCGTTCGCCTCGTAGGGCTCCAGGATGTCTCCGAACCGCTGGCTCTCGACATTGCTCAGCGAGAAGTAGACCGGGGAGGCCGCGAGGTGGCGGAGCTGCTCCGCGCAGAACGTCGCGGCCCGGTCGAGGATCACGTGCAGCATCGGGAGGCGATCGAGGGAGAGCCCTGCGGCGTCCAGGAGCCGATCCCGGATGTCGTTGGCGACCGGTTGTTTGTCCATGATCAAGCCGCCTCACGCAGGGCGCTCTCGCTGCGCGGCGCGCCCGTGATCGTCGCGTTCTCCACCTCGTCGATCGTCGGCCGGTAGGCCGCCGTGATGGCCTTGCGGCCATGCTCAACGGCGATCTGCGGCAGCGCGCCGTTCATGAAGGCCAGCAGAGTCTGCTTGACGATGATGAAGACCCGGGCCTGTGCCTCGCGGGTCGTCTTCACCTTGTTGGCGAGCGGCGCCACGACGCTGTAGGAGACGAGAATGCCGGTGAAGGTGCCCACCAGAGCGGACCCGATCAGGCTTCCCAGCAGGGCGGGGGATTGGTCGAGCGCCCCCATCGCCTTCACGATACCGAGGATCGCCGCCACGATCCCCAGGGCTGGCAAGCCGTCGGCCATGTTCATCAGCGCGAAGTAGACCTTCAGCTTGTCGCCGCGGTGCGTCGCGATCTCCTCCTCCATCAGCGCCTCGATCTCGTAGGGCCGCGCATTGCCGACCAGAAGGAGACGGACATAGTCGCAGATGAACAGCGTCAGTTCCTGGTCGCGGGCCACGCGCGGATAGGCTTTGAAGATCTCGGACTCATCCGGTCTGTCCAAGTGACTTTCGACCTCGTTGCGCGGCTTTGACCGGAGTTCCCGTGTCAGCGCGAACAAAAGGCCGAGCAAGGAAAGGTAATCCTCCTGTCTCGGCTCCCGTGCGAACAGAGCATCCCGGACCGCACCGGCGGTGTCCATCACCACCCGCGCCGGGTTGGCGACGATGAACGCACCGATCGCGGCGCCCCCGACAATGATGAATTCGAAAGGCTGCCAGACCACCATGAGGTGGCCGCCCATGGCCCAGAAGCCGCCCGCGACACAGACCATCGCGGTCAGCAAGCCGATGATAACACCCACGTAGCGCCTCGACGTCGTATGGATCGCTACACCGGGCCGTAGACGGTCATGCTTGCGTCGGGCTGGAGCCTGCGTGGGGCGCCCGATGCCGTTGCCGGGGAGATTGCCCGTCCGAGACGGGCACTCGCCCTTGCCCTTGCGACGCCGACGATCCCGAAGCCGCAGCCCGTCGCGGCAGGGCGCCTATCTCAGAGGACACCGCAGCAAACCTCGAACGGGATCCCGGTCGAGATCGCTCGGTCGTCCCTCGGCAGAGGGACGGATGTCGGGTGCGGCACCGACAGAAGCCGGGCGCTGTCAATCACGGCCCATCAGAGGACAGCGAACGCCATAAGGTTATTCCGGATACGCGCCCCATCTCCGCTGCGCACGACGGCCTCGGCGGCGACCCAGGCAAGGTCCGGACAAGCTCCACCACCTAAAAAGAGTCTGGCCCCGGCCTGCGAGATTGGCAAACTCTCATCGATGTTGTGGCTGAATCATTGTCGCAATACGCCGAACTTCATACAAAACCTGGAGACGACGCATGTCTTCGACGGCCGCACAATATCAGATCATCTCGAGAGATATTTCCAAATCATTGAGCAACAAGGCCGCAGAAAGATCTGTGGCCCTCGAAACAAAATATTTTACTGACCACATCGGCAGCGTTAAATCCGTCGATGATTTCATCGGCAATGCGCGCTTGTTCGCGTTCGCGATGCGGGCTTTTGGCCTTGAAGACATGACCTACGCCAAGGGATTCATGAAGAAGGTTCTTCTGGGAGAGCCCGATGCGAACGGGCACGTTCTGGTCAACCGGCTTCAGGATTCCCGATACAGGGATTTTGCAAACGCCTTCAACTTCAGGTCTTACGGCGAGGATCCCAGTAAGCCGAAGACATTTGACAATCCCGAAATCGCGGCCATGATGGAGGCCATCGGATCAAACAAACCGATTGAACAGCGCCGCTCCCAATACGACAACCAGACAGAACGCGACGCACAATACATCCTGGACATTGCAGAGCACGTCAAATCCGCAAGCGACATCGCCGCGGATCGCAAACTGTCCTCCATTATCCGGACGGCGGTCGGGCTGCCGCCGGCCTCCGAGAAGGACGACATCGCAACACAGGCCTTACAGATCGAGAGCAAATTTGACGCTGCGACCTTCGGGAATCCGACGGCTTTGAACCAGCTCGTCGATCAGTTTGTCGAGGCCCGCAAGGACGGTCGCAGAGCGATCGTCGATTCTTATTTCCGGCCCGCGGGAGTCTATGCAGGATCCGACGCGGAAACGGAGAAATTGGTCACTTATTTCAAGGCTAAGGCGGGCACCCTTTACTCCGCTGCGGATATCGTTGCCGATGGCGTGCTCACAGACATTGTCTGGACCACCCTGGGCCTTCCCGCCACCACGGCATCGAAAGAATCCGACGCCCAGGCCGCTCTGATCGCGAAGAAACTCGACGTCCTGACACTGCGAGATCCCAGGACTCTCAGCCAGTTTCTTGATCGATTCAAGGATGCGCGCAACGCGGCTCGCACGGCGACGATCGACGCCTATGTCCAGCAGACCCTGGAGAGCGATGTCGGCGCAGAGGATCAGGGCACGCGGCTGGCCCTCTACTTCCGGCGCCAGGCCGGAAACGTCAAATCCGCGTATGGCATCCTGGCTGACAAGGCGCTGGCCGAAGTCGTTCGGACAGTGCTCGGCCTCTCTCCGGAGACAGCAAGGTCAAACCTTGATTCTCAGGCGGCGATGATCAACAGAAAAATCGATATATCGAGTTTCAAAGATCCGGAAAAACTCGACAAATTCATTAAGCGCTTCACGATCATGTGGGATCAGAAGAACGATACGGCGTCGACGCCGACGCTGTCGCTCTTCGGCGGGTCCGATTCGGGCTTCGACACCGGGCTCCTGCTCAAGCTGCAATCCATCCGGCTGGGGGGGCACTGACATGCAGGCGTCGCTTTACGTCACGCTGTCCGCCCAGATGGCGCTCGAACAGCGCCTGAACACCGTGGCGACCAACGTCGCCAATCTCGGGACCGCCGGCTACCGTGCGGAGGAGGTCAAGTTCGAGACGATCCTGTCCGAGGCGGGCGGGCGCGAGGTCGCGTTCACGACGCCGGGCGAGACCTTCCTGTCGCGCAAGGCCGGACCGCTCATCAAGACGGATTCGCCCCTCGACGTCGGCGTGCAGGGGGACGGCTGGCTGGCCGTGCGGGGTCCAGGAGGTCCGGTCTATACCCGCGACGGCCGGATGCAGGTCACGGCGGCCGGCGACCTGCAAGATCTGAGCGGGCGCCCGATCCTGGACCCCGGCGGTTCGCCCCTGACCGTCGATCCGGAAGGGCCCCCGATCACGATCGGACAGGACGCGATCATATCCCAGGGCACCAATCAGATCGGCGCACTCGGCGTGTTCCGTCTGGACCCGGCCGCGAAACTCACCCGTGTCGCCGGCGGTGCCGTCGCGTCGGACAGGCCGGGCCAGCCGATCCTGGACTTCAATCAGCGCGACGCGACCACGGTCCGGGTCCAGCAGGGATTTCAGGAGGGGGCCAACGTCAATCCGGTCATGGAGATGTCCCGGCTCATCGAGATCACGCGCACCTTCCAGAATGCGGCCGCCGCGGTGGCCGAAACCGAATCCTCGCTGCAGGACGCGATCCGCGGCCTCGGCCCCAGCGCGTAAGCGACCGCCATCGTGGACTCCACAAGGCTGCCGCGTGCTGAGATGAGCATGAACGCCCTCGACCGGCTCGCCCGCGCGCTGGAGGACCGGGACGATCATCCCCTCGTCAGAGTCGGGGGAGTCGTCCGGGAGATCGGGTTCGGCCATTGCCGCATCCGCATCAACACCCCCCTACTGAGGCTCGGCGATCGGATGCAGATCGAGACCGGCGGGCGGAATCTCGACGGCGAGGTCGTGCGGATCGACGAAGACGGGGCGATCCTCAAGCCGTTCGAGAGCCGGATCGGCGCCGGCCTCGGATCGCCCGCCTATCGCGTGCCGACCTCGGATCCCCGACCCTGCGAGGACTGGAAGGATCGCGTCATCAACGCCCTGGGGCAGCCCATCGACGGAAAGGGGCCGTTGGCCAAGGGCGCGCGGGCGATGCCGCTGGATGCCGATCCTCCGCCCGCGATGCTGCGGTCCCGGGTGAACCGGCCGCTTCCGACCGGCGTGCGGGCCATGGACCTGTTCACGCCGCTCTGCGCGGCGCAGCGCATCGGCATCTTCGCGGGCTCCGGGGTCGGGAAGACCACGCTGCTGTCCATGCTGGCCCGCTGCTCCGGATTCGACGCCGTGGTCGTCGCCCTGGTCGGCGAGCGCGGGCGCGAGGTTCGGGAGTTCCTCGAGGGCCCTGTACAGGACAGTCGGTCCCGGTCGGTGGTCGTGGTCGCCACGGGCGACGAGAGCCCGATGATGCGCCGGCAGGCGCCGAAGCTCGCGTTCGCCGTCGCCGAGTATTTTCGCGATCAGGGCCAATCGGTCCTGCTCATCCTCGATTCGGTCACGCGCTTTGCCCATGCCGCCCGGGAGGTGGCCCTCGCGGCCGGCGAACCGCCAGTGGCACGGGGCTATCCGCCGAGCGTGTTCGGCGATCTGCCGCGTCTGCTGGAACGGGCCGGGCCGGGGACCGAGGGCGGCGGCACGATCACCGGCATCTTCTCGGTCCTGATCGACGGAGACGACCACAACGACCCGGTGGCCGACAGCATCCGCGGCACCCTCGACGGCCATATCGTCCTCGACCGGGCGATCGCCGATCAGGGCCGCTATCCGGCGATCAACCTGCTCGGCTCGATCTCACGCCTGGCCGACGTCGTGTGGACCCCGCAGCAGCGCGAACTCGTCCGCATGCTCAAGAGCCTGGTCGCGCGTTTCGAGGATTCCCGGGACCTGCGCCAGATGGGGGGATACCAGGCCGGAGCGGATCCGGAACTCGACCAAGCCGTCGTCTTGGTCCCGAAGATCTATGCGGCCCTCCGGCAGGATCCCACCGAGCCGCGCAGCCTCGACGCCTTCCTGGACCTCGCGAACGCGTTGCGAACCTGATCAACGGAGGCACGGGGCGGACCCGGATCCGAGGGGGGAGGGTCGATCGCCCGTGCCGATGGCAGGGCGTCACGAGGAACCGCGTCGCTCGCCGGCGCGGGTTCAGAGAAGCCGCTCGGAAAGCTTCGCGCAAGCGATCTCTGATCAGAGTCGGCCGAACATGATCAAACAACGGGGACGTTCGTCATGGGACTTTATGGTGTGCTGAACAGCGGCGTCTCCGGAATGAACGCCCAAACCAATCGACTTGGAACGGTTGCTGACAATATCCAGAATCAGAATACAACCGGGTACAAGCGCGCATCAACCGAGTTCTCGTCGCTCCTGATCGACCCGAACCCGGGATCCTACGAGTCCGGATCGGTCGATACGATCGTGCGACACGCGATCACGAGCCCGGGCACGAGATCCGCGACGACGTCCGCCACCGACCTCGCCGTCAACGGCAACGGATTCTTCGTCGTCAAGGATCCCGGCGGCAGGACTTACCTGACCCGAGCCGGGAATTTCATCGAAGACGCGACAACCAAGGATCTCGTGAATGCAGCCGGCATGCACCTGATGGGCTACAGCCTGGCCTCGGGCGATCCGAAGGTCTCGCTGAACAGCTATGACGGGCTCGTGCCCGTCAACACGGCCAGCCTGTCCATGCAGGCCCGCCCCTCCACCATCGGAACGATCAGCGGCAACCTTCCTGCCGACGCGGCGATCGTCACGGGCGGGGCGAATTTCACGAAGGCGACCAGCATAACCACCTATGACAATCTCGGCCACGCCGTTGTCGTCGATCTGTACTTCTCGAAGACGGCATCCAACACGTGGCAGGTCTCGGCCTACGATTCCAGCAAACCCGCGAACTTTCCCGGATCACCGCTCGGCCAGACAAATCTGACTTTCGACAGCAATGGCAAAATTCAAGGCCTGCCGAAACTGAACTTTACCGTTCCAAAGGGCCAGCCCATGTCTATCGACATGGCCAACATGACGGCTCTGGCAGGCGAATACACGATCACGGGGGGCGCCAACGGAAGCGCCCCGATGAGCGTCGTGGGAACGGACATCGACAGAGACGGGACGGTGTACGCCGTCTATCAGGACGGCAAGAAGGCGGCGGCCTTCAAGGTCCCGCTCGCCACTGTCGAGAGCCCGGACAATCTGAGTCCGCAGGCCGGCAATGTCTTCGATACCACCCCCAGTTCGGGCACGCCCCAGATCGGCTTCGCCACCGTCGGCGGCCGCGGGCAGATCCTGAAGGGCATGCTCGAAGAATCGAACGTCGATCTCGGAACCGAGCTGGCAACGATGATCCAATCGCAGACCAGCTACGGCGCCAATTCCAAAGTGTTTCAGACCGGCGCCGAAATGCTCGAACTCCTCGTGAACCTGAAGCGCTGAGCTGGAATAGAGGACGTTCCACATGGGCCTTTCCGTTGCACTGAACGCCGCGCGCGGATCCCTGCTCGCCAACGCGACCCAGACCGACGTCGTGTCGCGGAACATCGCCGGGGCCGACGATCCGGCCTATTCGCGAAAGATCGCATCGCTCGTCACGACGGACGGGCCGGTCCGGGTCGTCATCAACCGCGCCAGCAACACGGCGTTGTTCGATCGGATGATGAGCAGCACGTCGGAACTCGCCGGCTATGAGGCGATCCTGACCGGGCTCACCACGCTGGAGGGTACGGTCGGCGATACGGACGCGCAGCGCTCCATCGCCGCAAAGGTCGGTATCCTGAACTCGGCACTGGGCGATGCCGCCAACCAGCCGAACGACGTGAATCTGGCGAAGGCCGCCGTTGCGGCCGCGCGGGACCTCGCGCGCGCGCTGAACCAAGCGAGCGACACGGTGCAGGCCGCCCGGCTGAGCGCCGACCAGGAGATCGCCGAGTCCGTCGCCACGATCAACGACCTGCTCGGAAAGTTCGACGCGGCCAATAAGGCCGTCGTCCTCGGGACGGCGCGCGGGGACGATATCAGCGATGCGCTCGACAACAGGGACAAGATCCTCACCCAGTTGTCCCAGGAGATCGGCATCAGCACGGTCGTCCGTGAGAACAACGACATGGCGATCTACGCCGATAACGGCTCGCCCCTGTTCGAAAGGCAGCCTCGGACGGTCACCTTCGAACCGACATCCGCCTTCGCGGCCGGGACGACCGGCAAGGCGGTGTTCATCGACGGGATGCGCGTGACCGGCAACGGCTCCCTGATGCCGCTGCAATCCGGCCGGATCGTGGGACAGATGACGATCCGCGACGAAGTCACGGTCACGTATCAGAAGCAGCTCGACGCCATCGCCGCCGGATTGATCAACGCCCTGTCGGAGACGGACAAGACGTCCGCGATCGGTGCGGCCCGGGCCGGCCTGTTCACCTATCCCGGCGGCCCGGCGCTTCCCGGGGCAGGCATTACGGGGCTCGCCCACACCATCCGCGTCAACGCCGCAGCCGATCCCGAGCAGGGCGGCAACCCGTTCACGCTGCGCGACGGCGGCATGAATGCGGGGGCGCAATATCTGTACAACGACACGCAGGCCGCCGCCTTCTCCGATCACTTGAACGCCTTGCGCGCCGCCCTCGGCGCGGAGCGGCCCTTTGCGGCGGCCTCGGAACTGCCGGCCTCGGCATCCCTGCAAACCGCCGCGGCGGCGTCGGCGAGCTGGCTCGAAGCCGCCCGCAAGGCTGCGTCCCTCCAGGTCGACAAAGAATCAGCGGTGCTGGACAGCGCATCGACCGCGCTCTCGAACACGACCGGCGTGAACCGCGACGAGGAAGTCGCCTCGATGCTGCAGCTCGAGAAATCCTACGCGGCGTCCGCCAAGCTTATCGCGACCGTCAATGCAATGATCCAGTCTCTCCTTGATGCCGTGAGGTAGCGTCATGAAAACGAGCTACATCTCTACCGCCACGCTCTGGAACTCGCCCCGCGCCGGCGCCGCCCGGCTGGAGGCGGAGATCGCGAAGGCGAATGCCGAAATGGTGCAGGGCGGCCGATACGCCGATGTCGGCCTTGAGCTCGGCCACAGGACCGGAACAGACATCAATCTGAGACAGGAGGTCGACGACCTCAAGGCGCAACAGAGCCGCAACAACATAACCGGGCTCCGGGTCAGCGGCACCTACGATGCGCTGACCCAGATCCGGACGGACAGCGAGTCCTTCCTCGCCCTCGTCACCCCTGGAAAGCTGTTCAGCAGCAACGGGGCCGAGACGGTGAAGGAGGCGTCATCGCGACTCTCGGCGCTGATCGCGCATCTGAACTCCGCCGTCGCGGGCCAATTCCTGTTCTCCGGAATCGATACCGACCGACGCCCGATCGCGGATACGCAATCCGTGCCGCCGGCGGCTGCCAAGCTAGCCTTCGCGCAGGCGTTCCAAGCCGCCTTCGGCTTCGCGCCCGGAACGCTGCCGGCCGCGACCAACATCACGGCGACACAGATGCAGGCCTTCCTCGACGGCCCCGCATCCGCGCTTTTCGCCGACCCTCAATGGGGTGCGACATGGTCCGGTGCGTCGAACGTCAACATCCGCAGTGAACTCGCTGGCGGCGAAACGGCGGAGACATCCGTCAATGCCAACGTTCAGGCCGTTCGACAGCTCGCAATGCTGTATACGGTCGGTTCCGAAATCGGGCTGACCAGCCTCGCCCCGTCGACGCAGTCGATCGTGTACGACAAGATGCGGGACTTGGCGAGCCATGCCGCGTTCAACCTGACGCAGATCCAAGCCAGCGTCGGCATCGTTCAATCCAGAATGAAAGCCGCCGACAACCTGCTCGATTCCAAGATAAAGTTCCTGACCCTCGGATACAGCAATCTCGAGAGCGTCGATCTCGCAGAACTCAGGACACGCCAGGAAAACCTGAAAGCCGACCTTCAGGTCTCGTACAGTCTGACGAGCGAGATGAGACGGATCAGTCTGATCGATTACGTCTGACAGTTTCGGATACGGTTTTGACCGCCGGGCGACACGCCAAGCGACGGCACATCACTGCGGCAACGCTTCAATTCGATAGGCAGATCGGCAATGTACGGCGCGTCCTACGCGGAAGCCTACACGGAAGTCTTGGACGATTCACCCACCCTCGCCCGGGAGCGGGAACGGGCGGCCTTCGATCGGGCCATCGCTCTGATGAAGGAGGCCGAGGCCGCCCCTGCATCGGCGGAACTGCGTCAGGAGGCCATCAGCTTCCTGCAGCGCCTCTGGAGCATGCTCATCGATGATCTCGCCAATCCCGAGAACGCGCTGCCGGCGCAATTACGGGCGGACCTGATCTCCATCGGATTGTGGAACTTGAGCCAGACCGACCAGATCCTCCGCGGCGATGCGACGGGGTTCGAGGCTCTCATCTACGTCAATACGCTGATCCGCGATGGTCTCCAATGAGCCGCTCGATCAATCTCAGCCTGCGAGGCCAGGAGCGCATCTTCATCAACGGGGCCGTTCTCAGAGTGGACCGCAAGGTCACGATCGAGCTGCTCAACGACGCGACCTTTCTTCTCGAAGCCCATGTGCTGCAGGTCGAGCAGGCGAAGACGCCGCTGCGCCAGCTCTACTTCATCGCCCAGGCCATGTTGATCGATCCCAGCAATGCCGGCCAAGTCCGACAGGCTTACGATAAAGTCGAGCAGACGATCCTGGCTCAGACTCCTGATCGCGCCGTCGTTGCGGCGCTCGCAGCGGCGCGCGACCTCCTCAACAGGGGTCGGCCGTTCGAGGTCCTGCGGATGCTGCGCGGAGTCTTCGAACCGGAAGACGCGCCATCTCGACCGAACTCGAACAGTCTCACTCATCAGGTCGCCTGACGAACCGTCAGGGAATAGGCGCCGAAACCAGACGGAGGTCGAGCCATGTCCATACCGGCAACCCAATCTACGAACCCGTCAACCGCGAATGTCGCGGCCCGAACGGCCCCGGCCGCGAAGCCGTCGACTCTGAACTACGACACCTTCCTCAGGCTCCTCATGGCGCAGATGAAGAACCAGGATCCCACGGCGCCGATGAAATCGACCGATTACATGGGCCAGCTCGCGACATTCTCGCAGGTTGAGCAGAGCGTGAACATGAATAGCAAGCTCGACGCCTTGCTCACCTCCTCGAGTCTGTCCCAGGCCAGCAATCTCATCGGGCACACCGTCACCTCTGCGGACGGATCGGTCACGGGAACAGTCACGTCCGCGCGGGTGACGAAGGACGGCCTGATCGTACATCTCGATAGCGGCCAGGATGTCCCCTACGAATCCGGACTGACCGTGTCCTAGAACCGTCCCCGGCCTGACGGCAGCCGGTCGGCGGCCGTAATGCCACGGCATGCGCGATCGTTCGACGAGCCGGCATCCGCGTCATCGCAACGTCCGCGGCGATCGCAGTCGACACGCCGGCCTGAACCGCCAGCCGCGGCCCAGCAGGGCGCGGCTTGGACGGGAATCGATGGGGCGCGCGGGCCGCTGCGATCCCGGCAGGCCTCCGATCCGACATCCGCAAGGGCTCGCGGAGGCGATGACGCCGGACCGTCGGCGCAGACCGCACTCACCCCATCAGACCGAGTCGAGCCCGTCTGCCGGCCAGACGGTTTCCGGTGAACGTCCTCCTCTCTCGAATGCCCCTGTGAGAATCCCCGTCCGGCCCCATGAACGAGATCGACGCCCTTGAACTCGTCCGCGCCGCCATCTGGACGATCATCGTCGCCTCGGGGCCGGCGGTCGGGGCCGCCATGGTGGTGGGGATCCTGATCGCCCTGTTCCAGGCGCTGACCCAGATTCAGGAGGTCACCCTCACCTTCGTCCCGAAGATCGTGGTCGTCCTGCTGGTGATGATCGTCAGCGGCTCCTTCGTGGGCGGCCAGATCTACGCCTTCACCGAGATGGTCTACGGCCGGATCGTGACGGGCTTCCGCGCGGTGTCGGAATGAGCGGCGTCGAAGGCGGAGGGGGGTCTGCGCGCGGCATGTCGGACGCGGCGGCGCGCAAGGCGCGCCGCCCGGGCATCGGAGCCGGGTGCGCGGACCGACGCCATGCAGGCGCAAGCTTGATGATCCAGAAGTCCCATCACGACACGAGGGGGTGAGAGCGTGGCATCGGCCGTACAAGCGCTCGCGCCGGACAGACGAATCCGGCGGGATGTCTGGTTCGCGATCGGCATCATCGCGATCCTCGCGATCCTGTTCCTACCCGTTCCGGCCGTGCTGATCGATATCGGGCTGGCGCTCTCCATCGCCATCTCGGTGCTGATCCTCATGGTCGCGCTCTGGATCCACAAACCGCTGGAATTCTCGTCCTTTCCCACGATCCTGCTGATCGCGACGCTGCTGCGTCTGGCCCTCGGGATCGCGACGACGCGGCTGATCCTGTCCAACGGGGATGCGGGCGTCGACGCGGCCGGCCACGTCATCCAGGGCTTCTCGCAGTTCGTGATGAGCGGCGACTTCGTGATCGGGCTCGTGGTGTTCGCCATTCTGATCACGGTCAACTTCCTCGTGATCACCAAGGGCGCCACACGCATCGCGGAGGTCGGCGCACGCTTCACCCTGGACGCGATCCCCGGCAAGCAGATGGCGATCGACGCCGATCTCTCAGCCGGCCTCATCGACGACAAGGAGGCGCAGCGGCGTCGGCGCGAGCTGGAGGAGGAGAGCGCGTTCTTCGGATCCATGGACGGCGCCTCGAAGTTCGTGCGCGGCGAAGCCATCGCCAGCCTGATCGTCATCGCGGTCAACATCTTCGGCGGCATCATCATCGGCGTCACCCGTCACAGCCTGCCGCTGGGCAAGGCCGCCGACGTCTTCACCAAGCTCTCGGTCGGTGACGGACTCGTCTCGCAGATTCCGGCCCTCATCGTGTCCCTGGCCGCGGGCCTTCTCGTGTCCAAGGGGGGGACGCGCGGAACCGCCGAGCAGGCCGTCCTCGGCCAGCTCGGCGCCTATCCGCGGGCGCTGTTCGTCGCCTCGGGTCTGATGCTGGTCTTCGCGATCCTGCCCGGGATGCCGTTCCTGCCCTTCGCCGTCCTGAGCGTCTTGATGGGCACCATCGCCTATCTGATCCCGCGCCGCCTCGCGGAGGCGCAATCGAAGGTCGATGCCGCGGTGAAGGCCAAGGAGCAGCAGCGTCTCCTGGAGCACCAGGAGAGCGAGGCCGTGAAGGACTCGCTGAAAACCGCCGAGATCGAGTTGCGGCTGGGCAAGCACCTCGCGGTGCAGATGCAGGGCGCGCAGAACGAACTGGCCCACCGGGTCGGCCGGATGCGCCGGAAGTTCGCGCAGCAATACGGATTCGTGGTTCCGGACATCAAGCTGGTCGAATCCCTGACGGTCCCGAGCAAGAGCTATGAGATCGCGATCCACGGAACCGTCATCGCCGCCCAGCAGATGCGCCCCGGCGAGACCATGATCGTCGTAGGTGACGGTCCGCTGCCCAGCATCGCCGGCGAGGAGGTGCGCGAGCCGGCCTTCGGCATGCGGGCCGTCTGGGTTCCGGATGCCTACGCCCAGGAGGCCCGGCGCGAGGGCTTCAGTCCGATCGACTGGCACTCCGTGATGCTGACCCATGTCAGCGAGGTGATCCGCAACAACCTGCCCCAGCTCCTTTCCTACAAAGACTTGAGGATGCTGATCGAGCGGCTCGATTCGGAATACAAGCGGCTGGTCGACGACATCTGTCCGTCGCAAATATCGTACTCAGGCCTGCAGGCCGTGCTCAAGCTGCTCCTCGCCGAGCGGGTCTCGATCCGGAACCTGCACCTGATCATCGAGGCCATCGCCGAGATCGTCCCCCATGCCCGCCGGGCGGAGCAGATCGCCGAGCATGTCCGGCTGCGGATCGCGCAGCAGATCTGCGGCGATCTTGCCGAGAACGGCGCCCTCAACGTCCTGCGACTCGGCAGCCGCTGGGATCTCACCTTCCATCAAGGCCTCAAGCGCGACGCCAAGGGCGATGTGGTCGAGGTCGATCTCGATCCGCGGCTGATCGAGCAATTCGGCGTCGAGGCCTCCGAGGCCATCCGCGCCCATTTGAAGACGTCGCACAAATTCGCCCTGGTCACGGCGCCGGAGGTGCGCAGCTACGTGCGGATGATCATCGAGCGCCTGTTTCCGACGGTCCCCGTGCTGTCGCATGTCGAGATCGCCCGCGGCGTTGAGATCAAGTCCCTCGGCACGATCTCCTGACCCCCGATGATCCCGGATACGATCCTCGGCGTCTTCGTGATCTTCTGCCGTGTCGGCGGGTGCCTGCTGGTGGCGCCGGGCCTGTCCAGTGCGCGGGTGGCCCCGCACATCCGCCTGTTCATCGCCCTGACCGTGACCTTGGCGGTGGCCCCCATGCTTCTGCCGAAACTCGGTTTGGGCCTGAGGGGTGCAGGGCCGGCCGACATTCTCTGGTGGGTCGGATGCGAGACGCTCACCGGGCTCGCCATCGGCTTCTTCGGCCGATCCTTCTATTTCGCGCTCGAAACCATGGGCAGCGCCCTGGCGACGATGATCGGTCTGGGAGGCATCCCGGGGAATCCCGTCGCCGAACACGAGGCGGCCTCCCTCGCCGGCTCGCTGATCATGATGGCGGCGACGGTGCTGGTGTTCAGCATGGACCTGCACTGGGAACTGTTCCGCGGATTGGTCGCCTCCTACGACCGCATCCCGGCCGGGAACCCGTTCGGCGCGCGGCCCATGCTGGCCGGCTACGTCGACCGGATCACGGCGGCCTTCGTCATGGCCGTTCGTGTGACGAGCCCGTTCATCATTTACTCCCTGCTGGTCAATCTCGCCCTGGGGCTCGCCAACAAGCTCACACCACAGATTCCGGTGTTCTTCATCGCGACACCGTTCATCCTGTTCGGCGGCCTCCTGCTGCTGATGGTCCTGTCCACGGATCTGCTCGGGCAGTTCGCCCTCGAGTACGGGCATTGGCTGAAGAGAGGCTGACATGCGGACACGCCTGAGCCGGGCGATGCGGCTGCTGCGCCTGCAGGACCGCATGCACCAGCTCGCCGAGCGGGACCTTGCCGCCCTGGACCGCCGGGTTCAGGCGGCCGACATGGCCCAGGCGGATCTGATTCGCGCCCTCAACGAAGCGTCTGCGTTTCACGAGCCGCTGCGCGCCACGGCGGTCGGGCGGCTGAGGCGCCTGGCGGTTGAGGCCCAGGAGCTGCGCGCGGAACGCGACATCTCTGCACTGAGGCTGATGGAACGCTCCACGCAGCACAAGCGGACCGAGCTGTGGGTCGGACGCCTGGAGACCGCCCAGCGCCAGCACGCGGAGAAGCGGGATTGGGCGGAGCGGCTCGACCATCTCGGCCTCACCAAGGAGGCAAGCCTCCGGTCAGCCAAGCCGGTTAACCTGCAGGACGAGCCAAGGTCTCCCGTGGGCCCGGCGGATGTGTCCGGCCTTGACGGCTGGGCTCGTCGCGATCGCAACAATCCGGATACGAGTACGCCGTGAGCGTCCAGCCTCCCTCCGATATCGTCCTCGACGTTGCGCGCGCGGCGGATCCCGCCCGCTATCAGGCCGCGGTCACCAAGCTCACCCAAGGCGCGCCCGGAACCTTCGCGGACGCCCTGGGAACGGCCTCGGGCAACCGGACCGGGTTCGCCGTAGCGCCGCAGCCGAGCGCCGATTCCGTGCTGACGCGGTTCCGCACGGCCGCAACCCTGCCGTCGCCCCGGACGAAGGGAACCCCCGCCCAGCAATTCGAGGCCTTCGTCCTTCAGACCTTCGTCGAATCGATGCTCCCGCAGGGCGCATCGGCGGTCTACGGCAAGGGCAATGCCGGGGCGATCTGGAAGTCGATGCTGGCCGAGCAGCTCGGCGCCCAGCTGGCCAAGGCCGGCGGCATCGGCATCGCCCGGATGATCGAGGCGTCACACCCGGACACCAGAGCCCCGGCCCCCGCGTCCCGGATCCCGGCGGTCTGACGCAACCCCGCTCCGCCCCACCGACACCCCGGACACGGATCATGCTGCTATCATCCCTGGCCCGCCTCGAAGCGACCATCGACGCCGAGACCACCTCTCTGACGGTGCACGACCTGCGGGATCAGGACGATTTCAACCGTCGCAAGAGTCAGAGCCTCGTAGAACTGGCTCGTCTCGGACGGACGATCAGCGCGGACCGGCTGAGCCCGCCCGAGATCGAGGGGCTGGAGCGGGTCCGCGCCAAGCTGCGACGCAACCACGAACTCCTGGGCATCCACTTGCGTGCCATGCAGGAGGTCTCGGATCTCGTCTCCACCATGATCCAGAGCGCGGAATCCGACGGCACCTACTCGGCCGTCCTGCGCTACCAGGAGTGACCGCGTGACTCGCATCGTCATCACCGGATTGTGGATCTGCGCCATCACGGTGCTGTCCAGCTACGCGGTGATCTCCTGGATGCCGGCTTTGCCGAAACCCAAAGCCGAGGAGTATCTGGAGGGGCTGACCTATCAGAAGCTGCGCCCCCTCAACATTCCGATCATCGCGGATGGGAACGTCCAGGGCTACATCCTGGCCACGATCATCTTCACGGCCGACTCGCACCTGATCAAGGGCCTGGGCGTGACCCCGGAGCCGTTCGTGATGGACGAGTCGTTCCGCCAGATCTACAGCGACGGCGACCTCGATTTCCGCAATCTCAAGAAGTACGACATCAACAGGCGCCTGGACGAGATCAAACGACGTGTCAACGAGCGTCTTGGCTCCGAGATCGTCAAGGATGTGATGGTTGAGAACTTCAACTTCATCACCAAGAAGGACATCCGGAGCTGAGGCCCGGCGTCACGGGATTCAGCCGCAAGCCGCGGCGAGGCGGCGGAAGCCGGTGAGGCGGCCGGCGGTTTTCTCGCAGCGTGGGGCCTCCGCCCGTACCGGCATGAAGCGCGCCGGAGCCGCTCGACCCCGCTGCGGCCATGGGCGTTTCACGCGGGGCAGAGGGCGGGCTGTTCGCCGCGCCCGTCTTCGGGCTCGCCGGCCGGGCCGCCGTCCTCCTGATCGGCTTGCGGAGGCCCGGTCCGAAGAACCGCGGCCGCCACCGCACGCCCGGGACTCGATCGATCGAGGGGAGCGCGCGCGGCAGCGCACGACCCTGTCCTGGCGCGATGCGGCGGGCGACGGCACGGCCGCGCGCCTCGGCAGCCGCCTGCATCCGGCTCTTGCGAGCCTACGACGGATCCCGAAGGTCCGTTCGACGCCTCCGTCCCGGGCCGAGGGGGCGCTTCGTCGGGATGCCGCGGGCATCGGCGTCGGGGAGCCGGCCGAACCCACCTGTCAGGACGCCTCGGGCGACCGCAGGGACCCGGGGACGGACCCGGCCCTGCCGGCGCACGATCCTCATTCCGTGAGGCGACGCCGGAGCCCCGCCGCCTCGACGGCGCGCATCAGCCGCGCGATGCCGGCCGAGGCGCCGGCGATGAGAAGGCCGCCGGCCACGCATCGCACGCCCGATAGCGTGTAGCGGAGGCAGGGACCGGGCCGGGCCCGGTGATGCGCGCGCGGATGCGGAACCGGCGCCGGCGGTTCCGCCCATGGGCGATGCACCCCGATATCGTCGATCCGGCCGGCGAGGCCGTGGGGTACGATGTGCAGCCGTCGCTCGCCCCGAAGGCCGAAGATCCGATGCGATGGATCCAGGGCGACCACCACGCTGGGGTCGAAGTGCAGGAACCCTTCGACCGAGAGGGGACGGTCGCCCGTCAGGAACCGGTCGAAGACGGCCATCCCGGCGAGGTCGTTCAGCAGCACGAAGGCCCGGACATGGCGGTAGTCCGGCCCGTGGACGCTCGTCTCGATGAGATGCACGGCGGCCTCGCCGAGGGTGAGGGTCGCCCGGGCCGTTCCGACGCCCGCACCCGGCTCGCGGCCCTCCGGGATGGCGATGTTGTGGGCGCGCGCCGCCGCCGGATGCAGGCCGCGCGGACCGAAGGGCTCGGCCTGCGAGCCGCCCCGTTCCGTGATCCACCGCAGACCGCCCGTGGCGAACGTGAAGGAGGTGCAGTCCCGGTGATCCTGCGGGTGGATCTGCTCGGAGAAATCCGCCGTGAAGGCGGACCAGCCTGCGGCGGCGTCCGTCCGGCGCAGGAGAATGGTTCCGGACGGAATCGGGGCGCCGGGGAGGGGCCATCCGCCGCTCGTCGGCCCCACCGCCGGACCGGTCATCCAGGGGTGACGATGGGCGGCCGCAACGCGCCCCATCCAGCGATACCGGTCCGTATGCCCAGGCGCATCGTCGAAAGGCGGCAGGGCGCCGTCCGGCTCGAGCAGCGCGATCAGCCCGCCCCAGGCCCTCGCGAGGCGGAGGTCGAGGATATCCGCCAGGGGGGCCAGATCCGGCCGGCCCTTCAGGACCGGCATCAGGACCAGGGCGAGCGTGAGGATCTCGAGTCTGCGGTGGTAGGATGGCTCCGTGACCGCCCCCTCTGGATCGATCATCGCCTCGAAGCCGCTGCGCAGGGCGATCATCGCGAGGTCAGTCCAGTGCCGCGCCATCGGAAAGGCCGGCAGGGTGACGCCGGCCGCCATCAGGGACGCCGCCACCTGCGCCTCCAGCAACGACCCCGCCACCGTGTGCTGGGCCAAGATCTCCGCCAGGGCCGCGGCATGCCGGACGATCTCGGCACCCAGACGCTCGACGGCAGAACGGTCCGCCGCATCGCCATCCCGCATCGCAGCGCCCAGCAGGCACAGCATCGCCTCCAGGCGCATCGCCATGCAGGCGGGATGCAGGCTCAGCGTGTCGGCCGGCCGGCCCCAGGGATTCGCGCGGGACCAGGCCAGGGCGACAGCGACCGCCCGGTCCCGAACCGCGCGCTCAGGATTTCCAGCGGCCGCACAGGTCCAGGAGAGGGACTGGAACGCAAGGCGCCACGCATGCGACCGGAACGGATCGCTCCCCCAGTCCGGCACCTCCGGGAGCGCCCAGGCCGGGCAAGACGCGAGACTGACGGAACCGTCAGCCCAGGCCGCGGCGTCCGGCCCGTCCCGCAGGAGCGCGACGCTGCGCAACGGCGACGGCGCTTCCTCCAGAAGGGCGGGGTCGAGATAGGGCAGGATCGACCCCGCGGCGGCGCCCTGGGTTGGCCGCGGGGCGCCGAGGCGGCCGAGCAGATGCGCCAGGACGGCTTCGGCGTCCGGGCCGGCTTCCTCCGCAAGATTGGCCAAGCGCAACTCGTCGTCCAGGAACACGTCCGGTGCGGCGGCCAGTGCAAGGCGCGCATCCGGATCCCAGGTGGCGAAGCCGATCTCCACCGTCGCCGCCTGGGGGGGCGGCGAGACCTTCAGGGTGAAGCGGTAGGCCTCCCGGTGGACCGGGATGTCGAGGAAGGCGGGGATCGACAGGGTGGCCAGGGTACCGGGGTAGGGCGGCGGGATCGGGTTGCCCCGCGCGTCGCGGAAGGACACCTGAGCCAGGGCACCGTCCGACTGGCCCTGCGCGATGACCTGCCCCTTGAACACGAGGGCACGCCCGGGAACCAGCCCGTGCCGCAACCAGGCGGGCCGGGGACCGAGGACGATCCGGCTGTCCTGGCCGAACCAGCCCCGCGCCGATTCGGGGCCCCCGTCCTCAGGGTGGGCCGCGTCCGGAACGGCCTGCCGGATCTCCGGCTGCACGATCCGGAACGGGTGCGTGTTGCGCCAGCTCCTGATGGTCACGCCGACTTGGGAGGCGGGCGCCGGGAGATAGAAGCGGCAGCGGATGGGAGCGCCGATCGACCCCGCGCCGCCCTCCGACATCGGTCCGGCGATCCAGTCTCCGTGCGCGTCGATCGAGGTCCGCGCCAATCCCGGGATGCGGCCGAAATCGATCTCGGACTGATCCTGCGCGCGGAATGCGACACCGATCGCCGCGAAGTCCCGGACGCCCGGACATCCCTCGGCAGCAGCGCAGATCATGTATGCGTTGAACTCATACCAGCGGTCGCCGATCAAACGCTCGAACGCGAAGACGACCCGCGACCAGCGATTCCTGTTGCCAACCGCATGGCTCGCATCGGGCGCCTGTGCAGCGCCCGCGTCCGGTCGCGCCGAGTCGGGCGTGAAGGTGTGTCGTTCGGACATCGGCTCAGGCAGATCTCGCAGGATCGAAGCGTCGCTGGGCGCGTGCGATCATCTTGGCGGATCCCGCAATATGGGACGCACCATTCCGCAAACGCCATAAAATTCGATAAACTTTGCGATGATTCCTTTATTCTTGGATATCGCGCCTCAATTTTCGCTACAATTCTCTACGAATTTTCTTTGATAGAATCTCATAACAAGATGTTGACGCTGTCTCACGTTTGATCCATTGAGAAAATCAGGGAATCAAAGACGAAGAAAAGACAATTTTTGATCTTTCACGCAAGAATGTCGACGGAGACTTATGGCAATGTACGTCATTGTCGATGAGCGGCCGATGGTTACCGATGGTTACGTGGCCAACTTCAATCGCGAGGGCGTGACATCGGTTGGATTAGTGGCCGATGATTTTGAAGGCTGGATTCAGTCCGCCCCCGAGACGGATCTGGACGCCGTCCAGGGCTTCCTCCTGGGCAATTGTGAGCAGCGGCCCGATCTGCCGGAGATGATTCAGAAGCGGTCCCGCGCACCCATCATCGCGATGATCGAGACCCGCTGCCTGACCGAGACGCTGGATCTGTTCAGGGCCGGCATCGACGACGTCGTCCGCAAACCGGTCCATGTCCGCGAGATCCTCGCCCGGACCGAGGCCGTATGGCGGCGCTCGCAGCGCGAGAGGGCCAGCGACAGCGTCGTGGCGGACCGGACCGCGCGGCTGAGGGTGTACTTCGACGGCCGCGACCCCGACGTCGATGGGGAAAAAATGCCCCTGCCGCGCCGCGAACGCCAGATCCTCGAATTTCTGGTCCGCAATCGCGGGCGCCGGATGACCAAGGAGCAGGTGTTCAATGCGGTCTACGGCGCCTTCACGAGCGACGTGGACGAAAGCGTGATCGAGGGTCACATCAGTAAACTTCGCAAGAAACTTCGGCAAAAGCTGAGTTTCGATCCTATCGAAGTTCGGCGTTATCTCGGGTACGCCTTTGTAAATTGACCTCTCTATCCGAGTTCTGCGGGAATCCGCTCATCACAAGGGCCGGTCTCCTGGCCGGCCCGTCGCGGACAGGCGGCCGGACGTCCATCGTCCGGTGGCCCGCATGTCCGGCATGAGAAGCAGCGCGGAGATGATCCGGCCGCAGCCTGGGCGTGCCGGACGCCGGCTCCGCGCCTCCCAGACCGCACGGGGATCAACCCGCGGAACGGCCGGACCGGACACGCGCCCCCCCGAGAGCGCGGCGGGAGGCCGCCACAAGCTTCGGACAAGACAGATCGAGGAAAGATCCGCCTGCAGAACAATGTTTCGCCGTACAACGAACGTTGCGGCCCAGGATACGCCCTTCGCCAGCGGGATTTTCCCGCCTCCTGACTTATCCCGTCAGAAAGCCGACAGGTCATGAACCCGATCTTTCTGTTCAACATCGCATCCCGTCAGCTGCAACATCTTGCGGCACGCCAAGCCGTGATCGCTGGCAATATCGCGAATGCCAACACGCCTGGCTATCGCGCCCGGGACCTGACCCCGTTCCGGGACCTGATGGACAAGACGGCTCTGACGATGGCGGCGACCCATACGGGCCACCTTGAGGTCAACGGTGCCGGCACGCGACCGGCGCGCGCGACGTCATCGGCCGGCTGGGACGTCGTCCATTCCGGCAACTCGGTCAGCATCGAGGAACAGATGATGAAGTCCGGCGAAGTCAGCCGCGACCAAGCCCTCAACAGCGGCGTGGTGAAGGCGTTCAACCGGATGCTGGCCCTGAGCGTGAAGGCCGGCCAATGATCGATCCGCTCGCCGCCTCATCGCGGATCGCCGGCTCCGGCATGGAAGCGCAGTCCGAGCGCATGCGCGTCATCTCGGAGAACATCGCGAACGCGCAATCCACGGGCCTCACCGCGGGAGCCGATCCCTATACGCGCAAGACGATCACGTTCCGGACGGCCCTCGACCGGGCCTCTGGGACGGCGGCCGTCGCGGTCCGACAGGTCGGGCAGGACACGGCGCCGTTCCGGGTCGAGTACGATCCCGGGAACCCGGCGGCAGACGCGAACGGGAACGTCAAGCTGCCGAACGTGAACATGCTGATTGAGATGGCCGACATGGGGGAGGCCAACCGCTCCTACGAGGCCAACCTTCAGATGATCAAGCAGACCCGCTCGATGATCGCCAGCATCATCGAACTCCTGAGGCCGTGATGATCCAGTCCCTCGCCGCCTTCACAAGCGTCACCGACACGAACGCCGTCTTCGGCGCGGCCGACCTCGGCCTCACGACGCCCGGGATCCGGCAGGCGGCCCCTGCGGGACCCGCATCGAATTTCGGCGACCTCCTGACCCAGATCGCGGGTCAGATGCGCGACACGGTGAAGACCGGCGAGGCGGCCGCCATCTCCGGGATTCAGGGCAAGACATCCACCCAGGCCGTGGTGGAGGCGGTGATGTCCGCCGAGCAGACCCTCCAGACGGCGGTCGCCATCCGGGACAAGGTCGTCGCCGCCTACCTGGAAATCGTCCGCATGGCGATCTGACGCGTCCGCCCGCCACGACGGCGCCGCCCCGGGGCGGCGCTCGGCCCCTACCCGAACACCGTCACCCATTCCTCCCGCGCAAGGATCCGGTCATGAGAGCGCTCGCCATCGCGGCCACGGGCATGAATGCCCAGCAATTGAACGTGGAAGTCATCGCCAACAACATCGCGAACCTGAACACGACAGCGTTCAAGGCGGCCCGCGCGGAATTCAAGGACCTCATCTATCAGGCCGAACGGCCGGCGGGCGTCCCGATCCAGGCCGGCGAGTCGGCGATCCCCGAAGGCGCCATGCTCGGCCTCGGCGTGCGCAACACCGCGATCCGGAACCTGCACCGGCAGGGCCCGCTCAACAACACGACCAATCCCCTCGATCTCGCGCTCAACGGCCGGGGCTGGTTCCAGGTGACGATGCCCAACGGCGAGATCAACTACACCCGCGCCGGCTCCTTCAACAAGAACGCCGACGGGCGCCTGGTCACCGCGGAGGGCTACAGCGTCGATCCGGCGATCATCATCCCGCAGAACGCCGTCGACGTGGTGATCAACGAGACCGGCCAAGTGATGGTCAAGGTCGACGGACAGCAATTGCCGCAGACGATCGGCCAGCTCCAGATCGCCAACTTCACCAACGATGCCGGGCTCGAGCCCCTGGGCAACGGCCTGTACCGCGAGACCGCTGCCTCGGGACTTCCGGTCACCGGATTCGCCGGCGATCCCGGCTTCGGCAAGATCCACCAGGGCTATCTGGAGACCTCCAACGTCGACCCGGTCCGGGAGATCACCAGTCTGATCTCGGCGCAGCGGGCCTTCGAGATGAACTCGAAGGTGATCCAGGCCGCGGACGAGATGGCCGGCACGATCTCGAAGGGCATCCGCTAAAACCATGGCCCATGCAGCTCGCCCCGTCGGGATCGTGGCACGGATAGCGCTGGGCGCGGCCTGCACGCTCGGCCTCGCGTCCGTGCCGGCCGTCGCCGCGGAACAGGTCCTGCCGGTGCCGGTCGCCACGATCTACGCGGGCGACGTGATCAAGCCGACGATGCTGCGCGAGCAGGCCTATCCGGAAAGCTACCGGCCGCGTCTGCCGGTCGTCGACTCGGTGGCGCATGCGGTCGGACGGATCGCCCGGCGGACCCTCCTGCCCGGCGAGACGATCCCGTCGACCGCCCTCGAAGAGGCAAAGCTCGTGACCCGGGGCACCCCGACCGTGATCGTCTTCGAGGAGCACGGGGTGGTGATCACCACCGTCGGCCAGGCCCTGGCGAACGCCGCCGTGAACGAGGCGGTCAGCGTGCGGAACTTGGCGACGGGACGGGTCGTCCAGGGCATCGTCCAGCCCGATGGCCACGTCCGGACGGGGCAGCCGTGATGCGCCGGCTGCTGTCCCTTCTCCTGACCGCCCTCGCTCTCTGGCCGGCGCCTGCAGCGGCGACGCGGATCAAGGACATCGCGTCGCTCCAGGGCGTGCGCGACAATCAGATCGTCGGCTACGGGCTCGTCACCGGCCTGCAGAGCACCGGCGATACCCTGCGCAACGCGCAGTTCACGGAACAATCCCTGCAATCGATGCTCGATCGCCTGGGCATCAACGTGCGCGACCAGCGGCTGCGAACCCGCAACGTCGCGGCGGTCATGGTCACCGCCAACCTTCCGGCCTACGTGGAGCCGGGCTCGCGCGTCGACGTCTCCGTGAACTCCATGGGCGACGCCACCTCCCTGCGCGGCGGCACCCTGCTGATGACACCGCTCTCGGGCGGAGACGGGCAAGTCTATGCGGTCGCCCAGGGCGCCCTCGTCGTCTCCGGGTTCAGCGCCACCGGGCAGGCGGAGTCCCTGGTCTCCGGGGTGGCGACGGCCGCCCGGATCCCCAACGGCGCGCTGGTGGAGCGCGCCGTCGCCGGCACGTTCAACGAGTTGCCGGGCATGGCGCTCGAACTGAAGAACCCGGATTTCCGCACGGCCGTCCTGATCTCCGACGCCATCAACGCCTACACGCTCCAGAAGTACGGGAAGCGTGCTGCGAGCCCGCGCGACTACCGAACCGTCGTCCTGTCCCGGCCCGGCCATGTGGGTCGGACCCGATTCATGGCCGAGATCGGCGAATTGCAGGTCCAGCCGGATATTCCCGCGAAGGTGGTGATCGACCAGCGGACCGGCACCGTCGTGATCGGCCGGAACGTCCAGGTCTCCACCGTGGCGGTGACGCACGGCGACCTCACCGTGCGCATCACCGAGACCCCGCAGGTGTCCCAGCCCGCTCCGTTCTCCGACGGGCAGACGACCGTCGTGCCGCGGACCGACATCGAGGCGGGCGAGCGGATGGCACGCCTCGCGATCGTCTCGGGGCCCGACCTGCAGACCCTGATCCGGGGCCTGAACAATGTCGGGATGAAGCCGACGGACGTGATCGCCATCCTCCAGGCCGTGAAGACGGCGGGGGCCCTTCAGGCGGAGCTGGTGATCCAATGACCGGTCCAATCCGCATGCGCCGCATCGGCCTGGACTCCGTACGGAGCTGGCGCGGCCTTTTCCTGACCTCAGCCGTCGCGCTGTCGGCAACGCAGGCGGCCGCCCAGCAGAAGCCGGGCGAGCCGGGCAAGACTGAGGAGTCCCGTCCCGCGCAGTACTGCGCCGGCATCGCGAACGCCGCCGCCGATGCCCGCTTCGCTTGGCAGAAGGAGGCGCTCACCGCGCTGTCCAAGGATATCGAGAACCGGATCAGCCAGCTCGAGGCCAAGCGTGCCGAGTACGAGGAATGGCTGAAGCGCCGGCAAGCCTTCCTCGCCAAGGCGGACGAGAGCGTCACGGCGATCTACGCCCGGATGCGGCCCGAGGCAGCGGCACAGCAGCTGACTGCCATGGACAGCGAGGCGGCAGCCGCGATCCTGACTCGGCTCGACGCGCGCATCGCCAGCGCGATCCTGAACGAGATGGAACCGGGTCGGGCCGCGCGCCTGGCCAACGTCATCATGAACACCCCGCCGAAGAAGCCGACGCCCCAGAGGCCCGGCGAGGCCGTCAAGGCGCAGCCCCAGCCGCGTATGGACGAGGGGGACCGCCATCCGCAGGACAGCGAGACATCAGGATGAAGCGCTTGGCCGCCATCGCGGCGCTCACGGCCCTCGGGGCTTGCGCGACGCCCATCCAAGAGATCGGCCGCGCGCCGGCCCTGAGCCCGGTGGGCCTCGGCATCGATCCGAACCACGACAGCGTGCCGCCGCTCTACGTGGCGACGCAGGGTCAGGGGTACCATTCGACCTGGGCTCAGCAGAGCGCGGACCTGTTTCAGGATCCGCGCGCCAAGAATGTCGGCGACGTGCTGACCGTTCTCATCGCGATGAACGACAAGGCCCAGTTCGACAATGCCACCGACCGGTCGCGCGATTCGCGCGCCAAGTCGAGCCTGGATCTCCAGTTCGACCTGTTCGGTCTCACGCCGGAGTCGAAGAACCATTACGAGGTCAATGGCAATTCCTCGACGAAGGGGCAGGGCACCATCGACCGCAAAGAGCAGCTCCGGCTCTCCGTGGCGGCCGTCGTCACGCATCTGTTTCCCAACGGCAACCTGCTGATCAGCGGCTCGCAGGAAGTGCGGGTCAATTACGAGGTCCGTGTCCTGAACATCGCCGGCATTGTCCGTCCGCGCGACATCTCGCGCCGGAACACGATCGACTACGACAAGATCGCGGAGGCGCGCGTCTCCTACGGCGGTCGGGGGCGCCTGATGGAGGTGCAGCAGCCCGCCGTCGTCCAGCAGGTCTACGACCTGGCCACGCCGTTCTGAACCCGAGGCTGGCGAGATCCATGGCTTCCGATTCCGCATCCCGCCGCTCCAAGCTCCGCTGGCTGCTCCTCCTCGCGATGCTCACGGTCCTGGCGGTCGGGGTCGGGGGAGCGAGCGGCCTCTACATGGCCACACGGATCGAGAAGGCCGTCGACGAGCGGAAGAAGGCTGAGGAGGAGCGCGTCCAGCGGGTGGCCCCCTACGATGCGAACGCGACTGTCGCGAGTCTCGGCACCGTGGTGACGAACCTCGCCGGCCCCGGCGATGTCTGGGTCCGTCTGGAATCGTCCATCGTCGTCAAGGGTGGGGCCCTCGGCAACCCCAAGGCGATCGCCGCGGAGATCCGCCAGGACATCGTCGGCTACCTGCGCACCCTGACCGTCGCGCAGATCGAGGGACCGAGCGGCCTGAGCCACTTGCGCGAGGATCTGACCGAACGCGTCCAGATCCGAAGCAATGGCCAAGTCCAAGACTTCTTCATCGAAACACTCGTCGTCCAGTAGGGCGCTCCGTCGGCCACCTCTTCGACCCCGGCCGACAATCATCAGGATCAGTCACACCATGCTGCGTCGCGTCTGGATCGCGAGCTCGCTCCTCCTTGTCGCCACGGCGGCGCACGCGCAGAATTTCAGCCTCGACCAGGTTCTGCCCCCAGGAAACGGCTCGATCAGCGGGCGGATGATCCAGCTCATCGCGCTGATGACCGTCCTGTCGATCGCGCCGGGTCTCCTTGTCATGGTGACGAGCTTCACCCGATTCGTCGTCGCACTCTCGTTCCTCCGCTCGGGGCTGGGCCTCCAGAGCGCCCCGGCGAATCTCGTGCTGATCAGCCTGTCGCTGTTCATGACCTTCTATGTCATGGGGCCGACCTTCGATCGTGCCTGGCAGGACGGCGTCCGCCCGCTCACCGAGAACAGGATCAGCGAGGAGGAAGCCTTCGCCAAGGTGACCGCGCCGTTCCGGGACTTCATGCTGGCCCATGTCCGACCGAAGGATCTCGACACCTTCGCGGAGATGGCCGCGGCCAATGCGTCCAAGGCGCCGGATGGCGGCAGATCCGACCTGAGGATCCTGATCCCGGCCTTCATGATCTCCGAGCTGCGGCGCGGTTTCGAGATCGGCTTCCTGATCGCGCTTCCCTTCCTCGTCATCGACATGGTCATCGCGGTGCTGGTCATGTCCATGGGTATGATGATGCTGCCGCCGACGGTGATTTCGCTGCCTTTCAAGATCCTGTTCTTCGTACTGATCGACGGATGGAACATGCTGATCAGCGGTCTTGTGAAATCGTACTTCTAATCAGACCCGAAACAATTCTAAGGTCGAGTCGTCATAAATTTTTCCACGACGGATCGATTTTGACGTTGACTTGAGAAGACAGCCAGTCCATCACATCCAGGCTGCAAATGGATCGGTCGGACGCAAAGTTTACGATCCGCTCTGTACAGCATTGATAGCAGGTTGAGATCTGGACCGGATGGTCGATCTCAAAGGCATGAAGCCGCCCTGCTATGCCGGCGAGAATCCGGCATGTCCCAGAAACAACGTCTTCCAAGGGACATCGTTATGTCGAGCCTGTTTACGAACAACGCCGCGATGACGGCGCAGCTGACGCTGAAGCTCATCGGCCAGAACCTGGACAAGACCAACGACGTCATCTCGACGGGCCTGAAGATCGCTGGCGCCTCGGACAACGCCGCCTACTGGGCGATCGCCACGCAGATCCGCCAGGACAACGCCTCGCTCGGCGCCGTGAAGGACTCGATCGGCCAGGGCCTGGGCGTCGTCAACATCACGTACCAGGCCCTCAACACGATGGTCGACGAGCTCAAGGAGGTCAAAAGGAAGCTGACCACGGCGTCGGGCGTCGGCGTCGACCGCATGCTGATCCAGGACGATCTCAACGCGACCCTCTCCCGCTTCCGCGCCTATGCTGCGGATGCGTCGCAGGCCGGCGAAGCCTGGCTGTCGGTCGACTCGAGCCAGCCCACCTACTCGCCGATCCGGAAGGTCGTCTCGGGCTTCACCCGGGTGCTGGGCCAGCCGATCCTGACGACGACCGACATCGACACGAACAGGCTCAAGCTGTACGATAAGAGCACGGCCAACGGGACCGCCGGCACGAGCGCCTCGACCACGCCGCTGGCGGCCTGGACGACGGCGCAAGCCACGTACGACGCCGCCTACGCGGCCTACACCAGCAGCGGCAAGACCACCGCGGACGTGACCGCCTACACGACCGCGAAGGGCGCTTACGATACCGCCAAGGCGAAATTCGAGGGCGATCGGACGACGGAGAACGGAAAAGCCAAGGTGGGCAAGGATGGCACCGGCGGCATCCTCAACAAGGAATACTCCGTGCTCGGCGCGGACAACAACGGCTTCCTCAAGGCCTACAACCTGAAATTCGACACGATGGACATCTCGACGGTCCTTCCGAACGACCTGTCGAAGATCAACGCCTACATCTCGATGGTCGACCGGATCTCCTCCGCGATGACCGAAGTGGCGGCCAACCTCGGTGCGCTCAAGTCGCAGATGCAGTCGTTCCAGAACTACACGGAAGTGCTGTCCAAGGCCAACGACACCTCCATCGGCATCCTGGTGGACGGCAACATGGAAGAAGAGTCGACGAAGCTGAAGGCCCTTCAGGTCCAGCAGCAGCTCGGTATCCAGTCGCTCACGATCGCCAACCAGAACACGCAGCAGATCCTCAGCCTGTTCCGGAACTGATCCGGCCCACCTGATCAATATCACGACCAGATCGCCGATCTGATTCAGGCCGCGCATCTTCGGATGCGCGGCTTTTTCTTTTGCCAAAGCCGCGCGTTACGCCACCTTCGCGCAAGGTTGATCCGCCATGCGGAGGCAGAGCCACTGTGGTGGATACCGAGTCCTGCCGATGCCCGGTCGCGAACACATTGAGAAGCTGTGGAACAATATCCTGGAGCTCGGGCCCCGGCGCTTGATCGCCCTCGGACTGGTGGGACTGACCGTGTTCCTCGCCATAGGCCTGGGGGCCTATTACCTGAGCCGCCCGCTCCGGGAGACCCTCTATTCCGGCTTGAGCCGTGACGACGTGAGTCGCATGGGCGTGGCGCTCAAGGACGCCGGGATTCCCTTCGACGTCAGTGCGGACGGCACATCGGTTCTGGTCAGCTACGGGCAGACCGCGCAGGCCCGCATGCTCCTGGCCGAGAAGGGCCTGCCCCAGAGCGGCAAGGCCGGCTACGAACTGTTCAACGACCTGGGCTCGCTGGGCCTGACCTCGTTCATGCAGGACATCACCCGGGTCCGGGCCCTGGAGGGCGAGATCGCCCGCACCATCCAGACGCTCAAGGGCGTCAAGGCAGCCCGGGTCCATATCGTGATGCCCGATCCCGGCTCGTTCCGCCGCGAGCAGCAGCCCGCCTCGGCCTCAGTGGTCGTGCGCACCGAGCCCGCCAACGATGCCTCGACCGCCCCGGCGATCCGGCAGCTCGTCGCCGCCGCCATTCCCGGCATGAAGCCCGAAAAGGTGACCGTGCTGAATACCGATGGGACGGTCCTGCTCGCCGGCGACGATGCCACCACGGCGCCGGCCGGCCGCCTGACGAGCCTCGAGCAAACCGTCACCCGGGAGATCCAGGACAACGTCCGCCGCACGCTTACCCCTTATCTGGGGCCAAACAATTTCGAAATCAGCGTTGTTGCCCGGCTCAACACGGACAAGACCAAAACGGACGAGACAATCTTCAATCCTGACCAGAAGGTCGAGCGCTCGCTGCGGACAATCAAGGAATCGGAGAGTTCGCAGAACCGCGCCCCCCAGAAGCCGACCACCGCTCAGCAGAACCTGCCCGATCAGCGCGTCCGTTCCGAGGGGACCGATGCGTCGAGCTCCGAAAGCCAGCGCCGCGAGGAATTGTCCAACTTCGAGATCTCCTCGAAGACGGTCCAGACCGTCAGCGACGGCTATTCCGTGAAGAACCTGTCCGTCGCCGTTCTGGTGAACCGGTCCCGCCTCGAGGCGCTCGCGGGCAGCGTCAAAGACGGGGCCAAGGTCGATCTGGAGCCGCAGATTTCAGAGATCGAGCAACTGGTCGCGTCAGCGGCCGGCTTCAACAAGGGCCGGGGCGACCAGATCAAGGTGGCGGCCGTCAGTTTCATCGACGAAGGTCAGCCTCTCGCCCCCACGCCGGCCCTGGGTGTCGGCGACGTCCTGATGCGGCAGTCCGGAACCCTGATCAACGCGGCCACGATCCTGATTGTCGGATGCCTGCTCATCTGGTTCGGCTTGCGTCCAGCGGTCAATGCCATCCTCGCCCGCCCCTCGGAGGTCGGAACCGAACTCACCGTCGCCCCAATGGACCTCGCGGCGGCGCTCGGCGTGCCGCAAGCGGAGCAGGTCGGGGCATCCTCGGATCCCAGCCTGATCGAGGATTTGAATGAGCACGTCGCGCGCTCGCCGATCCGCAAGCTCGAGCAGCTGGTGGAACTCGACGAGGAGCAGGTCGCCAACATCCTGAAACAATGGCTCACGCGCGACGAGGCCGCGTAATGGTGGATGCACCTCCGATCTGGACCGTATTTTCGGATGCGGGTCAGCGATCGTCCCCCACCCTTGCGGCCCTGATCGCCAAACGGGATCCGGCCGACGCGACCGCCCCCCCGCAGGACGCCGATGCCATCGCGGCTGAGGCGCGCGCGGAAGGCCGCCGAGAGGGCGAGGCGCTGGCCGCTCGGGCGGCTGAGGCCGCCGCGGCGGCGGAACGCGCCGCGGCGGCTACCACCCTGGCGGAGACACGGCAGCGCTGGGTCGAAACGGAAGCCGCTGTCCTGGCGAAGGGCTTCGCCGAGCAGGTTCAGATGCTGGAAGCCCGTCTGGCCGGGAGCCTGACGCGGGTCCTCCAGCCCTTCTTGGCGGAAGCCCTGCAGCAGGAGGCGATCCGTGAGTTGCAGGCGACCGTGTCGACTCTAGTGGCAGACAGTCAGACGGGCACGCTCACCCTGAGCGGCCCGCCGGATCTCGTGGAGGCGCTGGCCCAGCGCCTGAATCTGCCGCCTGGCCGACTCGCCTTGTCGCCGGACAGCAGACCTGACCTGCGCATTCAGACGAACTGGACGGTCATTGAGACCCGGCTCCAGGCATGGGGTGACCGTATCGCCGCCCTCATCGAGGACCGCTGAGCATGGCCAACGATCACCCCGAGATCATTATCGTCCGCCGGCCCCCGCAGGACGACAACGAACATCATGGCGGCGTCTGGAAGATCGCATTTGCCGACTTTATGACGACGCTGATGGCGCTGTTCTTGGTCTTGTGGCTGACCAGGGTCACGAGCGATGAGACCAAGACCAGCATAGCGAATTACTTCAATCCGATCAGCCTTTCCCAGCCTCTCCCGCTTCGGAAGGGGCTCAGCGATCCTCAGCCGGGTTCGACGGATTCGAAGGAGGGAAACAAGGCGAGCGACACGGCGGCCGCCGCCGGCACGCGGGACAGATCCGGCACCCTGCCGCCCGGATCGGCGGGGCGGGAGCGGGAACTGTTCCAGGATCCCTATTCCGTCCTGGCGCACCTCGCGACCGAGTCCGATCCGGACAAGCCCCAGAGCACCACGATCGGCGATCTCGGCGAAGCGGGTCGGCGGGGGGGCGACGTGGCCCGGGATCCGTTCGATCCGCTGTACTGGCAGGTGACCACCCTGTCGCCGGCGAAGACCGACCGGCCCGCCCCAACCGGGATCACACCCCCGCCGGCCCAGGCCAGGCCCGATGCGCGCGGAGCCGGAGACGCGGGCAGCATGGAGGCTGAACCGCCGGTGTCCGATCGCCAAGATCGCCAAGCGGCGGAGGCGAAGGCCCCCGAGGCCAAGGCAGCAGGACAGACGGCCACAGGACACACGGCGACGGCAAACAAGGTGGCGGAGATCAGGGACACCGGCGCCAAGGCGGCGGAGGCTCCCATCGCGGGGTCGGCCCCGATCCCGGCGGCGACCGCTGCGGCCCAGGCCGCGCTGCAAGCGGAGATCGCCAAGATCTTCCCGCCCTCCGCGCCCGGTCCCCGCATCGAGGTTCAGGGGACGTCGGAGGGGCTCTTGATCAACGTGACGGACGACCTGAATTTCAGCATGTTCGCGGTGGGCTCGGCCGAGCCCCGTCCCGAGATGGTGCGGGCCATGGAGCGCCTCGCGAAGGCGCTGGCCTCGCGCCCGGGCCGGCTCATCATCCGCGGCCATACCGACAGTCGGCCGTTCCGCTCGGACGTCTACGACAATTGGCGGCTCTCGACGGCGCGCGCCCACATGGCGTCCTACATGCTCATCCGAGCGGGCATCGAGGAGGCGCGGATCTGGCGCGTTGAGGGGGCGGCCGACCGGATGCCGCGCAACGCGCCAGATCCCAAGGCGCCGGAGAACCGGCGGATCGAGATCCTTCTCCAAGGAATTCCGGGATGAGGCGGATCCTGCTGGGTGCCCTCGGTGCGCTCGTCACAGGGCTCGTGGATCCAGCCGTCGCGGAACCGGCGCCCACGGCGGTTCCGCAGGCGGACCGTCCCGCGCTTCCGGAGTCCGTGCCGGCACCGGCGGCCCTGGACTCCCAGGGCTTGAGGGCCGGTCCCGTTGCCGCGGTGCGGACACTGCAATTGCTGCAGGACCGGGTCGCGTCCGGCTCGGTCGCCGCCCATGAGGGTCAGCCGCGGCTGATCGCCCGGATCAACGCGGATCTTCTCGCTGCGGCACCGGAAGTCTGGGCCGACGGGCATCATGTCAGAGCCGCCATCGTCTTCTCCCTGAGCGGCGGGGGGCCGGCGATCCTGCGTCGCCTGACTGCGCTGGACGGGCTGGGCGACCGGGAGGCGACGCTGGCCCGCGGCGCTCTAGCCTTTATCGAGGGGCGGGATGCGGACGCGAACCGCCTCCTCAGGGATTTCGACACGGCGGGTCTGCCGCCGACGCTCGCCGGTGCGGTCGGCCTCGCGCAGGCCTCGCTCATCGTGACCGAGAATCCGGTCCGGGCGATCGCCCTGCTCGATCGCGTGCGGCTGCTGCTGCCGGGGACCCTCAGCGAGGAAGGAGCCCTGCGCCGCGAGGTCTTCGCCCTCGGGCAGATCGGCGATCTGCACAGGTTCGAAGCCCTGGCGATTCAGTATCTGCGCCGCTTTCCGCATTCGGTCTACGCTGGCAATTTCAGGCAGCGCCTCGCCTACCAGTTGACTCAGTTCGATGTCGGCCGGGACGAGGCGCGCTTCGGGGCCCTCAACAGGATCGTCAACGAACTGGCTGCCGGGAGCCGGCGCGATCTGTACCTGCTGATCGCCCGTACGGCGATCCAGGAGGGCAAGACGGCCTCGGCGCGCCTGGCCGCCGACAAGGCCCTGGCGCTCTGCGGGCCCGAGAGTCCGGAGGCGGCCCAGGGACGCCTTTACCGGGCGGCGGCCGAGATCGTGGACCTGGCGACCTTCGAGCCCGGGCTGCGGACCTTGCAGGCCCTCGACCGATCCAAGCTTCCCGCCCGCGACATCCCCCTCCTCAAGACGGCGCTTGCGACGGCCGAGGAGATCGGGCGCGGTCTCGTCGGCACGCGCGTGGGGCCGGTTTCCGACACGGCGCCATCGCGACAGGCGCAGGCCGCGGCGGATTCCACCGATGGCGCGGCCAGACTGATTCCCAAGGCCCAAGCCACGATCGACCAGATCGATCTGCTCCTCCAGAAGGCAACTCCGTGACCCTGATCGCCGCCACGGTTCAGAGACCCGCGCCGAAGTCCGATCGCGAGATGGCGCGGTCCCATCCGGAGACCGACCTCCGGACCCCGCCGGACAGGGGCCGGCCCGGCGCCTTCGGGGATGTCCTGCGCGAGATCGCGGAGCCCCCCTCCACGCCCTCGTCCGACGAGGACCGGGATGATGCCGCGGAGCCGCGGGGACCTGTCGCGAAGGGCCGCCCCGACGAGGCGAGCGTGACACCCGCGCTGTCCCCCGCCGATCCGGCAAGCGCCGCCGCGACGGTGCTGGCCAACGTCCTGAACACCGCCCATCCGGCGGCCGCCTCCGACGCCCCCGCGACCGGCGGCTCTCCGGGGCCGCGCACGACAGCCCCCGACGCCGCAGCCCGTTCTGCACCCGCGCTGGTGCGCGGAGCAGGATCCGCGCAGGGGCTGCTCGCCGGATCAGGACCCAAGCCGGACGTCACGGTGCTCGACCGCGCGGTCCATTTCAAACCCGTGCTACCCCCGGCAGCGCTACCCGAGTCCGGGGCCGCCGAAGCTGCGCCAGCGGCCTCCGGGGCACCAACCGTGGCTGGACAGAACCCCGCCCGGACGGGACTGAGCGACGTCATCGCCACCGCGGCGCGGACGCTTCAGGCCGCGACCGGTCTCGCGCCCCAGGGTCCGGCAGACACGGCGATGCCCGCCGAAGCTGCGCCGGCGGCCTCCGGGGCTCCCTTTGTGGCCGGACAGAACCTCGCCCGGCCGGGACTGGGCGACATCATCGCCACCACGGCGCGGACGCTTCGGGCCGCGACCGGTCTCGCGCCCCAGGATCCCGCAGACACGGCGGTGCGCGCGGCCATCGCCCCGCCCGGCACGTCCGACCTGAGCGTGCCTGCGGATAGCCATGCGGTCCCCGGAATCGCCCGTACGATCCTCGCGGCCGCAGGCCATCAGAGCCGGGCCGGCAGTTCCGTCCCGGCCCCCAGGGACAGCGTCGGGACAGAGACGGGCCTGCCCGCCATCACCCTGCCGATGATCGCCGCTGCCATCGAGGATGAGATCGCGCGTGCGGTGCCGGCCCGTCCGGATGCGGTCGGCAATCACGCCGACCCGGCGACCGGGACCGCGCCCGACGGACCGCTGCGGGTGCTCAGGATCCAGCTGAGGCCGGAAGAGCTGGGAACCGTCACCGTGGAGCTGCGACTGGCGAATGGCCAGCTCGAGACGCACCTGCGCGCCTCGCGGCCGGAAACCGCCGCGCTCCTGCAGCGGGATGCGGCCATCCTCACGGACCTCCTCAAGCAGGCGCACCACCAAGCCGATGTCACCGTCGCTCAAGCGCGACCGGCCGATGCGGGAGGCTTTGCCGAAGGTGCTCCGTCGCAGGGTCAGTCCTCCTTCGCAAACGGGGGGGCTCGACCGGGTCACCGGGAGGATGGGCAACGACAGGCGGCGCATCGTTCGGCCACCGGCCGGCGCGACGGAGAGCGGATCGATGAGACGATACGTCCTCGCGACGGCGGCATTTATCTGTAGCGCGGTTCCGGCCGCCGCAAACGTGTGTGAGGCCGAGATGGGCCGCGCCTCGGCCCGTTACGGCGTGCCTCTCGGCGTCCTCTACGCCGTCGGCCTCACGGAGACGGGCAAACGCGGCTCGCTCCAGCCCTATGCCATGAACATCGAAGGAACGGCCTATTTCGCGACCGGGCCCCAGGAC
The DNA here is from genome assembly GCF_900116795.1 of Methylobacterium sp. UNCCL125. Classification (NCBI taxonomy): domain Bacteria; kingdom Pseudomonadati; phylum Pseudomonadota; class Alphaproteobacteria; order Hyphomicrobiales; family Methylobacteriaceae; genus Methylobacterium; species Methylobacterium sp. UNCCL125. The sequence goes on along the minus strand of NZ_FPBW01000002.1, from coordinate 122,260 downwards.
GTGCTCGCCCACTTCACCGAGGCGCGCCGCCGGGGCGCGCGCCTGATCGATCTCGGCTGCATGCAGATCAATCACCATTATCACGGCGGCAAGTTCGGCTCGGTCGAGGCCATGATCGACCCGCACGCGAACGTGGACTACGCGACGCAATTCCTCCGGGACCTGAAGAAGCGGGAAGGCAGCTGGACGATGGCCGTGGCGCGCTATCATGCCGGCCCGCACAACAACGCGGCGCAGAAGATCTATATCTGCCGGGTCGTGGCGAACATGGTGGTGACGGGTTTCGGCCAGTGGACGCCCGCCGCCACGCGCTTCTGCCAGTGAGAGCCGGAAGGCAGTCCGGAAGCGTCCATGGAACCAAGGGAAGAACCGGGGTCTTTCGCCAGAGGCCACCCGACACCTGACGATCACCGGGCAGGACGGCGGTCATCGTCCGTTCACCGGCCTGGAGGAGCCGCATGACCGACGCCCCAGAGCCGCCGGAAGCACCATCCGGGAAGATGGCCCTGCTGGTGGCCCTCACTCTCGCGGCCGTCGCCGCCGCCGCCTATGTCCTGATCCGTATGGATTAGTCCGGCCGTCGCCGCGCCGACGGACGATCCCGCTCCGTCGCTACAGGATTCGACAGCTCCCGTAGCTGACCTTGATCGCATTGCGCTCCTCGGGATTGAGCTGCGCCTCGACGAAGTTCAGCTTGTTCAGGTCGATCAGCAGGAAATAGACGCCGTTCTGGCATTTGATCGCGTTGCGCGGCGTGCGCTCATTCAGACGCGGCGAGGCGGTCTGACACTCGTAATAGTCGGAGCGTCCTGCCGAGATCACGGTCAGCAGGCCGCCGCTGGTGACCAGCGAGAACGTCCGGGCCTTCTGGGGCTGCGGCTTCGCCCCCTCCGGCGTGGCGGCATCGAGACCGACGGACGCCTCCTCCGTACACGTCATCGGACGGCGCAGCTGGGAGGCGGACGGCGTGATGCTCAGCAGGAGAAGCGCACCGGCGAGCGCTACCCGTTTCGCGATCATCGGCGAGGGATCCGTGATTCGTGGGTAGTTTCTACCCACAAGCTAGGCCTTTACCCGTCGGTGTAAATGCCGCCTGCTCGGGCGGAGAGGCCGATCAACAGATTTGCCCGCTCGTTCCATTTCACGGCGCGCGTGATTACGGGTCAAGCCGGTCTCGCCGAGGACGGCCACCCGGCTTCCGCGGCCGGCGAAACGGGTTCTACGCCTCCGGGACATCTGGATTGTCGTTGGCGGCCGCTTCGGCATCGCGCCGCGCCGCGATCTCCGTGCCGATTTCCATCAGCAGCAGCCGGGACAGGAGCTGCATCGTCGACGTGCCGTGTAGGGCCAGGAGTTGATGGGCCGCGATGGCCGTCTCCACCATGCGGTCAAAACCGTCTTCGTCGGACATGGCGGGGCGGTAACCTGGTTGAATGCCGAGCATACAACTTAAAGGTATGGATCGAGTTCGATCGCCCGCGCAGAAACAGGAGGCCCCATGATCCCGCCCGGCCAAGCCGACGTTCTGCTGAGGAGATTGGCCGAGGCACTCGAAAGTCCGGTCGAGATCTTCTTCCAGGAATCCGGCTCCGAAGCCGGAGGCGCGTCCGGATCGGACTGCGACCCGATGCCGACCCTGGAGCTGCTCCGCCTGTGGCATGCCTTGCGGGAGCCGCGGAGCCGGCAACGGGTCCTGGCGGCCGCTCGTCAGGAGGCCCGGAACCTGCGCGCGACCGGCGCGACGGACGCGGCGGCCGGCTGATCGAAGCCCGGCCGCGCAGCCGCCTTCAGAGGCTGCGGCGGCCGGGTCGCGCGTGCGCTGTCAATGGCTCGCGGACGGGGGCGCGGGTACGGCCGCGAAGGTCAGGACCGTCGCGGGGAGGGCGGGCGCCGCCGGTGCGGCCGGCTTGTCCTGCGGATCCGGCTTGTCCTGCTTTGCCATGCGCTTGTCGCGCTTCTCGTAGAAGGCATTGCCCCCGGCGACGGCCACGTAGTGCATGTTGGTGTAGGGGAACCGGTGGCCGGCGGTGTGGAAATACATCGCCTTCCCGACCTTCGGGTGGCGCTCGCCGGCCAGGACGGCATCGGCGGCATCGGCAACCTTCAGCAGGTCCTTCTCCTGCATCGGCTTGGTGAGCACGCCCGGCGCGAACTGTCCCGGCTGGCCGACAACCGCGCAGATGCCCCCCGGGAAGACCGCATTCTCGAGCCGGTTCATGACCACCGTCCCGACGGCGACCAGCCCGTCGCTGTCGCTCCGGTTCGATTCGAAATACATGGCGCGGCCGAGACAATCGCGCTCGGCATCGCTGACGACCATCGGCGGCTTGCGGTCGGGGATCGACCCTGTCGTGAGAACCGGCGAAGCGGTGTTGCAGGCCCCCAGGCCCCCGGCTACCGCCAGGACAATCAGTGCAGGACCGACCTTCGTCCTCTCGCTACCCTGCATGCATGTGCGCTCCGTGCTCCCCCCAGCCTGCCGCGTCGGGCGGTGTTCCGCTCCGACCGGGCGAAGGCCAAGCTTGACGGCACGTTCGCGGCGAGGATGTGGCGAGGGCGTTCCCGCCTCGGGGCCGGCCCTGAACCCGGGCCTCAGTGCTGGCCCTGGCCGGCGGCCAGGATGGTCACGCCCACGGCGATCACCGCGATGCCCGCCAGCATCGTCGGGTTGATCGCCTCGCCGTACAGCCACGCGCCGCCGAGCGCCGCGCCGATCATGCCGATCCCCGACCAGATCGCGTAGACGACGCCGATCGGCAGCAGGTCCATGCTGGTCGACATCAGCCACAGGGCGGTCCCGTATCCGAGGGCCACGATCACCGTCGGTCCCGGACGCGTGAAGCCTTCGGCGGCCTTCAGCGCCAGGGTGGCGGTGACCTCAGCGCCGATGGCGAGCCCGAGGATCAGGAACGGATTCATGGCACGGCGAACTTTCGGGCTGCACGGGCTGCGTGAATCGGGCGGTCGAGGCGTGTAGAACCTGTTTGGAATCGGACGCCCGAGCAGACGGAGGAGCGCAGGGCCGGCCCAAGTCTGCTTCGAATCGGCCGCAGGACATCGGCGGCCGCCGCCCGACACAAGGCCACAGATCCATGAACATTTCCGAACCAGCGTCCCGGACCTTCGCGGGCGCTGAGCCAGGCGCACCGCGCCCGGTTCTGCGGCCGGGCGTGGGCCGATTGGGGCTTTCGTTAAGCCCTCCTGCGCATGGTGGCTGCGCGCCGGCCCACCGCCGCGATGGCGGCCGCGCGACAGCGACGATCCAGAGCGACACAGACCCAGCATGACCGCGTCCTTGGCGATCCCGGACTCTCCGGCCCGCACGCGCCGGGGCCGCCGCTGGGGCGTGATCGCGGCGGCGGGCGGCGCCGCCGTTCTGGGTTGCGCCTGGACCGCCGCCGCGCTGATCAACGTCCCCGACCCCGTCACCCTGACGGCCCTCGCGGTCATCGAGCCGTCGTCGGTGGGCACGTGGTTCCCGAGCCGGATCGTCCAGGCCCCCGCGCGGGCGAGCGATCTGCCGGCCCGGCCGCGCCCGATCCTCGACCGCGTCCCCTGGAAGGGGAAGACCGTCCCGCTGATGGATGTGCTGGCGGCGACCCACACCAACGCCTTCCTGGTGGTGCAGGACGGGGTGCTGATCCACGAATGGCAGCGCGCGGGAACCGGACCGGAGACGCTGTTTCCCTCGTGGTCGGTGGCGAAGTCCATCGTCTCGCTGCTGGTCGGCGCCGCGGTGGCGCGGGGTCAGCTCGCCGAGACCGACCGGGTCTCCGCCCTCCTGCCCGAATTGAAGAACGGCGCGGTGTTCGGTCAGATCACCGTGCGCAACCTCCTCGACATGGCGAGCGGGATCGCGGTGCCGGAGAACTACGATCCCCGGCATCCCCTGACCGGTACCGCGGGGATGTACCTGACGCGCGACATCACGGCCTTCGTGCGCGACAACGCGCATCTGGCGTTCAAGCCCGGAAGCAAGGGCCGCTACCGCAGCATCGACACAGAGCTGCTCGGCCTGATCCTCGCCCGGGTCGAGGGCAAGCCCCTGGCCGACATCCTCTCGGAGCGGATCTGGAAGCCGATGGGCGCCCAGGCCGACGCCACCTGGAACCTCGACCGGCCCGGCGGCGTCGAGAAGGCGTTCTGCTGCATCAACGCGACGGCCCGCGACTTCGCCCGCCTCGGCCTGCTGGTGGCCGACCAGGGCCGGCTGAACGCCAACCGCATCGTCCCGGCCCGCTGGATCGAGCGGATCATGACGCCGGCCCGGCGCGACGTCGACGGCTGGCAGTACTCGGCCCAGTGGTGGCACGCCCCGGGGGGCGAGGACGACGACATCTCGGCGATCGGCGTCTACGGCCAGTACATCTACGTGAACCGCGAGACCGGCACGGTGATCGTCAAGCTCAGCGATCACGGCGCCGAGCAGGACGAGATCGACACGCTCGCGGTGATGCAGACCATCGCGGCCGATCTCGCCGCCGGTCGCCCCCCCGCTTCACGCAAGGAACCCTGAGCGGGGCGCCGCGGCCAAGGCTTAGACCGAGAAGGCTTCCACCGAGAAGGCTTCGGCCAACAAGGCTCCGGTCGAGGCCCGGTCAGGCCTCGGTCGGTCCGCCCCCCCGCACGGAGGATTGCTGGGTGAGCGGGCTCAGCGGCGTCAGACCCCGTGCCCGCCAGTTGCGCAGGAGCCGCCATCCGACCCGCCGCCACGCGATCGACGGGACCGGCGAGGCCGGATCGACGAGGGCGCTGAGAGCCCGCGTGTAGTCGAGCACGAGGCCCGGGGTCCAGGTCATCGACCGCGCCCCGTTGCGCAGGAAGGCCGCCGCCCAGAATTCCGGCGTGGTCAGCGCCGCGGCGAGCTGCCGCCAGGGATGACCGCCGCGGCTGAACGCGCCCTCGACCGCGATGTCCAAGGCCTGGGCCACCGTGGTGGAGCAGTTGCGACTGATGAAATTGTAGGTGGTGTCGGCGCTGTAGTACGCCCAGAACGCCCGCAACCGGGCGGCGTCGATGCCGTTGAGCGTCACCGCCACCGTCGCCGGGCACCAATCCGCCACCTCCGCCTCGTGGGAGGGCAGAAAGCGTCCGGGCACGTCGTTCTCGGGGCCGGCCCGCAGGCTCGATCGCAGGTTGGCAGGCGAACGGTCGATCTCCACCGCGGGATAGTGGCTGATGTAGAGGTCGTCGCCCTGCTGCAGGGCGGCGTGGCCGGTGGAGAACCGCCCCGCCTTGTCGACGGAGGCGACGTAGCGCCGGATCAGCCGCTGGCCGGCGGGGGTCGTCGCCTGCCCGGTGGGGGTCCAGACATAGACCGTCAGGCTGCCGGGCTCGGCGTTGCCGACGGAGGCGGCCGGCTCGGCTGTGCCCAGGCGCCGGGTGCGCAGCCCGGCCAGCGCGAGGTTGGCCCCGTTCAGGATCAGGAACATCCCGATGCAGTAGCCCACCGTGCCGGCATACCAGGTCGGCCAGGGCTGGAGATGGAACAGGCCGAAGGCGATGCTGAGGCCGCCCAGGGCCACCGACATCCGCCAGCCGGAAAACTTCAGCAGGCTCGCGATCGTGATCCGGACCACGCCGTCCACCGTGAAGGCGATGCCGAAGATCATGGCGAGCAGGAAGGTGCTGTGCCGGGTGGCCATCATGATCAGCACCGCCATCACCGACAGCAGCACGCCCTTGAACAGGCGCAGCCGGCGGGCGGCGCCGAGCGCGGACAGGCCGGCGGCGAGGGAACTCACGCCCTCCGCCAGCAGGATCAGGCCGAACCACCGGTCCGGAACGTGGAGCGCCCCGTCCAGGGAATCGATCGCCACGAGGATGCCGAGCGACGACCACAGCAGGCCCGTGGCGACGATCAGGTGCCAGTGGCGGCGGACCGCGGCCCGCCCGACGAGGAGCATCCAGAGGGGCGCCATCCGGCCGCCGGCGGCGTCCGCGCCGCCCGGTCCGGGCGCGTCGAGCGCCGAGAGCGCACGCGGGATGGAGGTCGAACACGGTCCGGACATAGGGGTCGCCCTCGAAAGCGCGCGTCAACGAGCCTCTCGCACAGATCCCGCCATGCCGTCACGGCCGGAGCGAGGCTCCCGACACGCACGAGGTCTGAGGAGCGCGCGAGGCGCACGATCGAGACGACGATCCACAACTTGCCTGAGGACTTTGTTAATCGCGGCCTCGCACGGGCTCCCGCGCGGGTCGCGGATGGCCGGGACGACGACCGTGCCGCCGCCTCGCCCGCGCCTCCCGCGGCCCGGCGGCATCCCGGATTGTCCCACGTCTCCGCGACTGATTCGGCCGCTGACAGCCTGTCATCGCGCGACCATTCGCAGTCATCGGCCGCAGGCCGCCGCAGCAAACGCCGCCACTGCGCAATATTTGCGAAGCCTCCCGAGATGGCAACCTCATGTTGCCTCGCAAGAACAGAATGTGTTCAAAGCACATCTTAAGATAAACCGTAGACAAATCGCACAGTTTTTGTATTGTTACGCGCCAATCTTGGCAGACTCGAAGCAATTCGGCGCATGATCGGGCGGTAAATCACGATCAAGAGTTCGGATTTGTCGGTGCGCTGATGCTCAAGCTTCGTTTCTACGCACTGGGGGATACATGAATACGATCGAATTGAACGAAAAGGCCTCAGATCTGAACACAGATCTGATCAAGTGCACGGCTTCACTGGTTGCGGCTTACGTGTCCCGGAACGCGGTGGGGGTGGGGGACCTGCCGGTTCTGATCGATCAGGTGCATACGGCCATAACGGTCCTGCAGGGGAGCGCCTCGGGATCCGGTGCGGGCTGGACCGGCCCGACCGCCGCACAGATCGAATCCTCGATCCAGCAGGATGGCCTGATCAGCTTCATCGACGGCCGGTCCTACAAGACCCTGAAGCGCCACCTGACCGCGCACGGCCTGACGCCCGAGCGCTACCGGGCCAAGTACGGCCTGCCGGCCGACTACCCGATGGTCGCCCCGGGTTACGCCGCCAAGCGCTCGGAGATCGCCAAGGCGATCCAGCTGGGCCACAAGGCGGCCTGAGCGAAACCCGGTCCGCACCGCCCCTCGACGCCCCATCCGGGCGCCGAGACGGGTGCCGAGACGGGCGGGCGCGGATCCGGGCTGCGGGCCGGCGCGGCAGGATTGCCCCGTGGGGGCCCGCCGCGCGCGGGCGCGGCTCAGACCCGGGCGACGGCCAGGGTCCCGTCATCGATGGGAACGAAGCGGACGCCCGCCCGGCGCAACGCATCGACCGCGTGCAGGCGGGACCGGCTCCCCCGATGCTCGCTGTCCTCCTCCAGGCGCCGCACCGTGGAATGCGACAGGCCGCTCGCCTGGGCGAGATCCATCATCGACCAGTCGAGCAGGGCCCGGGCGGCGCGCAGATGGTGCCCGGTGACGGAGTGCTCCAGGCCCTCGTGCGCGCCGACCGGCACGGGGGCATGGCTGCGGACAGGGTACTTGAGGCCGCCACGCCCGAGATAGGTCCCGTCCAGGTCCCAGATCGGCATCGTGAGAATCCGGAAATGCCAGAGCTCGCCGTTTGCGAGACGCTCGTGGGCCGTACCCTGGAAGAACGCCCGCCGCTCGATCCGCTCCGCGGCCGCCGCCTGGAAGGCGCTCCGCTCCTCCGGAACGATCAGGAGATACGGATCGGCGCAGATCTCCTCGAGGGGGAGGCCGTGGACCTGGGCGACCGCGAACGGGATTTCGCGGATGCGATCGAGGCCCATCGAGAAGGTCGTGATGTGCTCCGTGAGATAGAGCGCGCCCTGGCGCCGCCGCTCCTCCTGCCGCAGGCGCGCCAGCTGCTCCCGGTCGCTCACGTCGAGCGCCGTGCCGTTGAGGGCGACGGGGCGCCCCTCCGTCGAGAACCGGATCTCCATCGTCAGCGACAGGGTGCGAACCGTGCCGTTCGGCCGGATCACCCGCACGATGACCTCGCGCGGGACATGCCCCTGCCGGATATCGGTCAGCGCCGGCATCAGGTGCCGATCCTCCGGGTGGATCAGGCTGAGCAGCAGGTCATAGCGCGCCTTCGCGGCATTCGGCACCAGACCGAGCAACCGGTAGAATCCCGGAGACCAGATCTGCTCCCCACCCGCGAAGACCCAGCTCCACGCACCGCTCATCCCACGACTTTCCGTGAGAGTCAGGAACTCTCCCGAAGAAAATGTCAGAGCGCTTAAAGCAGTATGGAACATCTCAGCACCGCGCGGACCATATCATCGTTCCACACATCCGAACAAGGAATTTTTATTGCAATTAATTCATAATTAAGCTCTATTTTCAAGCAATAATGTAAAATGTTTTGCGAGATTTATTTTACAATACAGCATTCCTATCCAATCCGATCCAGATCATCGTGATACAGCCCATGACCTGCGGGCTTGCGCCTGCCAATCTCCGCAACACGGACATCCCGCCTGCGGAACCCTCATCCGCCCCCGCGGCGCGCCGCCTGAACCGCATCGCGACCGGCTCTCGATCAGCGCACCCGCAAAAGTTGGCACCGTGTCTCGCTCACGCATGTTTCAAAACAATGATCATCCGCGATAACATTGGATCTATTCCGGACAAGAGGCTTGACAACGCCATATTTCCCCGAGCTATTCATTGAATATTGGATAAATCGCGATCCATATTCATAAAGAAGATATTTTAATACGCCGGGCCACAAGACGATTTCATAAATATTACGGAGCAAATATTTATTCTCGTCACCTCGCGCCGGCGGCCATGGTCGCGTGTTCAATCGGTCGCAGGTCCGCACGGAGGGGCGCGGATCCGGGATCCGGTGCGGCCGCGCCGGCGGACGGTTGACAGGTCGGGCCGAACAATGCGGGGAGGTGGGCCGCACACCGGGAGGAACCGCATGAGGGTCGCCTGCATCGGCGAGTGCATGGTCGAGCTGTCCGAACGCCCGGACGGGACCCTCGTCCAGGGTTTCGGCGGCGACACGCTGAACACCGCGCTCTATCTCGCGCGTCTCGGCGTCAGGGTCGATTACGTGACGGCGCTGGGTGACGATGCCTGGAGCGACGCGATGGCGGCAGCCTGGGGCCGCGAGGGCATCGGCCTCGACCGGGTCCGGCGGCTGCCGGGCCGGATGCCGGGGCTCTACATCATCCGCACGGATGCCGCGGGCGAGCGCAGCTTCCACTACTGGCGTGATCGCGCCGCGGCCCGGGACCTCTTCACCGAGCCCGGCGCCGCCGAGACCGAGGCGGCACTGGCCGGCTACGACCTCGTCTACCTGTCCGGCATCAGCCTCTCGCTCTACGGCGAGACCGGGCGCGCCACCCTGTTCGGGACGCTGGCGCGCCTGCGGGACCGAGGCGGTCGGGTGGCCTTCGACACCAATTACCGGCCCCGCGGCTGGCCCGACCACGACGAGGCCCGGGCGGCCTTCCGCGCGGCCCTGGCGCTGGCCGACCTGATCTTCGCCTCGGCGGAGGATCTGGACTGGCTCTTCGGCGCGGCGGGGGCGGACGAGGTGCTGCGCCATCGCGGTCGGGCCGAGATCGTGCTCAAGGCCTCCAGCGGATCCGGGCCCGTCGCCCGGGTGCTGCACGGGACGGCCGACACCGCCGTGCCGGCCGGGCCGGCGGTGCGGGTCGTCGACACCACGGCCGCGGGCGACAGTTTCGCGGCCGGCTATCTCGCCGCGCGCATCGCCGGGCTGGCACCGGAGGCCGCCGCCGGCGAGGCCCATCGCCTCGCCGGGGTGGTGATCGGGCATCGCGGCGCCGTGATTCCCCGGGACGCGATGCCGGCACCCGCCGTCCGGCAGCCCGCTCCGGACGCCTGAGGGTCGCCGGGACCGGGGGCCGCCCTTGAGGCGGACAGGCGCAACCGCTACCTCTGCTCCCGGGGGACGATCCCCGCAGCTTCATCGCCGCGCGTGGTGCGGCCGAGAGGGCACCCGTGGCGCCGAGTCCCCCGCCGATTCCCCCGCCGATCCAGATTCCCGAGCCCGACGCCGCCGCGGGCGGCGGCGCCCCGAAGACGCGGGTCAGCGCGCGCGGCCGGCTGCGCACCTACTTCCTCACCGGGATCATCGTCGCCGGCCCCCTCGCCATCACCGCCTACATCACGTGGTGGTTCATCGCGCTGATCGATTCGTTCGTGAAGCCGCTGGTGCCGGCGAGCTACCTGCCGGACCATTACCTGCCGTTCTCGATCCCGGGCCTCGGCCTCGTGATCGCGTTCCTGGCGGTCACGCTGCTCGGCTTCCTCACGGCCAACCTCGTCGGCCGTTCGGTGATCGAGTTCGGCGAGGTCCTGCTGGCGCGGACGCCGGTGATCTCCGGCCTCTACAAGGGCCTGCGGCAGATCTTCGAGACCCTGTTCTCGGCCAACGGCACGTCGTTCCGCACGGTGGGGCTGGTGGAGTTCCCCGTGAAGGGCACATGGTCCGTGGTCTTCCTGTCGGCTCCCGCCGGCCACGAGGTCGAGGGCGCGCTGCGCGCCCGGGGCGCCCCCGCCGACGAACTCGTCGGCGTCTTCCTGCCCTGCGCCCCCAATCCGACCACGGGCTTCTTCTTCTACCTGCCCCGCGCCGAGGTGGTGGAACTCGCCATCAGCGTCGACGACGCCGCCAAGCTGGTGATGTCGGCCGGGGTGATCCAGCCCGAGGATCCGCAGGGGCGCCTCAACGCCATGGCGGCGACCCTGCGGACGGCCCAGCAGGCCGGCGGAACGGTGTCGCGTCGGGAGCCGCAGGACGCGTGAGGCCGCGCTTCCGGGCCAGGCTCGCTTCGGGCGCGGCGCCCGCCCGGCTCCGAGACCGACCCGTCACCGCGCGCGCAACACGGCGACCCGGTCGCGGCCGCCCGCGCGGCGTGACGCGCCGCCGGATTGCGTCGTCTCCCTCGCAAAGCCCCTGAAGGCGGGGCCGATGCCGCCTGCAGGGCGGACGAAAAAGGCCGGCCCGCACAGGTGCGGACCGGCCTGGAATGCCTTGGAAATCCCGTCCGTTCCGCGGCGGCTCAGCGCTGCAGCGAAGCCGTCTGCGGAGCGATGGTCGGCGGGGTCGCCTGCGCGACCGTCACGGCGCTGCGGGGGGGCGTCGGCCCCCAGCCGGCGGCGCATTGGAGCGTGAGGGCGAGACCCAGCGCGATGCACAGCCCGTTGGCGGCCAGCCAGAAGGGGCGGGCGGCCCGCCGCACGGCGGCCTGCAACTCGTCCGCGGTCTTGCCGGCCGCCTCGGCGGCGCGATCCGAGATCGGCAGCAGCCAGGGCTCGGTCGGCAGGGCTTGGATACCGGCCATCTCGTGGGAGCCCGGCAGGTTTTGGAACAGTCCGTTCGACATGTCCGTCCTCCAGATTCGTCCGTGATGTCCCGGCTTACCGGGCCATTCGTTCATCTCCAGTTAAGGGAAGAATATGGCTGATGCAAGATCGCGCGGCCTGTCCGGAGCCTGCCGGGCCGCCGCCAAGACGCGGCCAAGCTTCCGTCTAATCCCAACAAGTTCTTGATAAGATTGGCCTTTCCCGAGAGCCTGTGACATTGCGGCATCGGCCTCCCGGCTTGGCCGAGCGAGGGCGATTCCCGCCCCCACCGTTCAGGAACACCGGACGTTCCTGAACGAAACCGTTCATCCGGCGCCGATCAAGCGGATCGCAGCCTCGCGCTCGAACAGGTAGAGCAGCACCCGCAGCGCCTGCCCGCGGGGGCTCTTCAGTCCGGGGTCGCGCTCGACGATCATGCGGGCATCGTCGCGGGCGGCTTCCAGCAGGGCGGCATCGCTCTCCAGGCGGGCGAGCCGGAACGCGGCCATGCCGGATTGCCGGGTGCCCAGCACTTCCCCCTCGCCGCGGAGCTTCAGGTCGGCCTCGGCGATGCGGAACCCGTCCTCGGTCGCGCGCATCATCTCGAGCCGCGCCCGCGACACCTGCCCGAGCGGGCCCCGGTAGAGCAGCAGGCAGGACGAGGCCTTCGAGCCGCGCCCGACCCGGCCGCGGAGCTGGTGCAGCTGCGCCAGCCCGAACCGCTCCGCGTGCTCGATCACCATGATGGTCGCCTCGGGCACGTCGACGCCCACCTCCACCACGGTGGTCGAGACGAGGAGCTTGGTCTCTCCGGCGGCGAACCGGGCCATGGCGGCATCCTTCTCGGGGCCGGGCATCTTGCCGTGGATCAGCCCGACCGCATCGCCGAAATGCTGCCGCAGGTCGTCGAAGCGCTCGGCCGCGGCGGCAAGGTCGACGAATTCCGATTCCTCCACCAGCGGGCAGATCCAGTAGACCCGCTCGCCGCCCGCGATGGCCCGGGCGAGGCCGGCCACCACCTCGTCGATCCGCTCGGTGGGCAGGGTGATCGTGCGGATCGGCTGGCGGCCGGCGGGCTTCTCGTCGAGGATCGAGACGTCCATGTCGCCGAAGAAGGTCAGCGCCAGGGTGCGGGGGATCGGCGTCGCGGTCATGACCAGGAAGTCCACCGCCTCGCCCTTGGCGCCCAGCGCGAGGCGCTGATGGACGCCGAACCGGTGCTGCTCGTCCACCACCGCGAGACCGAGATCGCGGAAGGTGACCGCCTCCTGGAACAGGGCATGGGTGCCGACCAGGATGTCGATCTCGCCCGCGGCGAGGGCGGCGAGCGTGCTCTTTCGCTCCGCGGCCCGGTCGCGGCCGGTCATCAGGCGCAGGCGCAGACCGCCGGCCAGGGGCTTGAGCCGCTCGAAATGCTGCCGGGCGAGGATCTCGGTGGGGGCCATCAGGGCGGCCTGACGGCCGGCCTCCACCGCCGAGGCCATAGCCAGCAGCGCCACCGCGGTCTTGCCGGAGCCGACATCGCCCTGGAGCAGGCGCAGCATCCGGCGGGGCGCGGCGAGATCGGCGCGGATCTCCGCCACCGCGCGCGCCTGGGCGCCGGTCAGCGCGAAGGGGAGGGCGGCCTCGATGCGGGCGCTCAGGGCGCCGTCGCCGGCATTGACCCGGCCGGCCTTGCGTCGCTGGCGGGCGCGCAGGAGGGCCAAGGCCAGTTGCGAGGCGAGCAGCTCGTCGTAGGCCAGCCGCTTCCGGGACGGCGTCGCGGGCGGCGGCTGGAGCGGATCCTCGGCCTTCGGGGGCGCCTCCTCGGGGCGGTGCTCGAGGCGGAGCGCATCCGCGAAGGCGGGCAGGCGGTTCTTCTCCAGCCAGGCCGGGTCCTGCCATTCCGGCAGGACCGGCAGCCGGTCGAGGGCCGCCACCGCGAGCTTGTTGATCGCCCGCGAGGTCAGCCCCTCCGTGGCGCCGTAGACCGGCTCGACGGCGGGCAGCTCGGCCAGTCCCGCCTCGTCCACGATCCGGGACGGGTGGACCATCTGGCGGGTGCCGTCCCAGAGGTCGATCCGGCCGGTGATGTAGCGGTGCGCCCCGAGCGGCAGCATCTTCTCCACCCGGGCGCGGGGCATGCCGAAGAAGACCAGGGAGATGTCGCCGGTGGCATCCTCCACCAGAACCCGGTGCGGGCGCCGGCCCGAACCGATCTGGGCCGGCCGATGCGCCACCACGGTGACGCCGATCGTCACCGGCTCGCCGACGGGCGCGTCGCTGATCGAGCCCATGAGCTTCCGCGCCACGCCGCCCTGGGGCAGGTGGAACAGCAGGTCCACGACCCGGGCCTCGCGCTCGGGGGTGCCGAGCAGCTTCTCGATGAGGGGCGCCATCTTCGGGCCGATGCCCGGCAGGGCGCGGGCCGGCGCGAACAGGGCGTCGAGAATGCTCGGGCGCAGGGCGGGTGCGTCGGCCGATGCGGCGGGACGCGCACGGGCGACCTCGCCCTCGGACGACTCGGCCGCGTCGGGGTCCTTCAAGGCCGGGTCCTGAGTCGCGCGTGCATCTGTCATGGCGGTTCGGCGGACATGGTGCCGGAGGCGCCTTATCATCCGGTGCATCCCGGCGCGCCAGTGCGGCCGATAAAGACCGAGCCCAGAGACCGATCCCATGGCCAGCGACTTCCTGCCGGGCTTCGACCGGCACCGGATCGAGACCGCACCGGGCGTGACGATCCATGCCCGCTCGGCCGGCTCGGGCCCGCCGGTGCTGCTGCTGCACGGCCATCCGCAGACCCTCTCCACGTGGCTCCACGTCGCCCCGCAACTCGCGGAGCGCCACAGCGTGGTGGCGATGGACCTGCGCGGCTACGGGGATTCGTCGAAGCCCCCGGGCGGGGACCGGCATACCAATTACGCCAAGCGCGCCATGGCGGCCGACGCGGTCGCGGTGATGCGGGCGCTCGGCCACGACCGCTTCGCCGTGGTCGGGCACGACCGGGGCGGGCGCGTCGGACACCGCCTCGCCCTGGACCATCCCGCCGCGGTCGAGCGGATCGCCCTGTTCGACATCGCGCCGACCGCGACCATGTACGCGCGCACCGACAAGGATTTCGCCACCCGGTACTTCTGGTGGTTCTTCTTCATCCAGCCCCATCCCCTGCCGGAGACGCTGATCGGGGCCGATCCGGAATACTTCCTCCGCCACCACGTCGAGGGCCAGTCCAAGACGCCCGGCTCCACCCCGCCGGACCTCTTCGCCGAGTATCTGCGCTGCTACGCCGACCCCGCCTGCCGCCACGCGATCTGCGAGGATTACCGGGCGGCGGCCGGGATCGACCTGGAGCACGACGCCGCCGATGCGGAGGCGCGCGTCGCGGCGCCCCTGTTGGCGCTCTGGGGCGCGAAGGGCGTCGTCGGCCAGACCTACGACGTGCTGGCGACCTGGCGCGAGAAGGCCACCACCGTCTCGGGCCGGGCGCTGGATTGCGGCCACACCCTCCAGGAGGAGCGGCCGGACGCGGTCGTCTCGGAGCTGACGGCGTTCCTGGGCTGACGGCGATCAGCCGCCCGGAGCAGATCGACCGCGAGGTGGGCCGACAGGGTCTCGCCCCGGTCGAGACCGCCGGGCTCGGCTGCCGCCCAGGCCTCCGTCGCGGCCAGGGCCCGGACCTCGGCCATCGCGGAGAGGGCGGTCCGGGCCCGGCGCACCTGCGCCACCGCGATGCCGTATCCCGCCACCGCGTAGCCCCCTGCGACGAGGGGCAGGGACATCGGCCCGGTGCCGCAGCAGGCGTGGCGGCGCGCCTCCGGGATCCGGCGCGTGGCGCCGCAGCGCGGCGCCACGCTGGCGAAGCGGGAGGTCGGATCGAATCGCGACGGCATGCGGATCTCCGGGCGTGCGGCGCTGTGGCCTGCGCGGATCGGGCTTGGCAGAGAGAGCGGAATGCTCAGATACGGGCAAGGGCCGCGCCGACGGGAGACCGTGGCGGCGGCCATCTCCCGGACGGGGGGCGCGGAGCCCGGCCGACCCAGGAACGAGTGGAGCGCGTGCGGGGCAACATGTCCGAAGGAGCCAAGGTCGAAGCGGGCCAGGTCGGAGGCGCCGCGACGCCGTTCGAGGTCGCCGTGGTCGGGGCCGGGGCCGCGGGTCTCGCCGCGGCGCTGGCGGTCGCCCGGGAGGGGATCCCCACGGCGCTGGTCGGCCGCCACGCCCCCGTGGCGGACGGGCGGACCGTCGCGCTCCTCGATGGGTCCGTGCGCTTCCTGGAGGCGCTCGGCGCCTGGGAGGCGGTGGCGCCGCACGCGAGTCCCCTCTGCGAACTCCAGATCGTCGACGACACCGGCAGCCTGTTCCGGCCGCCGCCGGCACGCTTCCGCGCCGCCGAGATCGGCCTCGACGCCTTCGGCTGGAACGTCGAGAGCGCCCGGCTGGTCGAGAGCCTGCGCGCCCGCGCCCGGGCGCAGGACAACCTCACCCTGGTCGAGGCGGACGCCACCGGCGCCGTGCCCGGCGAAGCGACGGCACGCATCGCCCTGGCCGATGGCGCCGCGGTCGAGGCCCGGCTGGTGGTGGCCGCCGACGGCGCGCGCTCGCCGCTGCGGACCGCCAGCGGCGTCCGCGTGCGCGACTGGACCTACCCACAGAGCGCGATCACCACGATCCTGGCCCATGCGCGCCCGCACCGGGACGTCTCCACCGAGTTCCACACCCGGTCCGGTCCCTTCACCCTGGTGCCGCTGCCGGGCGGTCACCGGTCCAGTCTGGTCTGGGTAACCGGGGAGGGCGCGGCCCGGCGTCTCGCAGCCCTCGACGACGCCGCTCTGGGCCAAGCCGTGGAGCGGCAGGCCCGGGCGATGCTCGGCGCCATGCGGGTCGACGGCCCCCGCGGCCTCGTGCCCATGCGCGGCCTCGCGGTGACCCGGCCGGTGGCGAATCGGCTGGTTCTGATCGGGGAGGCGGCCCACGTCTTCCCACCCATCGGCGCCCAGGGGCTCAATCTCGGCCTGCGCGACGCAGCGACCCTGCGCGATACCCTGCTGGTCGCCGCCCGGGACCGCCGCGATCCCGGCAGCCGCCCGGTGCTCGACACCTATGCGCGGGCGCGCCGGGTCGACACGGCGGCGCGCACCGCCGCGGTGGATCTCCTCAACCGCAGCCTGCTCACCGGCCTGCTGCCGGTGGACGCGCTCCGCGGGCTCGGCCTGCTGGCGATGACGCAGCTCGGACCGCTGCGCCGGCTCGTGATGCGGGAGGGCGTGCTGCCCCGGCTCGGCGCCCCGGAGCTGATGCGGGCGGCCCGCTGAACCGCGGGCGCCGCGACAGCCGGCGTCGTCGCGCGCGCCGCAATCCCGGGGCATTTCGGCGCCCGACGGCGCACGCGGCCCTGAGATCGCTGCGCCTGCACGCGCACGGACGAGACGGTTCAGGGACGCCCGTCAAGGCGGTACGGGGACCTTCAGGCTTCAGAGATCCGGCTGGGCGGCCACGTAGGCGCCGAGGCGGGTCGCGAGGTCCACCGGGCCGCCCGCCCGGGCCCCGCCCGGATCATTGATGAGGATCACCGGGATGCCGCGGTCGCGGAGATGGCCGCGGAGGCGGGCGGCGCGGCGGGCATAGGCGGGATCGCGGCGGGTGGGCGCCTGGAGCAGCACCGCGGCCGGCCGGGCGATCACGGCCAGCACGTCGTCCGCCGCCTCCATCGAGGCGGTCACGCTCGCATAGCCGAGGCTGGCCAGCTCGCCCGAGAGGGACCGGTCCACGGCGCGTACGCCGTCGTCGACCACGAGCACTTGTTGCAGCGCACCCATAAGCTTGAGCGGTACTCCATCCCGGACGACTTGGAAAGATAGCCGTCACGACAATCCGATGCAGAACCCGCCAACAGGCGGTTCGGATCCCGTGGGTCCGTGTGCAGATGCGAGATTATCTGCGCCGCCTGAGCGCCGGATGAACCGGCGCGGCGCCGCCGTTCAGGTCGCCGCGACCGCCGCGACCGCCACGGCCGTCCCGCCCGACAGGAGCAGGCGGTAGCCCGAATCCCGCCACGCGCGCGGATCCGTCTCCGGGTTTCCGCTTCGGGGAAGCGCCTGTGCGGCGCAGGCCGGCCCACGACAGCCGAGGTCGCCCGCGGGCCCGTGGCCGACGTCCAGGAGGGTGCGCGGCAGGAGCGCGTCCTCCGGATGGGCCAGGGTCGCGGCGAGGTCCTCCAGGCCGGGGCGCGTGAGCACCAGCGCCTCGCCCAGGACCAGCGAATCGAGGCGCTGCGGGCCCGCGAGCCCGGCGCTCCGCCGGGTCAGCCGCGCGGGCGCGCGATGGACCACGTCGAGGACGCGGACGGTCCAGGGCAGCGGCAGAGCGGCAATGGCCGATTCGACCAGGGCCGGGACCACGAGCCGGGTGGGCACCGGCCGCAGGAGGGCGGCGCGGAACCCGGCCTCGTCGAAGGGCAGCACGGTCTCCAGGCCGGCGCCCGCCGCTAGGGCGGCGCCGAGGCCGGTCACGAGGCCGCGCAGGTCGTGGCCGGGCAGGAGCGTCAGGATCCGCTCGTCCGCGGACAGGGGCAGCGCGTCGAGATGGGCGGCGATCGCCGCCGCGAGCGCCGCGGCGCTGCGGTAGACGGGCCGGCCGGGATCGCCGCCCGCGAAGGTGACGAGGCCGCGGCTCGGCGCCGGTTCGACCACGCCCCGCTCCAGGGCCATCGCGTCGAGGCTGATCACGCCGTCCGGCACGCTCGGACCGAAGGCCGCGAGGTAGCGCAGGCCGAAATGGCGCATGGCCGCGCGGGTGAGGTCCTCCGCGGGCCGACGCGCGCCGCGGCGGCCCTCCGTCAGAACGGCCACGAGGCCGGCGGACTCGATCCCGGCGGAGAGCTCGGCGCAATCCCAGACGGCCGGCATCGCGCAGGGGAGGTGGCCCGCCGCCTCGACGGCGAGATGGGCGAGGGTCGATTCGGCGCCCCCCGAGAACCACAGGCCGATCCGGCTGCCGGCGGGAAGCCGCCACGCGCCGATCCCGCGGGCGAGCCGCCCGACGATCTCGGCGGCGGCCGCGTAGGTCCAGGTGATGGCCGGGCGCCCGCACCAAGCGACGCGGTCACCCGAATCACGCAGGACCGTGCGCTGGGGGCCCGTCAGAGCCGCCGCGAAGAGGCGGGCCGCGAGACCCTCGGACAGGCCGCCGAAGAAGCTTTCGGACAGGCCTTCGGGCGCGTCCTCGGATCGCGCGGACGCGTCCAGTGCGGCGTCGGCCGCCCACTCCGCCACCGCCAACGCGCTCACACCCGCCGCCCCCGCCGATCCTGCAGAACTCCTATCATCTCGGCCCGGCAGGGTTAACCGACCGCTAAGGGGGCCGCCGCCGGAGGGCGGCCGCCGGCGGCCGACGGCGTGCCCCGATCACGCGCTCGTGCCTCGCGCCCGCGCAACGTCGTGCTTGCGGCCGGGCGTATGGGGGCCTATCGGGGGCCGGGCGCGGCCAGGACGGTTCCGACAGCCTCCCCGGCCGCGGTGTCATGCCTTCGCCTCATTCAAGGGGAAAGGCAGGCCGCCCGGTCGCCGGGGTGAGGGATGCGCGCAGACGGGCGCCCGTCCCGCCCGATGGCCGGACCGATTCATCCGGAGTTCCGGGCGGCACGCCAACGCGGCGGGCATCCGGACGGTCCGGCGGACCTGCCGCCAGGCCGGCTCCGCATCCTGCCAGCCACACCACGTCTCTTCCAAGGGGTCAGAGCCGATGTCCTTCACCCGCACCGCGACGCTCGCGCGCGCCGCTCTTTTCGGCCTCGCGGGCCTCGGTCTCGCGGCCGCGCCGGCCCTGGCGCAGCCGAAGAAGCCCGCCGCTCCCGCGCCGGCCGCGCCGGCGCCGACCGCCCCGGGCACCCCGGCGGCCAACACCCCGGCCGCCCAGACCGGCCCGCAGATCGTCGCCGTGAAGTCCGAGCCGAGCCAGGCCGACTGGACCAAGGTCTGCGGCAAGGATCAGGGCTCGGGCACCGACATCTGCTACACGACCCGCGACTTCGTGTCCGACCAGGGCCAGCCCGTGCTGGCAGTGGCGGTCTACGAGATGAAGAACGCCGCCCAGAAGCAGGAGGTGCGCGTGGTGCGCTACCTGCTGCCGCTCGGCCTGCTGCTGCAGCCGGGCATCCGCTTCAGCGTCGACGGCCAGGCGGCGACCGCCGGTCGCTTCGCGGTCTGCTTCCCGAACGGCTGCTTCGCCGAGGCCGGCGGCGTCGATGCCGGCGTGATCGCCGCGATGAAGAAGGGCACGACCCTCAACGTCTCGGTCCAGAACCAGACCCAGCGCGAGGTCACCTTCGCGGTGCCGCTGACCGGCTTCGGCAAGGCCTTCGACGGCCCGGCCATCGACCCGAAGGTCCTCGAGGAGCAGCAGAAGAAGCTCCAGGCCGAGCTGGAGAAGCGCTCCGAGGACATGCGCAAGAAGCTGGAGCAGCAGCAGGGCTCCGCTCCGGCCGCCGGTGCCGCGGCGCCGGCCCCCGCCGCCAAGTAAGGGCTTCTCGTCCGCGGTCCTCCGGGACCGCGAGCGCCATCGATCCGCCGCGCGGCGGGTCCGTATCGGGGGCCGGACCGCGAGGTCCGGCCCTTCGCGTTTGAGGCGCCCGGCGCCGGGATCTACCGGGTCCCCGCCGGGCCCGAACCCGGCTGGACGATCAGCACGCGCAGATCCTGGTCGGGAACGTAGTCCCGGGCCTCCCAGCGGAACGTGGTCGGCCCGGTCTTCCGGATGCCCGTGCGGCAGAAGCTCACCACCGCCTCCGGGCTGCCCTTGTCGACCGTGAGGGTGAAGCGCCCGATCGGCGCGGCCCAGTTGCGCGCCGTGGTGACAATGTAGGGCACCACAGTGGCGCGCAGGTAGCCGCTGGGATCCGCCGCCTTCGCCTGCAGGCGCCGGATCGCCGTGAGCCCGGCCTCGTCCAGGCAGTAGGTCGCCCGGTAGCCCTCGCGGGAGGCGTCCTTGAGGTCGAGGAAATGGAAGCCGTTCACCGGCGCGTAGCTGTGCGCGATGCGGATATCCTGCCCGGGCGGGAAGGTCTGGAGCCAGTGGAACTTCGCCTCGCTGCGCCACAGGCCCTCGGTCATGCGATCGGTCATCCCCTCGGATTCGGGGAACAGGCCGGCCTTGACCAGTTCGGCCCACGCGGCGGTGCCGATCCGCTTCTCGGCCGCCTTGATCGCGTCGAAGCGCAGCGGGTTCAGGGGCAGGTCGTGGCGGCGGAGGAGGTCCGTCACCTCGCGCTCGCCCACGAAGGCCCGCTCCTCCAGCTCCGGTGCGAGCGGCTTTCCGTCCACCGTCACGGTGAAGCCGACGAAGTTCGGGCTTTCGGGCTGCGGCAGCGCGAGGGCCGAGAAGCTGAGTTCGCGCCCGTCGATGGGCGGCAGCGGGAAGGCGATCCGCACCGTGCGGGGCTCCTGCCCCTGATTGCGGAACAGGTAGGAGACGCCGATCCGGTCGCTGGCGATCGACAGGTCCTCGCTCGCCAGCGCGATTCCGGGCTCGCGCCTCAGGACCAGCCCGCCGGCATCGAGTTCGGCGGCGCTATCGTTGGCGCGGGCCTGGATCGAGAGAAGGCCGGCGGCCAGAAGCGCGGCGGCGACAGGTCGGATCATGGTGTCGGGCCCGTGCGACGGCACGGGCCGTCACGGAAGGCTATCGCGGCGGCGTTGCCAGGATCTTGACGAGTCCCGGCCCGCTCAGTTCGTGGGGCGGTCCCGCATCCGGTATGCGCCGGCGGCGTCGCGCTCGAACATCTCGGCGATGCCGGCATGGCGCAGGGCTTCGCCCGACGTGTCGGGCAGGAGGTTCTGTTCCGACACGTAGGCCACGTACTCGGTCTCGGCGTTCTCGGCGAGCAGGTGGTAGAACGGCTGGTCCTTGCGCGGCCGGACCTCCTCGGGGATCGCCAGCCACCATTCCTCGGTGTTGTCGAACACCGGGTCGACGTCGAACACGACGCCGCGGAACGGGTAGATCCGGTGGCGCACCACGGCGCCGATCGCGAATTTCGCGGTTCTCAGTGTTACGTCCGTCATGGTTCAGTCCGTCCAGAACGGACAGATAGGTCCGTTGACGGGGCCTGTCACCGGGTCGGTGCCGCCGACCGGTAACGGCGCGCACCGGCCTGCGCG
Source organism: Methylobacterium sp. UNCCL125 (assembly GCF_900116795.1). Taxonomy (NCBI): domain Bacteria; kingdom Pseudomonadati; phylum Pseudomonadota; class Alphaproteobacteria; order Hyphomicrobiales; family Methylobacteriaceae; genus Methylobacterium; species Methylobacterium sp. UNCCL125. The sequence continues at coordinate 100,856 of NZ_FPBW01000002.1, read as the reverse complement.
TCATCGGGTGACGGACGCCGGTTCGGGAGGCCGGATGCCGCGTTCGGCCGCGATCGCCCGGGCGGTGGCCTCGCGCCGAGCGGTGAGGTCGGCGGCGGCGGCCCGCGCCCGCGCCACGATGGCCGGCGGGGCCGTCCGGGGCGTGCCGCTGTCGAAGGGCGGCTCGGGGGCGTATTGCATGCCGAGCTGGATCGCCTGCGCGGCCTCGTCGCCGCGCAGCGCGGCGGCGAGCCGCAGCGCCCCGTCGATGCCCGCGGTGACCCCGGCCGCGAACACCCAGGTGCGGCCGTCCGCGTCGCGGTCGATCACGACGCGCTCATCCACCGGCTCGGCCCCGAAGAACGGGAGCAGGTGGACGGCGTTCCAGTAGGTCGTGGCCCGCCGCCCCACCAGCAGACCGGCCGCACCGAGGAGGAGCGCGCCGGTGCAGACCGAGAGGACGTGGCCGGCCCCGGCCGCCTGGTCGCGGATCCAGCCGAGCACGGCCGCGTCCCGCATCAGGGCCTCCTGGCCCTGGCCGCCCGGAACGTGCAGCACGTCGAGCCGCGGGGCCTCCGCCAGGGTGGCATCCGGCAGGATCCGGAGGCCGCGGACGTCGCGGACGGGGTCCAGGCTCGGCGCGTAGACCCGGTAGGTGCTGTTGGGCACCCGGGACAGGACCTCGAACGGGCCGGTGAGGTCGATCTGGTCCAGCCCCTCGAACAGGAGCGAGCCGATCTGCAGATGGGTGTCGGGCGGGATCATGCCGGGCCTCCGTGGTGGACAGGGACACCCTACCGCGTCAGGATCTGGCCGAAATGCCAAAGAGCCCTCGTTTCTCGCCAGATCAACCGCGACCGGTCGAGGTGCTGGCCTTCCCGTCGGTGCAGCTCCTCGACGTGGCCGGGCCGCTCCAGGTCTTCGCCACCGCCAACGAGCACGGCGGCGCCGGGACCCCATACGCGCCGCGGGTGATCGCGGCCGGCGACCCGGGGCTCACCGCCTCGGCGGGCCTGCGGCTGGTGGCCGACCCGCTGCCGGATCTCGCGGCGCCGGTGGACACGCTGGTGATCGCGGGCGGCCCCGGCGTCGTCGCGGCCTGCGACGACGCCGCCCTGGTGGCCTGGGTGCGGGCCCGGGCGGGCCGGGCCCGCCGGGTCGCCTCGGTCTGCACCGGCGCGTTCCTGCTCGGAGCGGCGGGGCTCCTCGACGGGCGGCGGGCCGTGACCCATTGGAAGCATTGCGGCGCGCTCGCCGCGCGCTACCGGCGCGCCCGGATCGAGCCCGACCCGATCTTCGTGCGCGACGGCCCGGTCTGGTCCTCGGCGGGGGTCACGGCGGGCATCGACCTGGCCCTGGCGCTGGTCGAGGAGGATCTCGGCCGCGCGACCGCCCTGGCGGTGGCGCGCCACCTCGTGATGTTCCTCAAGCGCCCCGGCGGGCAGGCGCAGTTCAGCGCGGCGCTGGCCCTGCAGGCGGGCGAGGAGCGGTTCGGGCGGCTCCACGCCTTCATGGCGGACAACCTGTCCGGCGACCTGTCGCTGCCGGCGCTGGCCGCGGCGGCCGGGATGAGCGCGCGCAGCCTGAGCCGGCACTATCTGGAGGCGACCGGCCTCACCCCCGCCAAGGCCGTGGAGCGCCTGCGGGTGGAGGCGGCCCGGCGGGCGCTCGCCGAGACGGCGCAGCCGGTGAAGCGAATCGCCCGGACCTGCGGCTTCGGCTCCGAGGAGACGCTGCGGCGCAGCTTCCTGCGGCACGTCGCGGCGACGCCGCAGGCGTATCGGGCGCGGTTCGGCGGATGAGGGGGGACTAGACCGTGTCGCGGCGCTCGAGGGCCGCCAGGATCGTCTCGCGCACGCCGTCGCGATGGTCGTGGATGTCCGCGTTCGGGATGCGGAGCAGGGCGAAGCCGAAAGATTCGAGGATTTCGGTCCGCATGGCGTCTCGGACGAGCTCGGCATCGGTGGAATGCGTTGCCCCGTCCACCTCGACGATGAGTTTAGCCTCTATGCAGGCAAAATCGACGATGTATGGGTCGATCGGGTGCTGGCGGCGGAATTTCCAGCCGTTCATGGCGCGGTTTCGCAGAACGCGCCAGAGCTTAGCCTCGGCGGATGTCTGAGTGCGGCGCAGGCTTCGGGCTCGCGGGGTCGACTTGATCACTGGACTGGCCCGAAAGGGTGATTGCGAGTCCAGGCGAGGTTACTGGCACATCGCTTGTGCGGGGCCACCTCCAGCTTGAGTTCCTTGCCACCGGCTCAGAACAGAGCGCGGGTCCCCTCTCCCGTTCGGGAGAGGGACAGGGTGAGGGGTGCGACCTATCCGGAAAAACCTGATCCCTCACCCCAACCCTCTCCCGCACGGGAGAGGGGGCACGTCGTGGCTTGCGGACACCGATCTGTAATCAACAGGGGGGCGCACTCGGCAGCCGCTCACCCCAGCTTGTAGACCGCCGCCAGCTCCGGATCCTTCGCGGCCACCAGCTTGGCGAGATCCACGATGACCTTGGCCTGCTTCCAGGTGGCGTCGTCCTGCATCTTGCCGTCGAGCATCACGGCGCCGGTGCCGTCCGGCATGGCCTCGACGATCCGGGCCGCGAAGGCCACCTCGGCCGGGTCCGGCGCGAAGACCCGCTTGGCGATCGCCACCTGGCTCGGATGCAGCGTCCAGGCGCCCGCGCAGCCCATCAGGAAGGCGTTGCGGAACTGCGCCTCGCAGGCCGCGCCGTCGGAGAAGTCGCCGAACGGGCCGTAGAACGCCTTGATGCCGTTGGCCATGCAGGCATCGACCATCTTGGCGATGGTGTAGTGCCAGAGGTCCTGCTGGGCGCTGGCCCGGGGCGCGTCGCCCGCCGGGTCCGCGATCACCCGGTAATCCGGGTGGCCGCCGCCGACCCGGGTGGTCTTCATGCCGCGGGACGCCGCGAGATCCGCCGGCCCGAGGCTCATCCCGTGCATCCGCGGCGAGGCGGACGCGATAGCGTCGACGTTGGCGACGCCCTCGGCGGTCTCCAGGATCGCGTGGACCAGGATCGGCTTCGTCACGCCGTGGCGCGCCTCGAGCTGGGCGAGGAGCTGGTCGATGTAGTGGATGTCCCACGGCCCCTCGACCTTGGGCACCATCACGACGTCGAGCTTGTCGCCGACCTCGGCCACGATCGTGAACAGGTCGTCGAGAATCCAGGGCGAGTTGAGGGCGTTGATCCGGGTCCAGAGGCCGGTGCCGGTGGCGGCGAAGTCGGTGGCCTGGGCCATCGCCACGAAGCCCTTGCGGGCCGCCTCCTTCTGGTCGGCCGGGACCGCGTCCTCCAGGTTGCCCAGCACCACGTCGACCGTGCCGGCGAGATCCGGCACCCGGGCGCGGACCTTGTCGTTGTGGGGCGGCACGAAGTGGATCATCCGCTCCAGCCGCACGGGCAGCTCGCGGAACGGGGCCGGCGCGCCGGTGGCGAGGGGCTGGAAGAAGCGGCGGGGCAGTTTCATCGGGTGCCTCTTGTCAGGGCTGGCGTCTGAGCCCCGTTAAGGCAGCTGGGGCGGGCGCGTAAAGCCGCGCCGCGCCGAAGTGGTCTCGAACTTTCGGCTCAGACGGTCGTCAACCCTGTCGCGCTTCAGCCCCGGCTGCCGCGGCGCCCGGCCAAGCCGATCCGGTTGAGGATGCCGCCGGCCTCGCTGCCGGCCACCACCACGAGGCGCCGGACCTCGCCCCGCAGGAAGGCCTGCAGGAAGCGGTTGTAGTCGCGGAAGGAGACGCAGCCGTTCGAGGCGCCGGGCTGCCGCAGCATGTAGGTGTGGGCGAGCAGGCCGTCGCGGCCGTGGATCGCGGCGCTGCCGCCCACCGGGTTGAGGCGGATCGCCCGGACCCCGTGGAACAGGCGCTCGCGCTCGGTCAGCGTGTAGGTGCCGGGCGGCGTCGAGCCGCGCATGCGCAGGTGGACGTAGCGCGGGTTGTCCATGGCCTCGCCGAGGCCGGAATGGGCCTCCAGCACCTCGCCGGAGGGCAGCGTCACCGTGCGCGCGGTGATGTCGTAGACGGCCGTGCCGGCCACCGAATCGGGCTCCGGGCTGATCCGGGTGCGCGGCGCCTCCTGCGGCAGGGCGTCCGGGCTGGCATAGGCGAGCGCCTGACGGGGCTCCTGGCGGCTGTCTTGTGACGGCGCCGCGTTACCGACCCCGAACAGCTTCTCGAAGAAGGACGGCTCCTCGGCCATCGCGGCGCGGAACACGTCGCGGGTCCGGGGCAGGGCGCGGGTCGCCACCCGCGTGGCCGGGACCGCGGGCGCACGCCGCAGCTCGGGCGGACGCGACACCGGCAGCGGCACGAGGACGGAGGCGGGCGCGAGGGCGGCGGGCGTGGGCTCGGCCGCGGCGATCCGGACCGGGGCGGCCGGCGCCTCCGCGGTCGTCTCGCCCATCTTGGCCTGGGCCATCCGGCTCTGGGCCATCCGGATCTGGGCCTGCTCGGCCGTCTGCGCGGCCTTGGACTGCTCGGCCCGGGCAACCTGCCGGGCGATCTCGCGGACCGCCGGGGACGGCTCGGCACGGGCGATCTGGAAGGTGGCGGTCGGCGGGGCCTCGCCGAAGGCCGTCGCGGAACCGGAGCCCAGCGCCGGGCTCGGATCGAGCATCCAGGCGATGCTCGGCTTCGGCGCGGCGTTTCGAGCGGCGTGCCGGATCGGGGCGGCGACCGGCGGGAGCCCGGACATCGCCCCGGTCGCGGCGACGGTCTGCTGGTCGATCCGGGCCGGCCCCTGCGGCTGGCTAAACACGGCCCAGCCGGCCAGGGTTATGCCCGTCAGGGAGATGAGCGCCGTCAGCCGGGCGCGGCGGCGCGCGCGCCGCATGGCGCTCGGGTAGGGCGCCCGGGTGCGGATGACGGGATCGTAGACGGTCTCGACGTAGGTGATGCGCGGCGGCGCCCGGCGCAGGGGCGCCGCGCTCGGATACGCGATCTGGAACGCGGCTTGGGACAACGCAGCCTGGGCCATTCGGGGAACTCGCGTACGCGCTTCCCCGTGGGCAGCCGCCGCCGTTCGCCCGCGAAAGCTTGTTTCCGCGCACGTGGCCTGGGTCGCCCGTCTGGGGAGGACATCAACCGTCCACCCCATTAAGCCGTGCTGTGGTTAATCCCCGCTAAAGAGACAGTTTCCGCGCGCGTTCCCGTGTTGGGACACAGCCTCAGATCGCCTGTCCGGGCGTGTCCATGGGCCCGTGGCGGCGCGCGACCAGCAGGCAGAGCAGGGCCACCGGCACGCCGATCAGGGACGTGCCGACGAAGAACCACGTGAACCCGGTCCGCTCGATCACGAAGCCCGAGAACCCGGCGAGCAGGCTGCCCGGCAGGGCGCAGAGCGAGGTGAGCAGGGCGTACTGGCTCGCCGCGTGCGCGGTCGCCGAGAGCCGCGACATGTAGGTGATCAGCACGATCGACGCGAAGGCGTAGGCGAAGCCGTCGATCCCCACGGTCAGCGCGAAGGTCCAGAACGCCGCCCCGCCATGGCCGCCGTGCCAGGCGAGATAGGCCAGCGCGAGGTGCGAGGCCGAGGCCGTCACGGTGCCGATCAGCAGGCTCGCCATCATGCCGATCCGCGGGATGATGGCGCTCGCCAGGAAGGTGCCGCCGAGCGCGATCCAGAAGCCGAACAGCTTCGTCACGGTGGCGATGTCGGTGTTGGAGTAGCCGAGCGTCTTGAACAGGGGGATCGCCATGGCGTTCGAGACGTAGCCGGGCATCCGGAAGCCCGCGACCAGCGCCAGCACCGGCACGGCCAGCGGCCCGAGCCGGGCGAGGAGGTCGCGGATCGGCGCCCACACGGTCTCGACGAATCCGCCGGTGGCGGGCGTCTCGGGGGCGGGGGGCTCGGGGGCGAGCAGGGCCGCGATCGTGCCGGGGGCCATCAGGGCCGCCATGCACAGGTAGGCGGCGCGCCAGCCATAGGCGTCGGACAGGTAGAGGGCGCCGGCGCCCGCCGCGAGGTTGCCGATCCGGTAGCCGATCTCCGACCACGACGACATCAGCGCCTGCCGCTCCGGGGGCGCGGCGGTGATGCGCCAGCCGTCGATCACCACGTCCTGGGTGGCGCCGGCCACGCCGAGCGCCAGGGAGAACGCCACCGTCCAGGCGAGCCAGTGGGCCGGATCGCCGAAGGCGACGCCGGCCAGCGCCAGGGCCACCAGGATCTGCGTGGCGACGATCCAGCCCCGGCGCCGCCCGAGCCAGCGGCCGATGAGCGGCGCGTCGTGGCGGTCGAGGAAGGGGGCCCAGAGGAACTTGAGCTTGTAGGCGATGGTCAGCTCGCTCATCAGCCCGATCGTGGCGAGCGGCACCTGCGCCTGGACGAGCCACGCCGACTGGGTCGCGTAGACGAGCAGGAACGGGATGCCCTGCGCGAAGCCGAGCCCGAGCACCGCGGCGACGCGCCGGTCGGTGAACAGGGGCGTGAGGAAGGCGTTTTTCTCGGATCTTGCCGGATCGGACGGGGCGCTGGCTGCGGCCGGGTTTGCCATCCACGCGTCTCCTGGGATTCGCGACGGAGAGAGCAGAGATGGGCGGGCGGTGCAACACACACGGCTTTCCAACCTGCCCCCTCATCCTGAGGTGCCGAGGCCCGCTGACGCGGGCACCTCAGGATGAGGGAGTCTATCGGGCGGATCGTTACGCCGCCTTCTTCCCCCGCTCGGCGATCTTCACGAGGCTGCGCAGCACCTCGGTGGCGGTCTTGAGCCGGGCCGGGACCGTATTCAGCTCGCGCACGAACACGACGCTCATGTCGGGCCGCACCTTCGCGAAGGAGGCCTGCTCGGCCACGTAGGCGACGAGCCCCTGCGGGTTGGCGTAGGAGCGGTCGCGGAAATGGACCACCACGCCCTTCGGCCCGGCCTCGACCTTCTCGACATTCGCCTTGAGGCAGAGGATCTTGATCGTGCCGATCTTGAGGAGTTGCTCCACCTCCGGCGGCAGCGGCCCGAACCGGTCGATGAGTTCGGCGCCGAAGCTATCCATCTCGGCATCGTCCTGGAGGGTGGCGAGGCGCCGGTAGAGCGCGAGCCGCGCGCCGAGATCCTCCACATAGGTCTCCGGGATGGTCACCGGGGCGCCCAGCGCGATGGTCGGCGACCACGCCTCCTCGGGCACGTCCTCGATGCCGGCCTTGAGCGCCGTCACCGCGTCCTCCAGCATCTGCTGGTAGAGTTCGTAGCCGACCTCCTTGATGTGGCCGGACTGCGCGTCGCCGAGCAGGTTGCCGGCGCCGCGGATGTCGAGATCGTGGCTCGCGAGCTGGAAGCCCGCGCCCAGGGTGTCGAGGCTCTGGAGCACCTTGAGGCGCTGCTCGGCCTGGGCGGTGAGCTGGCGGTTCGCCGGGGTCGTGAACAGCGCGTAGGCCCGGGCCTTCGAGCGCCCGACCCGGCCGCGCAGCTGGTAGAGCTGGGCCAGCCCGAACATGTCGGCCCGGTGGACGATCAGCGTGTTGGCGGTGGGGATGTCGAGGCCCGATTCTACGATCGTGGTCGAGAGCAGCACGTCGAACTTGCCCTCGTAGAAGGCCGTCATCACGTCCTCGAGCTGGCCGGCCGCCATCTGGCCGTGGGCCACCGCGACCTTGATCTCGGGCATCTCGGCGTCGAGGAATTTCTTGACCTCCGCCAGATCCTCGATCCTGGGAACCACGTAGAAGGACTGGCCGCCGCGGTAGCGTTCGCGCAGCAGGGCCTCCCGGATGGTCAGCGGGTCGAAGGGTGTCACGAAGGTGCGCACCACCAGCCGGTCCACCGGCGGCGTCGCGATGATCGAGAGCTCGCGCACCCCCGTCATGGCGAGCTGGAGCGTGCGCGGGATCGGCGTCGCCGACAGCGTCAGCACGTGGACGTCGGCCTGGAGCGCCTTCAGCCGCTCCTTGTGGGCGACGCCGAAATGCTGCTCCTCGTCCACGATGATCAGGCCGAGATCCTTGAAGGCGATGTTCTTGGCCAAGAGGGCGTGGGTGCCGACCACGATGTCGACCGTGCCGGCGATGAGCCCCGCCCGCGTCTGCTTCGTCTCCCCGGCGGAGGCGAAGCGGGAGAGCTGCGCCACCTGGACCGGCAATCCTTTGAAGCGCTCCGCGAAGGTCCGGTAGTGCTGGCGGGCCAGCAGCGTCGTGGGGACGATCACCGCCACCTGCTTGCCGGAGATCGCCGCCGCGAAGGCGGCGCGCAAAGCCACCTCGGTCTTGCCGAAGCCGACATCGCCGCAGACCAGCCGGTCCATCGGCCGGCCGGCATTGAGGTCGTCCAGCACCGCGTCGATCGCGTTGGCCTGATCCTCGGTCTCCTCGAACGGGAAGCGGGCGGCGAATTCCCCGTAGAGCCCCTCCGGCGCCTTGAGGGCCGGCGCCTTCCGGACGAAGCGCTGGGCCGCGACCTTGATCAGCTCGCCCGCCATCTCGAGGATGCGGCGCTTCATCTTGGCCTTGCGGGCCTGCCACGCGCCGCCGCCGAGCCGGTCGAGGGCGACCTCGGCATCCTCCGAGCCGTAGCGGGTCAGGAGCTCGATATTCTCCACCGGCAGGAGCAGCAGGCCGCCGGTGTATTGCAGCTCCAGGCAATCGTGCGGGGCGCCGGCGGCGTGGATCGTCTTGAGGCCGACGAACCGGCCGATGCCGTGGTCGGCATGGACCACGATGTCGCCGGGCTGGAGCGCCTGCACCTCCAGGATCACGTCCTGGGGCCGCTTGGCCTTGCGCTTCTGGCGGACCAGCCGGTCACCCAGGATGTCGCCCTCGGAGACGACGGCTAGCTCGCCCGCGATGAAGCCCGCCTCCAGGCCCCAGACGGCGACCGCCGCGTCGGTGCCGCGCTTGAGCGCGTAGACGTCGGTGAGCCGGGTGATCGCCACCGGCTTCTTGAGGCCGTGGTCGGTGAGCACGCCGCAGAGCCGGTCGCGGGATCCGTCGGACCAGGCGCCCAGGATCACGTGATGACCGGATCCCTGGAGGTCGCGGATATGCGCCACCGCGGCGTCGAACACGCTGGCATTCTCGTCGGCCCGCTCGGGGGCGAAGCTCCGCCCGGCCTTGGCGCCGCAATCGATCACGGCGCGCTCCGCGGATTCGGGCTGCGCGAAGGGCGTCAGCCGCGCCACCGTGGCGGTGGCGATCCGCTCCTTCAGCTCGTTCGGCGTCAGGTAGAGGGCCCGGGGCGGCAGCGGCTTGTAGGGAGCGACGCCGGCCTGCGGCGTCTTCATCGCGCCCTCGCGGGCCTGGTAATAATCCTGGACGAGGCTGATCCGCTCGGCGGCGGCGTCCTCGACCTGCGGGTCGAAGACCAGCGGCACGCCGCCGAGATAGTCGAACAGCGTGTCGAGGTGGTCGTAGAACAGCGGCATCCAGTGCTCGAGGCCGGCGTAGCGGCGCCCCTCGCTCACGGTCTCGTAGAGCCGGTCGTCCCGGGTCGCCGCGCCGAAGCTCTGGATGTAGCCCTGGCGGAAGCGCCGGATCGTCTCGGTGGTGAGCTGGACCTCGCTCATCGGCATCAGGTCCAGCGAGCGGAGCTGCCCGGTGGTGCGCTGCGTCTCCGGATCGAAGGCGCGGATCGATTCCAGCGTGTCGCCGAAGAAGTCGAGGCGGATCGGCGCGGCTAAGCCCGGCGGCGACAGGTCGAGGATGCCGCCGCGCACCGCATACTCGCCGGTGTCGCGCACGGTGCCGGTGCGCAGGAAGCCGTTGGCCTCGACCCAGGCGACCACGTCGTCCATGGACACGACGTTGCCGATCGCCGCCGAGAACGCCTCCTTGGCGATGTGGGTGCGGGGCGGAACCCGCTGCACCAGGGCGTTGACCGTGGTGCAGAGGATCCGCGGGCGGTCCTCGGCGGAGCGGGTGCGGGCGAGGCGGGCGAGCGCCGTCATCCGGGCGGCGGCCGTGGCCGTGGTCGGCGAGACCCGGTCGTAGGGCTGGCAGTCCCAGGCCGGCAGGCTCATCACGTCCATCTCGGGCGCGACGAAGCCGAGCGCCGCCTGGAACGAGGCCGAGCGTCCGGAATCCCGCGCCACGTGGACCAGCACGGCCGGCGCGTCGACGGTGGGCGCCAGGGCGCGGGCGAGGTCGGCGAGCGCCAGCGCGTCGAAGCCCTCCGGGGCGTTCGCCAGGACCGGGCTGTCGCCGCGCTTCAGGGCGTCGATCGCCCGGGCGAGCGCCGAGGATTTCGGCAGGGCGAAGCGCGCGACCTGCGGCTTGGCGGCGGGGGCGGGGGGCTTCGGCTGAGGCTTGGCCATCGGGTCTTTCGCGGGAAATCCCGCCGGGCGCGTCAGGGGTAGGGGTCGGGTGGCGTTAGCCGATCGGGCCGCCGCGATAAAGCATGGCGGCGGCGGCCGGGCGGCGGGACAGAGCCTATATGGACGCTCCGTCGCGGCAGGGAACGGCCCTGCGCCGATGGGCGGCCGATCGTCGGTGAGCCGGGCTCAGGATGGCGCGCGGGTCCCCTCTCCAGCATGGGAGAGGAGACCCGCGCCGCGTCGGGGCCGGGGATACCCCGGCGCACGCCCCTCAGGCGTCCGGCCCGACGATCTCCGCCAGCGCCGCCTCGACCCGGCCGCGGAAGAAATCCGCGTTGGGCATGTGCTCGGTCATCGCCCCGGCGCGCACCGTCGCCTGCCGCAGGATCTCGGCGCGGAGCGCCGGATCGGAGCGCTCCATCATCTCCAGCATGATCCGCACCACCAGCTCTGTGGCGATCGACCGGGCCGGGTGATCGTAGTTGGGCTTGGGTTCGTCCATCGCGGGCACTCTCGACCGGTCGCTCTCAGGAATGGATCGGCGCGTCGTGCCGGTGGAACGCCCGCACCCGCCGCCAGACCGACGTGTCGTAGTTCGACGGCGTCTCGACCTCGCCGGTGAGCCACTTGAACAGGTCGCGGTCCGGCACCTCGATCAGCGCCTCGAACTGGTCGAGCTCCGCCTCCGACAGGTCGCCGATCTCGGCATCGGCGAAGCGGCCCATGATCAGGTCCATCTCGCGGATGCCCCGGTGCCAGGCGCGGTAGAGGAGGCGGCGGCGGCGCGGATCGAGGTCGGCGCTCGTGCGGGTGGTGCCGGACATGGATCTCGGACCTCGGCTGAGGAAGGGCAGGAGCAGGGACGAGGGCTAGATAGGCGCCCGGGACCGGCGGATCCAGAACGGCGGCGCCCCTGGGCGGGTTACAACCGGCGCACGGGCGGCGTACGGGGGCCCAAAAACGAATTGCCTCCGGCGGGCGCTCCGTTATCTCGGGCTGCAACGCCCCGGACGGGGCGGCGAGCGGGAGCAGGACGATGCCGAAGGCGATCCGGGTCTACGAGTACGGCGGCCCCGAGGTGATGCGCTTCGAGGACGTGCCCCTGGCCGAGCCCGGCCCCGGGCAGATCCGCGTCAAGCAGGCCGCCATCGGCGTCAACTTCATCGACATCTACTTCCGCACCGGCGCCTACAAGTCCCCGCACATGCCCTACACCCCCGGCAAGGAGGGCGCCGGCACCGTCACGGCGGTGGGCGAGGGGGTCTCGCAGTTCAAGCCCGGCGACCGGGTCGCCTACGGCTCGGTGGCGGACGGCTGCTACGCCGAGGAGCCGGTGATCCCGGCCTCCGCGGCCGTGCCGATCCCCGAGGGGGTCGACGAGAAGACCGCCGCCGCCATGATGCTCAAGGGCCTGACCGTCGAGTACCTGCTGCACCGGACCTACGCGGTGAAGCCCGGCGACACGATCCTGTGGCAGGCGGCCGCCGGCGGCGTCGGCCTGATCGCCTGCCAGTGGGCCAAGCACCTCGGCGCCACCGTGATCGGCACCGCCGGCAGCCCCGAGAAGGCGGAACTCGCCAAGCAGAACGGCTGCGACCACGTCATCCTCTACCGCGAGGAGGATGTCGCCAAGCGCGTGCGCGAGATCACCGGCGGCAAGGGCGTGCCGGTGGTCTATGACGGCGTCGGGCAGGCGACCCTGATGGGCTCGCTGGACAGCCTCGCGCCGCTCGGCCTCCTGGCGAGCTTCGGCTCGGCCTCGGGGGCGATCACCGGGCTCGACCTCGGCCTGCTGGCCCCGCGCGGCTCGCTCTACGTGACCCGCCCGACGCTGGCGACCTTCACGTCGGACCGCGCCACCCTGGAGGAGGCGGCCGCCCGCCTGTTCAAGGTGGTGCGCGACGGCGCGGTGAAGATCGCGGTGAACGCCACCTACCCGCTGGCCGAGGCGCAGCAGGTCCACCGCGACCTCGCGGGCCGGGAGACCACCGGCTCGATCGTGATGCTGCCCTGAGGCCCGCGACCGTGACGCCCGGCAACGCCGACCTGCTCCTCGTCGTCGACGTGCAGGTCGATTTCCTGCCGGGCGGGGCGCTCCCCGTCCCGGGGGGCGACGCGGTGGTCGGACCGATCAACGCGCTCCAGCACCGCTTCCGGCATGTGGTGCTGATGCAGGACTGGCACCCGGCGGATCACGTCTCCTTCGCCGAGACCCATCCCGGTCGGGCGCCGTTCGAGACCATCGTGCTGCCCTACGGGCCGCAGGTGCTGTGGCCCCGGCACTGCGTCCAGGGCAGCCGCGGGGCCGCCTTCGCGCCGGGGCTCGCCACCGACCGGGCGAGCCTGGTGGTGCGCAAGGGGCTGGATCCCCGGGTCGACAGCTACTCGGCCTTCCTGGAAGCCGACCGGGCCACGCGCACGGGCCTCGCGGGGGCGCTCAGGGAGCGCGGCATCACCCGCGTCGCCGTGTGCGGCCTCGCCACCGATTTCTGCGTCGCCTGGAGCGCGCTCGACGCCCGCGACGCCGGCTTCGAGGTCCTCGTGGTGGAGGATGCGGTGCGCGGGATCGACGTGGACGGGTCGCTGGCGCAGGCCTGGGCGCGGATGGAGGCGGCGGGCGTCCGCCGGATCGCGGCGGCGCAGATCGGCTGAGCGCCCCCGGGGCGCGGGAGGCGAACCGCCGCATGCCGCGCGGGAGACCGCCCCCGCCCCGACGCGTTGGCCCGACATCGGCATCCGGCAGGATGCCAGTCAGGAGCCAGCATGTCAGGCAAGCACCCGAAGACCGACACGCCGACGGACGCCGACCTCAAGGGCAATCCCGGGATCGGCACGTCGAAGGGGATGAGCGGCGCCGACCCCGCGGATCTGCAGGCGGATTCGACCTTCGAGGGCGACGTCGACAACGAGACGAAGCGCGACGGCGGCGTCGACCCGGACCACCGGCCGCGCAAGAACGCCTGACCGAGCCGGCGTGACGGCACGCCCGGGCCGGCCCGGCCCGGGCGATCCCGGTCAGCGGGCGCGGGCCGGCGGCTTCGGCCGCTGGGGCGCCGGGCCGGTCGCGAACCCGGCGGATGGGCCGCTCGCCGGGACGTAGAGCTGGGCGGGGCTCGCGGTGTAGCCCAGGAGCTGCGCCGCGTTGGCGGCCCCGAAGGCGGCGGTGCCGTCGGCGCGGGCGGCGTGCACCGGGACGGTCAGCAGGAGCGCGGCGGACAGGGCCAGGACGGCGGGCTTCGACATGGGACGGACCGTTCGGTGCGCGCGGTCCCGGGGAATGCCGGTCCGCGCCGGATGGATCCCATGTCGGGGCGGCCGCGCGGGCCCGGCGTGCGCGACCGCACGACGATCCCGCGTCGCATCAGCGCGGGCCGCGCGACGGGGCCCCGCGACGGGGCGCCCCGTCAGAGCGCCAGCCCGAGCTGGAGCGGCGCCTCGGGCGCGTCCTGCGCGAAGCCCGACAGCGACACCCCGATCAGCCGCGCGCTGCGCCGCAGGGGGAACAGGCCGGCGAGCAGGTCGAGGCCGATCCGCTCCAGCGCCGCCCGGTCGGCGACGGGGACGGACAGCGACTTCGCCCGGGTGACCTGGGCGAAATCCGAGAACTTCAGTTTCAGGGTCACGGTCCGGGCGCGCATCCCCTTGGCCTCGGCCCCCGCCCAGACCTTGTCGAACAGCGGCGCCAGCCGGGCGGCCAGGACCTCGAAGGCCGCCGTATCCTCCGAGAAGGTGGTCTCCGCCCCGATCGACTTGCGCACCCGGTGGGCGCGGACCGGCCGCTCGTCGATCCCCCGGGCGACCGCGTGGTAGTAGGCGCCCGCGGAGCCGAAGGTCTCGCGCAGGCGCTCCGGCGTCCAGGCGCGGAGATCCGCCCCGGTCTCGATCCCGAGCCGCTTCATCTTCGCCTCGGTGACCGGACCGACGCCGTGGAACCGGCCGATCGGCAGTTCGGCCACGAAGTCCGGCCCCATGGCGGGGGTGATGACGAACAGGGCGTTCGGCTTCCTGTGGTCGGACGCCACCTTGGCGAGGAACTTGTTGTACGAGACCCCGGCCGAGGCCACGAGCCCGGTGCGCTCCAGGATCTCGGCCCGGATCGCCTTCGCCACGGCCGTCGCCGTCGGCAGGCCCAGGAGGTTCTCGGTGACATCGAGATAGGCCTCGTCGAGGGCCACCGGCTCGATGAGCGGCGTGTGCCGGGCGAAGACCGCGCGGATCTCCTCCGAGACCGCCCGGTAGACCTCGAAGCGCGGCTTCACGAACAGCAGGTCCGGGCAGAGCCGCCGGGCCGTGGCCGACGGCATGGCCGAGCGCACGCCGAACTTGCGCGCCTCGTAGCTCGCCGCCGCCACGACGCCCCGCTCCCGCGAGCCGCCCACCGCCAGGGGCTTGCCGCGCAGGGACGGGTCGTCGCGCTGCTCCACGGAGGCGTAGAACGCGTCCATGTCGATGTGGATGATCTTGCGGAGCGCGACCTCCGGATCCATCGCCGCCTCGGAGATCCGCGGTGAGTTCCTGCTCTGTTCCAAAGACCGCGGTGGGCCGGCGGGGTCAAGCCGCGTCGGAGAGGGCTTCAACAGGAGTCCGGCCCGCGCCCGTCATCGCGAGCGCAGCGAAGACGGGAATAGCCTTACGCCACGCTGCCGTAGAGGTCGTAGGCCTCGGCCCGGTCGATCTTCACGGTGACGATGTCGCCGACCCGCACCGGGCGCCGGAAGGCGGCGTGGACGGTGCCGTCGATCTCCGGCGCGTCGGCCTTGGACCGGCCCCGGGCGACCCCGCCCTCGACGGCATCGACGATGATCGGCAGCCGCTTGCCGACCTTGGCGCGCTGCAGCCGCAGCGCGATGCCGTTCTGCGTCTCCATGAACCGGCGCTTGCGCTCGGCCTTCACCGCCGGCGGCACGAGGTCGCCGAGCGCGTTGGCGGTGGCGCCCGCCACCGGCTCGTACTCGAAGCAGCCGACCCGATCGAGCTTGGCCTCCTGCAGCCAGGCCAGCAGCTCCTCGAACTCGGCCTCGGTCTCGCCGGGGAAGCCGACGATGAAGGTCGAGCGGATCGCGAGGTCCGGGCAGGTCTGCCGCCAGCTCCGGATCCGGTCGAGCTGGCGCTCCTGGTTGCCGGGCCGGCGCATGCGCTTGAGCACCGAGGGGCTCGCGTGCTGGAGCGGCATGTCGAGGTAGGGGAGCACCTTGCCCTCGGCCATCAGCGGGATGACCTCGTCCACGTGCGGGTAGGGGTAGACGTAGTGGAGCCGCACCCAGGCCCCGAGCTCGCCGAGCTCCTTGGTCAGGTCGTAGAACTTGGCCCGGACCTGCCGGTCGCGCCACGGGCTCTCGGCGTAGCGGATGTCGACGCCGTAGGCGCTGGTGTCCTGCGAGACGACGAGCAGCTCCTTCACGCCGGCCTTCACCAGCTTCTCGGCCTCGCGCAGCACGTCGGCGGCGGGGCGGCTGACGAGGTTCCCGCGCAGGGACGGGATGATGCAGAAGCTGCAGCGGTTGCTGCACCCCTCCGAGATCTTCAGGTAGGCGTAGTGGCGCGGGGTGAGCTTGATCCCCTGCGGCGGCACGAGGTCGAGGAACGGGTCGTGGGCCGGCGGCACCGCCTCGTGGACGGCGGCCACCACCGACTCGTAGGCCTGGGGCCCGGTCACCGCCAGGAGATCCGGATACTTCTCGCGGATCTCCTCCGGCTGCGCGCCCATGCAGCCGGTGACGATCACCCGGCCGTTCTCCGCCATGGCCTCGCCGATGGCCGAGAGCGACTCCGCCTTGGCCGAATCGAGGAAGCCGCAGGTGTTGACGATCACCACGTCGGCGCCGTCGTGCCGGCGGGCCAGCTCGTAGCCCTCGGCGCGCAGGTGGGTGAGGATCCGCTCGGAATCGACCAGCGCCTTCGGGCAGCCCAGCGACACGAACGAGATCTTGGGGGCCGTGATTTTGGATTCGGCTCCGGAAGCGGGGCCGCGGGGAGCAGGCGTGGCGGTCATGGCATTCGGGTCGGACAGGCCCGGCGCGGGCAACCGAGGATCGGTCGCCCGAAGCGCGAGGACGGGAATTCGGGATCGCGGTTCCTATACAAGCTCCCGCGCCGCCGCGCGAGACCGGCCGCCGCAGGGGTGACCGGACCGGCGCGCGCCGCTGACGCAGAACCGGAAACTTGGCCGTTTGACCAGGACTTTGCGCGCCTGCCCTGACATCCCACATGAAGCCGCGGGGACGCGGTCTGCGTCGGAAGCACGCCCTGTCTGCCCCCCGGGGCGGTCCCTGCGTGCAACTGCCGCTTCCCCCGCGGCATCGCCTGTGCGACGGCAGCGTGACAGGATCTGCCCCGCCCTCGCCCAGGACAACAGCCCGAACCCGGTCATGTGGACCCGAGAGATCCCCTTCATCGATCCCGTCGCGGCGGCGGCCCGGCTGCGCGCCCTGCCCGGGCTCGCCTTCCTCGACAGTGCCATGCGGCACGACTCCCTGGGTCGCCATTCGATCGTGGCCGCCGAGCCGTTCGCACGCTTCCGCTACCGCGACGGGCGGGCGACCCTCGACGGAAATCCGGTGCCGGGCGGTCCCTTCGCGGCTCTGCGGGCGTGCCTCGCGCCGTACCGGATCGAACCGGACGCCGAAGAACCCTTCCCCGGCGGGGCGATCGGCTATCTGGCCTATGACCTCGGGGCATCGCTGGAACGGGTGGCGCCGCCGGCCCGGCGGGCGGGGCTCACCGACGACATCGCCCTGAACTTCTACGACACGGCCCTGGTGATCGATCACGCCGCGGGCACCTGCCGGCTCGTCGCCACGGGGTTCCCGGAGACCGCACCGGCCCAGCGGCAGGCCCGCGCGGAGGCGCGGCTCGCCCGATTCGCCGACCGGCTCGGCGGCGCGGAGATCCCGAGCGCGGCCGCCGCCGGAGCGCCGGAGCCGCTCACATGGCGCTCGAACTTCGACCGACAAACCTATGAAGAGGCTGTCGAAAAGGTCCGCGCCTACATCCGGGCGGGCGACATCTACCAAGCCAACATCGCCCAGCGTTTCACCGCCGATCTCCCGGCCGGCTTCGATCCGTTCGCCCTCTACCGGCGGCTGCGCGCCACCAACCCGGCGACCTTCGGCGCCTATCTGGAGCTGGAGGGCCTGACCGTCGCCTCGTCCTCGCCCGAGCGGTTCATCCGCCTCGACGGCCGTCACGTGGAGACCCGGCCGATCAAGGGCACCGCCCGCCGCGCGGATAACCCCTCGGACGACCCGGCGGCCGACCGGGCGGCGGCCGAGGCGCTCCAGGCCAGCGTGAAGGAGCGGGCCGAGAACGTCATGATCGTCGACCTGCTGCGCAACGATCTGTCCCGGGTCTGCGCGCCGGGCAGCGTCGCCGTGCCGACGCTCTGCGGCCTGGAGACCTACGCCAACGTCCACCATCTGGTGTCGGTGGTGACCGGAGAGCTCCGCGACGGGCTCGACGCCCTCGACCTCCTGGAAGGGACCTTCCCGGGGGGCTCGATCACCGGCGCCCCGAAGATCCGCGCCATGGACATCATCACCGAGATCGAGGGCGACGCCCGGGAACTCTATTGCGGCGCCATCGGCCGGATCGGCTTCGACGGGGCGCTCGATACCGCGATCGCGATCCGCACGGTGTTCATGGACGACCGACAGGCGGTCCTGCAGGCCGGGGGCGGGGTGACCCTGCTGTCGGAGCCCGGCCCGGAATACGACGAGACACTCGCCAAGGCCGCCCGCGTCTTCGAGGCCTTCGCATGATCCTCGTCCTCGACAACTACGATTCCTTCGTCTTCAACGTCGTCCGCTACCTGGAGGAGCTGGGCGAGGAGGTCCGGGTCGTGCGCAACGACGCCCTGGACGTCGCCGGCATCCGGGCGCTGGCCCCCGAGGCCCTGGTGGTCTCGCCCGGCCCCTGCACCCCGGCGGAGGCCGGCATCTCCCTGCCGGCGATCCGGGAGCTGTCGGGGGCGGTGCCGATCCTCGGCGTCTGCCTCGGCCACCAGGCGATCGGCGCGGCCTTCGGCGGCACGGTGGCGCGGGCGCAGCGGCCCCTGCACGGGCAGATGACGCCGATCGCCCATACGGGCGAGCGGCTGTTTTCCGGGCTGCCGGCGCCGATGCCGGTGGGGCGCTACCACTCGCTCGTGGTGACCCCCGGCCCCGAGATGGAGAAGCACCTCTCCGTCGACGCGGTCTCGCAGGAGGGGGAGGTGATGGCCCTGTCGCACCGGACCCACCCGACCTACGGCATCCAGTTCCACCCGGAATCGGTCCTGACCGAGGGCGGCCACGCCCTGTTCGCCAATTTTCTGGGGCTGGCCCGGGCCTGGCGGGAGGGACAGCGCGATGCTGTGGCGTGACGGCGCCCTCGTCGCGGAGACGACCGCGCCGCTGGACCTCACCGACCGCGGCCTGACGCTGGGCGACGGCCTGTTCGACACGGCGCTGGCGCTGGGCGGCCGGGTCGCCTTCGCGGAGGCCCACATCGCCCGGCTCGTGACCTCCGCGGACGCGCTGGGGATCCCCGCCGCGCCGGACCGGATCCGGGAGGCCATGCGGGCGCTGGCCGGCGCGGGGGGCGGGACCGGGGAGCGGCTCGCGATCCGCACCACCCTCACCCGCGGCTCCGGCCCGCGCGGCCTGAAGCCGCCGAAGGATCCGAGCCCGACCCTGTTCGCCACCGCGGCGCCGAGCGCCCGCAGCGCGGCCTTCGCGCCCCTGCGCCTGTGGCCGACTTCGATCGCCCGCAACGACACGTCCCCGGCCGCCCGGCTGAAGACCTTGGGCTACGGCGACGCGGTGCTGGCCGCCCGCGACGCCGCCGCGGCGGGGTTCGACGAGGCGCTGTTCTGCAACACCCGGGGACGCGTCGCCTGCGCGGGCACCGGCAACCTGTTCGGCCTGTTCGGGGAGATCCTGGTGACGCCGCCGCTGACCGACGGCGTCCTCGCCGGGATCGTGCGGGCGGAGATCCTGGCGCTCGCCGCCGGATGCGGGCTCCGGGCGGAGGAGCGGTCGCTGAGCCTGCCCGACCTGATGGGCGCCGAGGCCGTGTTCCTGACCAATTCCCTGCGGCTCCTCGCCCCCGTGACGGCGGTGGGCGAGGCGGCCTTCGCCAGCCTCGGGCACCCGGCGGTCCTCCGCCTCAGGGCGGCGCTCCGCGAGTCGGTGGCCCGCGCCTGCGGGGTGACGGAGGAGTCCGTCGCGTGACCGGGCAAGCGGTCGAGACGGGCCGCCGCCGGCTCCGCTACGGGCTCGCGGCCCTCTACGCCTTCATCGGGGTGGTGCATCTCGTGGCGACCGACGCGATGCTGCCGCTGATGCCCGACTGGGTGCCGCAGCCGCGGCTCGTCATCCTGGCGACCGGCCTGTGCGAGATCGCCGGCGCCGTCGGCCTGCTGACGGGCCGGTTCCGCCGGGCGGCCGCGCTCGGCCTCGCCCTCTACGCGGTCTGCGTCTACCCGGCGAACCTCAAGCACGCCTTCGACCACGTCGCCATCGCCGGCATCCCGGATTCCTGGTGGTACCACGGCCCGCGCCTGGCGTTTCAGCCGGTCTTCGTCTGGGCGGCGCTCTGGGCCGGCGGGCTGATCGACTGGCCGTTCGGCGGGGACCGCGGATCTGCCGGCGCCGCGCCCCGGACCGCCCGCGCTCCGCAGCGCCCGCCGACGCCACCGGGACGGGACGCGCAGGCCCCCATCCGGGATCCCTGATCACAGGATCCCCGGATCCCCGGATCCCGGCAGGCCCTGATCACAGGATCCCGGGCGATGGACCGGCCGCCAGGCGGCCCGGAAGACCGCCCCCCGGCCCCGAACGGCGGACGACAGGCCGACGCGTCGCGACCCGGGCCCGCCCGTCTCTGCCCGACGCGGTGTGGGGCGCCTTCGAAACCCCGAAAGGTTCCTCCACAGGCCGAAGATATCGCCCGGATACAGCCGGCCGGACCGGGGTTCACCGAGGAGGCCGCCGACACCGACGGTGGCCCTTCAACGGAGACAGACCGCCATGGCCAAGCAGAAGACGCTGCAGGACGCCTTCTATGAGACCCTGAAGGACGTCTACTATGCCGAAAAGCAGTCGGTGAAGGCGCTCAAGAAGTCCGCCAAGGCGGCGGAGCACGACGCGTTGCGCCAAGCCTTCGAGACCCATGCGGAGGAGAGCGCCCAGCAGGTGGAGCGCCTGACGCAGGTCTTCGAGATCATCGGCAAGCCGGCCCGGGCCAAGACCTGCGAGGCGATGCAGGGGATCGTCTCCGAGATGGAGGAGGACCTCGACGACTTCGCGGGCAGCCCGGCCGCCGACGCGGTTCTGGCCGCCTGCGCCCAGGCGGTGGAGCATTACGAGATCGCCCGCTACGGCACCCTGAAGACCTGGGCCGAGCAGCTCGGCTACGCGGATGCCGCCAAGCTCCTGGACGAGACCCTGCAGGAAGAGAAGACCACCGACGCGCTGCTCTCCCGGATCGCCGGGACGATCAACGCGGCGGCCGATGCCGGGGAGGGCGAGGCGGAACCGGCGAAGGGCAAGGGCAAGAAGGGCGCCTGATCGCCCACGGGGCCCGGCGCCCCTCGCGGGTGCCGGACAGCGGGGCCGCCCTCCGGCCGGGCCCGGCTCAGTTCGCCTTCTCGATGGCGCTGAGCGGCGTCCAGTAGCAGCGGTCCTGCGCGTCCTTCAGGGCGAGGCAGCCGTAGCTCATCGTCCGGGACTCGAGCCGGACTTCCTCGCCGGGCTTGAAGGACCGGCACTCGCCGCTGGCGAGGCTGCCCTTCAGCAACTGCCCGAACCCGGATTCGTCGCCCGCCATGACCAGCTTGAACAGGCGGTCGGTGACCTCCTGGCTGTGGCAGCCGAACCGATCCTGGACGACCGTCTCGGCCGCGGCGGGCCGGGACAGGGCGGCGGTGACGGCGAGGGCGGCGAGGACGGGCAGGGCGAAGCGCATGCGCGGAACATATCCGCGGACCGCCCCGTGTCGAGCCCTCGGCGCGCCGGGGAGCCGCGGAGGATCGCCGCGGGTAACCCCGGCGCGGATCGCGGAGCGGTCGATCAGGAACGTGGCACCGCTCGGCCTCGGAACCTGGACGGGGGAGGTTCCTTCAATCCGAGCCGGCGCGTCCGGAGCGGGAATCCCGGCGTCGGCGGTCCGCCGACGCGCGCCCGGAAGCCCCTTGTCGAGAGCGCGGGTGCCTCGCGGGATCAAGCCGCCCCCGGCTGCCGCGAAGGCCGCCGTCGCCGGCGTGCCGGGCGGCGAGGACGGGCAGTGCCGATTTGCCCTACGCGGCGACGGGCCTGACCACGACGTCCTCGGCATAGACGAGGGTTGCCATGACGCCGGACCGGATCCGATCGAACACCGCGTCGAGATCCCCGACGCTCTGCATCAGCACGGCGCACGAGAGGGCGACGATCTGCGGGGTGCGATCCGTCCCTTCGGCGAGGAAGTCGCGGATCGCATCGACGAGGGACGCGGTGGCGTCCGCCTCCGCGGAGGCGCCGAGGACATGCAGGCAATCCTGCCGCAGGGACACGAGATTGCCGTCAACGACCGAGACCCATTGCCGGTCGTGATCGTAGATGAGCCAGCGCACCGATCCCGCCGCCACGGGAGCCAGTCCCGCGAGATAGCGCTGAGCGGCTGCATCATCGAACATGGCGCGGGTTTAACGCCCGGCGGCCGGAACGCCAACGCGTCGGATCACCGTTGCGGAGCCCGGCGGATCCGCCGCGACGAGCCCGCAGATCGGGCCGCGGGCGTTCGAGCGGCGCGGCCTGACAGCGCCGCTCGAACGCGGACAGACGAAGGTCCCAGTCGCGGATCTCGCGAGGCGGTCGCCCGATTCGGATCCGGGCCACGCGCCGCTACGGCCCACCCCCCGCCTCGTCGCGCTTGGCCGCCTGCCACGCCGCCTCCATGGCGGCGAGGTCGGAGCGGCCGAGGGCGCCCCCGGAGGCCGCGAGGTGCCGCGCCATGGCGGCGAAGCGGCGCTCGAACTTGGCGGTCCCGTCGCGCAGGGCGGTCTCCGGGTCGATCCCGGCATGCCGGGCGAGGTTGGCCACCGAGAACAGGAGATCGCCGATCTCCTCGGACAGGGCCTGCGGGTCGCCCGCCGCCAGGGCCTCGGCGACCTCGTCGGTCTCCTCGCGGACCTTGTCGACGACCTGGGCGGCCTCGTCCCAGTCGAAGCCGTAGGCGGCCGCCCGCCGGGAGATCTTCTCCGCCCGGGCGAGGGCCGGCAGCGCCCGAGCGACGCCGCCGAGCGGGTCCGGCGCCGGATCCGGCGCGGCGCCTGTGTCCTGCAGCGCCTCTTGCCGCGCCTCTTGCCGCTCTTTCTGGCGGGCCGCCCGTTCCTGCGCCTTGATCGCCGCCCACTGGGCCTCGACCTGGGCCGGATCCCGCAGGGGCGAGCCGGCGGGCAGGGGCGTGCCGTCCGGGGTGAAGACGTGGGGGTGGCGCCGGACCAGCTTGTCGCCGATGGCGCGGGCCACGTCGTCGAAAGCGAAGGCGCCCTGCTCCTCGGCCATGCGGGCGTGGAACACCACTTGAAGCAGCAGGTCGCCGAGTTCGTCCCGCAGGTCGCGCAGATCCCCCCGCGCCACCGCGTCGGCGACCTCGTAGGCCTCCTCGATCGTGTAGGGCACGATGGTGGCGAAGCTCTGCGCCACGTCCCAGGGGCAGCCGGCGACGGGATCGCGCAGGGTCGCCATCAGGCGCAGGAGCCGGCTCAGAGGCGCCTCCTCCGCAGCACCCGCCGCCTTCGCCCCGCCCGGCCCAGGCCGGCCCGCATCGCGTGTCTCGCTCATGCGGATGGCGTTAGAGCATGGCGCGGCGCAGGGAAATCCGCCCGCCGGCGTGCCCCTCGGGATCGCGATGCAGGTCCGGCCGCGCCAGCGGGCCATCGACGCGCGGGCCCCGGGGGCATCCGACTCCGGCGGCCGTCAGCGCGTCGCCCGGACGCAGAGCGGCTCCCGGGGCAGCGCCAGGGTGAACGACCAGAGGATCCGGCCGGCCGAATCCGTCAGCACCGCGCCCCGGTCAGGAGCATGGGGCTGGCGGTCCGGCCCAGCTCCCGGGCGCCACGGATCGCCGCCTCCACGCCGTTCGCCTCCAGATGGTCGCTGGCGAAGGCGAGGCCCCAGCGGCCGTCCGCATGCTCGAGGGTGTGTCGGAGGCAGAAGGCCGGCATCGCTTGGGCCGCCGCGAGGCGAATCACCGGCCGCCCGGGGCGCGGGCACGAGCCAAGCGCCGACGTGAGCGGTGCCGCCGGTCGGCGCGACTGATCCAGATCAAGCGGAAGCGCATGCGCCGCCGTCCGGCCCGCGCGCCGTGTCGCAGGGTGTCGCAGGCCGCCCGCGCCGGGCCCGCCGCCCGCTGCGGGAGGTCCGCGCGAGGCCGTGCCGGGTCTTGTTCCAGCGCAGCGGGGCGCGGACCAGCTCGATCAGCGCCAGCCACGCGGCCAGGCTGACCAGCAGGAAGTAGACCGGCATCCACGGGACCGACTGGGCGAGGTCCCCCCAGCCGCGCCGGGCGCAGCCGGCGAGGGCGGGCAGGACCAGGGCGGCGAGCCCCGTCCCGAACAGGGTGATGGCGAGCCCGGTGGGCAGGTTGTCCAGGAAGGCGGGCGCGGCCGGGATCTCCAGGACCAGGAAGGACCACGCCGCCGCGACGAGGCAGACCGGGTAGGCGAGCGCCGAGGCCACCGTCCCCGGGACCAGCGCGACGGCGCAGAGCGTCTCCAGGCCGCCGAGGCTGCGTGCGGTGTCGAGGGGGCGCCGCCCGTGGGTGAGGCTGGTCTGGACCAGACCTTTGAGCCAGCGGGTGCGCTGGCCGAGCCAGGGTCCGAGACGGGCGGGGGCCTCCTCGAAGGTGGGGCTGGGCAGGTCGCCGACGGTGTAGCCCGCGAGCGCCAGCCGCAGCCCGAGATCCGCATCCTCGGTGACGTTGTGGGCATCCCAGCCGTGCAGCGCCCGCACCACCGCGGTGCGCAGGTGCATCGAGGTGCCGCCGAGGGGGACCGGCAGGCCGCAGCGGGCGAAGGCCGGGTTCAGCACGTCGAACAGGCCAGCATATTCGAGGGCGAAGACGCGGGCGAGATACGAATCGCCGGCATTGTCGATCACGAGCCGCCCCTGGAGGCAGGCGGTGCGCGCGGGCAGGCGCGCGAACAGGGCGGCCGCCAGCCGCAGCTGTCCGGGATCGGGCACGTCCTCGGCGTCGTAGACCGTGAGCAGGGCGCCGCGGGCCAAAGGCAGCGCGGCGTTGAGCGCCCGGGGCTTGGTGCGCGGGCCGCCCGGGGGCACCGTGATCACCTCGAACCGGGCCGGCAGGGTGTCCCGGGGAAGGGCGGAAGCGGTCTCCGCGTCGTCCGCCTCGAGCAGCAGCTTGATGTCGAGCTTGGCGGCCGGATAATCGAGGGCGGAGAGCGCCTTGAGCAGGTCCGGCACCACCGCCGCCTCGCGGTGGAGGGGGACGAGGACCGTGTAGACCGGCAGGTCGGCCTCGGCGAGGGGCGCCACCGCCTCCGGCTCCACCGGGGCCGCGATGGCGAGGGCCGCGATCCGGAGGGCCGCCATGGCCAGGAACAGGATCTGCCCGGCGATCACCACCGCGCGCGCCAGCGGGGGCGGCAGCGCCGCGCACAGGCAGAGCGCGGCGGTGACCGCGAGGGCGAGGACCAGCAGCCAGCGGAGGGCGGGCTCGGGGGCCGTCGCCCGCTCGGGGGCGCGCCGCCGCAGGTCGTGCGCCGCATGATCCGCCACCTGCTCGGGGATGGCCGCGAACACGGCCTCGCGCAGGCGCGTGGGGCTGGTGATCGCCGGCATGGCGGCGCGGCACGGAGCGCGGCCCGGGGCGTCGAGGAGGTCCGCGATCGCCCGCCCCCGGGGCGCCAGCACCCAGGGCGACACCGATCCCGGCGCCAGCGGCGCGAGACCGGCCACCAGGCTGTCGGGGAAGCGCAGGCCCAGGCCGAACGGGATCGGGCCGTCGAGGTAGGGGGCGCCAAGCGCCCGGGCCAGGGCTTCGTAATAGGCCGATTCGGCGATCAAACCGGCATTCAGCAGGGCGGTCGCCGCGTCGGTCCCGGCCGCGGCCGCCGCGGCGGCCGCCCGGACCAGCAGCCGGCCGTCGACGCCCTCGGCCAGCAGGAAGGCGATCTCCGACGGCAGGGCCGCCGGCCCCGCGGGCGGGCGCTGGACCGACACGCCGCGCTCCCCCGGTGGCCCCAGGACGTGGTAGAGGAGGGGGGTGAGCCAGTCCCCGCCCCCACGCTCCGAGAGGAGCACCACCCCCTCCCGATCGTCAAGAGGCGATAGGACACGCATCCCATCCCGGCGCATGGCGGCCGTGCTCGCCGCCGCGCTCCTCGCGGCCCCGGCCGCGCCCGCCGGTGCTGCAGCCGGTGCCACCGCCGAGGCCACAGGTGTCACCGCCACCCCCGCCGTCACGGTGCCGGATTTCTGGAACCCGCGCAGCCGGGGCGAGCGGATCGAGGCGCCCCAGACCGGGCGGGCGGTCCGCTTCCTCACGGACGACGAGTTCCCGCCGCTGCACTTCGCCGGCCCCGACGGCAACCCGACGGGCTTCGTGGTCGAGCTCGCCCGCGCCGTCTGCGAGAAGCTGACGATCACCTGCACGGTGCAGGCGCGCCGCTTCGACACCCTGCTCGATGCCCTCGACAGCCGGCAGGGCGACGTGGTCGCGGCCGCCATTCCCCTGACGGCGACGCTGCGGCAGAAATTCCTGGCGACGCGGCCGTATTTCCGCTGGCCGGCGCGGTTCGCCGCCCGGACCGACAAGGGCCTGCCCGTCCCCTCGGCGGTGGCGCTCGCCGGCCGCAGCGTCGGGGTCATCGCCGGCAGCGCCCATGCGGCCTACCTGAAGGCGTTCTTCCCGAAGGCCGTGGCCAAGGACTTCACCGACCTGGCGGCGGCCGAGGGCGCACTCAAGCGCGGCGAGATCGACTACCTGTTCGCCGACGGCCTGAACCTCGCCCTCTATGTCGGCGGCCAGGACGCGGAGACGTGCTGCGCGCTCATCGGCGGCGACTATCTGGAGAACCGCTATTTCGGGGAGGGGATCGGCCTGATCACCCGCCCGGAGGACGCCGCCCTCTCCCGGGCCCTGGACGACGCGCTCCAGCGGGTCTGGGACGACGGCAAGTACACCGAATTGTACCTGCGGTTCTTCCCGGTAAGCCCGTTCTGACGGACTTCCTTCCTGGGCGATGATGCCGCCGTCGACCGGCTCATGCCGGACGGGGCGGCGGAGCCGGGCACCGCAGTCTCAGGCCACGAGCTCAGGCCACGAGCGCGGGCGCGCGATGGAACCCCGCATTGCACCGTCAGGCGTTCCGCTCCGATGCGAACCGCTCTAGGGTGCGCGCTCCCAATTCGCGTTCATCCCCGAAGACATGCAAGCCGCCTCCCCAGCCCTGACCCTCGACCCCGACATCATCGAGGCCGCCGCCAACGCCGCCGCCTGGCCCTTCGAGGAGGCGCGCAAGCTCGTGGCGCGGCTGGAGAAATCCGGCAAGACGGAGGTGCTGTTCGAGACCGGCTACGGCCCCTCGGGCCTGCCGCATATCGGCACCTTCGGGGAGGTCGCCCGCACCTCCATGGTGCGCCACGCCTTCCGGGTGCTCACCCGCGACGCGGTGCCGACCCGGCTGATCGCCTTCTCGGACGACATGGACGGGCTGCGCAAGGTTCCGGACAACGTGCCGAACCGCGAGATGCTGGCCGGCCATCTCAACCAGCCGCTCACCCGCGTGCCGGACCCGTTCGGCACCCATGACAGCTTCGGGGCGCACAACAACGCCGAGCTGCGCCGCTTCCTCGACGCCTTCGGGTTCGCCTACGAGTTCCGATCGGCGACCGAATGCTACCGCTCGGGCGTGTTCGACGCGACGCTGCTGCGGGTGCTGGAGCGCTACGACGCCGTCATGGAGATCATGCTGCCGTCCCTGCGGGCCGAGCGCTCGGCGAGCTACTCCCCGTTCCTGCCGCTCCACCCGGTCACCGGCCACGTGATGCAGGTGCCGATCGACGCGGTGAACGCCGGCAGCGGCACCATCGCGTGGCGCGATCCCGCCACGGGCGAGCGCTACGAGACCCCGGTGACCGGCGGCCACGCCAAGCTGCAATGGAAGCCCGACTGGGCGATGCGCTGGGTGGCGCTGGGCGTCGATTACGAGATGGCCGGCAAGGACCTGATCGATTCGGTCAAGCTCTCCGCCAAGATCGCCCGGGCGCTCGGCGGCGAGCCGCCGGAGGGCTTCAACTACGAGCTGTTCCTCGACGAGAAGGGCCAGAAGATCTCGAAGTCGAAGGGCAACGGCCTGACCATCGACGAGTGGCTCAAGTACGGCACGCCGGAATCGCTCGCCCTGTTCATGTACAACAAGCCGCGCGAGGCCAAGCGTCTGTTCTTCGACGTGATTCCCCGGCACGTCGACGAGTATATCGGCTTCCTCGACCGCTATGCCGGCCAGGACGCGAAGCTCCGCCTCGGCAACCCGGTCTGGCACCTGCACGCCGGCACCCCGCCGGAGCCCGAGACGGTCGAGGGCGCGAGCCTGACCTTCGCGATGCTGCTCAACCTCGCCGCGGTGGCCAACACCGAGGATCCGGCGGTGCTGTGGGGCTTCATCCGCCGCTACGCGCCGCAGACCGGGCCGGAGACCCATCCGGGCCTCGACCGGCTGGTCAAGCACGCGCTGAAATACTTCTCGGACTTCGTGCGGCCGGCCAAGACCTACCGGGCGCCGACCCCGGAGGAGCGGGCGGCCCTGGAGGATCTGTCGGAGACCCTCAGGGACCATGCCGGCTCCACCGATCCGGAGGCCCTGCAGGCGGTGGTCTACGAGGTGGGGCGGCGCCACTTCCCCGACACGTCCGGCAAGGCCAAGAGCCCGGACGGGCGGCCCGGCGTGTCGCAGGCGTGGTTCACGAGCCTCTACAACGTGCTGTTCGGCGAGGCGCGCGGACCCCGCTTCGGCTCCTTCGTGGCCCTCTACGGCGTGGCGGAGACCCGGAGCCTGATCGAGGCGGCCCTCTCGGGCGCGCTGGTGGCCGAGCACGAAGCCTTCGTGGCCGGCACGGCCAAGGTCGCGTGAGCAAGGACCGCAGGAGGGCGTGATGGTCGTCGACAGCCTCGCCGCCCTGGAGGCGATCTACACCGCCCCCCCGGCGGCCGCCTCCACCGCCAAGGTGGCGGATTCGGTCACGCCGGACTACGCGGCGCTGATCGAAGCCTCGCCCTTCGCGGTGCTGGCGACGAGCGGCCCGGAAGGGCTCGATTGCAGCCCCCGCGGGGACCAGCCGGGCTTCGTGCGGGTCGCCGATCCGCGCACGCTGATCCTGCCCGACCGGCGCGGCAACAACCGGATCGACTCGCTCCGCAACATCGTGCGCGATCCGCGGGTGGCGCTGCTGTTCCTGATCCCGGGCTCGGGCACGACGCTCCGGGTGAACGGGCGGGCGGTGATCTCGGCCGATCCGGATCTCCTCGCCACGTTCCGGGTCGACGGCCACGCGCCGCGCACCGCAATCGTGATCACGGTCGCGGAGATCTACTTCCAGTGCGCCCGGGCGATCATCCGGGCCAAGCTGTGGGATCCGGATGCCCGCGTCGATCCGGCGAGCCTGCCGACGCCCGGGTCGATCCTCGCGGCGCTCACCGCAGGCGCAGTCGGCGGCCAGCGCTACGACGCGGAATGGCCGGAGCGGGCGGCCAAGACGATGTGGTGAGGGACGAGTCTGGGCGCCGGCCTGTCCGACCCGCTGCCTCATCCTGAGGGGGGGGTGGACGTTTCGGGCACCAGCCGGCGGGCCGCTCCGGGATCCCTCACCCCACCAGAGCGAGATCCTGCGTCTCGGTATCGGGGATGACGTCGACCTCGACCTTGAGGCGCTGCTTGCCCGAGCCGCTGACGATGCCGTCCACGGGGGCCACGTCGCCGTAGTCGCGGCCGCGGGCCACCACGATGTGGTCGTCCTGCACCGGCACGCCGTTGGTCGGGTCGAGGCCGAGCCAGCCGTCCCCGCACCAGACCGCCACCCAGGCATGGCTCGCATCCGCCCCGCGCAGGCGCGGGCGGCCCGGCGGCGGCACGGTGCGCAGGTAGCCGCTGATATAGGCCGCCGGCAGGCCCATGCCGCGCAGCGCCGCGATCATCACGTGGGCGAAATCCTGGCAGACCCCGGCCCGGAGCGCGAAGGATTCGGCGAGCGGCGTGGAGACGGTGGTCGCCTTGGCATCGAAGCGGAAGTCCCGGCCGATCCGCAGCATCAGGTCGTGGGCCGCCCCGTAGGCGCTGCGGCCGGCGGAGAAGCTCGGCCGGGCATAGTCGGTGATCGCGGGCAGCAGCGGCACCCGGCCGCTCGGGAACAGGAAATGCACCGGCGCCCGGCCGGCGAGGTCGCGCCCGGCCACCACGGCGTCGCGGACCCGCTCCCAGGCCATGCCGGATTCCGGCGGCGGCGGGGCCGGGCGCTCGACCCGCACGGTGGAGAGCGCCTCGACGCTGAAGGTGGTGTGCGGCGCCTCCAGGGTGATCGCCACGGCCTCGATCCCGAAATAGTCGCGCCGCATCACCGCGCGGGCCGGGCTCGGGTCGATCGTGACGGCGCTCGCCAGCACGCTCTGGCCCTCGCCCTCCTGCGGCTTGAGCCGCAGGGTGCAGCGGGCGAAGTGCACCGGCCGCCCGTAGCGGTAGGTGGTGCGGTGGCGCAGCGTGTAGATCACGCCAGCCCCGTCAGCTTCTCGGGGCGCAGCGCGTTCGGCCCGGTGGGGAAGTAGCGGGCCGCGATGCCGTCGGCCAGCCGCTCCAGGTCGGTCGCGAGCGCGGTGAGGCGCACGGCGTCGAAATCCGCGGCCTCGCCGCTGCGCAGCTCCGCCAGGATCCGGGTGGCGAGGCGGCAATGGGGCTCGGGGATGCCGTCCGCGGCCAGCGCCGGCAGGTCGGCGAGGTGCCGGGTGATCGCCTCGGCCTGGAAGGCGATCGAGCGCGGGTTGTAGGGGTCGAGCAGCACCATGTCGCGGACCGGATCGAGGGCCGCCCCCTGCAGGTAGCGCCGCCCGTAGCTGATCTGCGAATCGCACAGCGACAGCATCACCCCGAGGCAGCCGGGCGTCGCCTCGTCGTTGGCGAAGGCCAGCGCGAAGGCGCCGGTGTTGATCGCCCGCTCGATGCGCCGGCCGAGCTCGATGAAGTGCCAGCCCTCGGCGCGGCTCATGTTCTCGTGGGTGAGGCCGGCGAGCGCCGCGAGCTGGCTCAGGGCCCGCTCGGCGCGGCCGGCGAGCTGCGACTCGGTGAAGGCTCGCTCGGTGTTGAGGGACAGGAACTCGTTCAGGTCGGCCAGCACCCGCCACGCCTCGCCGGACAGGCGGGCGCGGAGCGCGGCGGCGTTGCGGCGGGCCGCGAGGATGTGGGACCGCGCCGAGCCCGGCCGATCGCGCCCGGCGAGCGCCTCCAGGGCGAGGCGGGCGGTGGGCAGGTCGGCCGCGCCGATGGCGCCCCATTCGTGCAGGAGGGCCCGGAGCGCCAGGGCCGCGGGCGTGTCAAGGGCGCCCGAGATGTCGGTCCCGACGGCGTCGCCGACGCTGCGCAGATGGGCGAGCACCAGCCGGATCACCGCCTCGCCGCGCTCCAGGTAGCGTCCGAGCCAGAACAGGCCGTCGGCGGCCCGGGCGGGGAGATGGCCCCCGACCCGCCGCACCCGCGGGGCCGCCTGCGTGCCGATCAGGGGCGCGGCGACCGGCTTCTCGGACAGCACCCAGACGTCGGCGGAGCGGATGCCGAGCCGCAGCTCGATCGGGTCGACGTCCTCGCGCTCGGAAACCCGGCAGAAGCCGCCGGGCATGACCTGCCAGCCGAGCGGCGTCCGCGTGGCGAAGACGCGGACCACGAAGGGGCGGGGGACCAGGACGAGGCCGTCCGGCCCGCGCTCCCAGCCCGGCATGGTCGAGAGCGGCGCGGCCTCCTGGGCGACGTAGTCGAAGGGCCGGTCGCGCAGGGCGGCGACGACCCGCTCCCGCTCGGCCGCCAGGACCGGGCCCGCGAGGATCGCGTCGCGCCCCGCCCCGCGCTGGGGCGTGGCGGCCGGGCGCAGGGTCAGGCTGTCGAGGTTGGCCTGGGCGTGCGCCAAGCCCTCCAGGTCGCCGCACCACCACGTGCGCGGATGGCCGAGCCGCAGGGGCTCGCCGAGAACGCGCCGGGCGATGCCGTCGAGATAGGGGGCGAGCGCGGCCGACTCGACGAGGCCCGAGCCCGGCATGTTGGTCATCACCAGGGAGCCGTTGCGCAGGGCCTCGAGGATCCCGGGCACGCCGAGCCGCGAAGCCGGATTCAGCTCCAGGGGATCGAGGAAGTCGGAGTCGATCCGCCGCCACAGGGCGTCGGCCCGCTTCAGGCCCGAGACGGTGCGCACGTGCAGGCGGCCGTCCCGCATGACGAGGTCGTCGCCCTCCACCAGCATCAGGCCGAGATAGCGGGCCAGCGCCGCCTGCTCGACATAGGTGCTGCTGTAGGGGCCGGAGGTCAGCAGGCAGATCCGCGGGTCGACGCGCTCGGCTCCCAGCGCCAAGCCATCGCGAAAGGCCTGGAAGAAGGCCGGCAGGCGCTCGACGTGGAGGTCCTGGAAGAAGTCCGGGAAGGTCCGGGCCAGGACCATCCGGTTCTCCAGCGCCCAGCCGAGGCCCGAGGGGGCCTGCGTCCGGTCGGCCAGCACCTGCCACCGCCCGTCCGGGCCCCGGCCGAGATCAGCGGCGTAGAGCTTGAGGTAATGGCCGCCGGGGGGCGTGACGCCGTGGAGCGGGTGCAGGAACTCCGGCGTGCCGGCCACGATCGCGGCGGGCAGCAATCCCTCGGCGACCAGCCTACCATCCCCGTAGACGTCGGCGAGGATCGCCTCCATCAGCTCCGCGCGCTGGACGATCCCGGCGCTGAGGGCCGCCCACTCGGACCCCTCGATCACCAGGGGCAGGCAGCCCAGCGGCCAGGGATGCTCCCGCTGGTCGCCGGCGATGCGGAACGAGATGCCCGCGTCCCGGATGTGCCGCTCCGCCGCGACGAAGCGGGCCATGATCTCCGGCTCGGTGAGGCCGCCGAGACGGTCGAGCAGGCGCGGCCACGCCCCGCGCGGAGCGCCGTCCGGGCCCAGGAACTCGTCCGGCCGGCCGGAGGCGGGGCGGTAGCCCGCGCTCCAGCGGGCGACGCGCTCCCGCGGGCCCTCCGGCCGCTCGGCCCGACCGCGGCTGCCCGCGAGCGCCGCCTCCATCACGGCCCCCCGGTCACTGCGGCTTGCGGATCCACACAGCGTGGACGGCGACGCGGCCGCAGAAGGGAGCGCGGGTCCCCTCTCCCATGCGGGAGAGGGACAGGGTGAGGGGTCGGGTCTGCCCGAAAGGGGCGCGTCCTGCCGGCGCGTCGACCCTGAAGCCTCTCGTCCCTCACCCCAACCCTCTCCCGCACGGGAGAGGGGGCGCGTCGCGCTCTGTCGTCCGCGTCCGTGTCCGACCCAGATGTGTGGACATCGCGGATCATTGCGGGGCCGGCATCCGCAGGTCGAGGGTGAGGGGGAACTCGGCGCTCGATTCCGGCCGGGGCATGTCGATCCGGCCGGGGGTATGGCCGTGCGGCTGGAACCGGGCGAGGCGGCGCCCCTCCGCCTCGTAGGCGTTCACCGGATGGGTCTCGTAGTTGCGGCCGCCCGGATGGGCGACGTGGTAGCGGCAGCCGCCGAGCGAGCGCCCGTTCCAGGCATCGAGGATGTCGAAGGTGAGCGGCGAGTGGGCCGGGATCGTCGGATGCAGCGAGGAGGCCGGCTGCCACGCCTTGAAGCGCAGGCCCGCCACGGCCTCGCCGCCGCGGCCGGTGCCGGTCATGGGCAGCCGGCGGCCGTTGCAGGCGATGACGTGCCGCTCGGGCACGAAGCCCTCGACCTTGACCTGCAGCCGCTCGACCGAGCTGTCGACGAAGCGCACGGTGCCCCCGCTGGTCCCTTCCTCGCCCATCACGTGCCAGGGCTCCAGCGCCTGGCGCAGCTCCATCCGGACCCCGCCCTGCTCGACCGTGCCGAAGACCGGGAACCGGAACAGGGCCTGCGCCTCGAAGGCGACCGGATCGAAAGCGTACCCCGCCGCCCGGAGATCCTCCAGCACCGAGAGGAAGTCGGACCAGAGGAAATGCGGCAGCATGAACCGATCGTGGAGGTTCGTGCCCCAGCGGACACAGCCGCCGGTCTGCGGCTCCCGCCACAGCCAGGCCACGAGGGCGCGGAGCAGGAGCTGCTGCGCGAGGCTCATCCGGGCGTCCGGCGGCATCTCGAAGGCCCGGAACTCCAGCAGGCCGAGGCGCCCGGTGGGCCCGTCCGGCGAGTAGAGCTTGTCGATGCAGATCTCGGCCCGGTGGGTGTTGCCGGTGACGTCCACGAGGATGTTGCGGAACACCCGGTCGACGAGCCAGCGCGGGATGTTGGGCGCGTCGGGGGCGGGGATCTGGGCGAGCGCGATCTCCAGTTCGTAGAGCCCGTCGTGGCGCGCCTCGTCCATGCGGGGGGCCTGGCTCGTCGGGCCGATGTAGAGGCCCGAGAACAGGTACGAGAGCGCCGGGTGGCGCTGCCAGTAGAGCACGAGGCTCTTGAGCAGGTCGGGCCGGCGCAGGAACGGCGAATCGTCCGGCGTGACGCCGCCCATGACCACGTGGTTGCCGCCGCCGGTGCCGGTGTGGCGCCCGTCGGTCATGAATTTTTCCGCGCCGAGCCGGGTTTGCCTCGCCTCGGCGTACAAGTCGGTGGTGATGGCGACCGCCTCCCGCCAGGAGGCGGCCGGGTGGACGTTCACCTCGATCACGCCCGGATCGGGGGTGACCTTGATCACGCCGATCCGCGGGTCGTAGGGCGGCTCGTAGCCTTCCAGCTGGATCGGCAGGTTCAGCTCGGCGGCGGCCGCCTCCAGGTGGCCGGCGAGTTCGAGATACTCGTCGGCGCGCTGCACCGGCGGCATGAACACCCGCACCACCCCGTCGCGGGGCTCGATCGAGAGCGCCGTGCGCACCGCGACGCCGGTGATCCCTGAACCGTTGACGGTGGTCGCGCCGGGACGCCCGTCGGTGAGGGGCGGGCGCGACTCCAGGGGGTCCTGCGGCTGGTAGTAGGGATAGTGCTCCGGCGGCACGTAGGGCAGGGACGACAGGGGCAGGCGGAAGCCCACCGGCGAGTCGCCCGGCACCAGGAAGGCGGCGCCGCGCCGGAAGTCCCAGGCTTCCGAGATCCAGACCCGGTCGGCATCGCCGTCCCTGCCGGTGGGCAGGCTCGCCAGCGGCAGGACGTAGCCCGCGGCCTCAGCCAAGCCCCGCTCGTAGACCCGCTTGATCCGGGCGTCGAACTCCACGGAGCCGGACCGGGCCGCGGCGGGCGTGACGTTGACCGGCAGTTCGGCGGCCTTCTTCTCCCAGACCTCGCTGTCCTCGAAGGCCGGGATGACGTAGTCGGCGAGGCCGAGGCGGCGGGCCAGCGCGTCGGCGAGGGCCTTGGCCTGCGCGATCGTGGCTTCGCCCGCCTGCCCTGCGGCCGCCTCGGGGGCGATCAGGTCCGGATTCCGCCAGATCGGCTGGCCGTCCTTGCGCCAGTACAGGGCGAAGGCCCAGCGGGGCAGGCTCTCGCCGGGATACCACTTGCCCTGGCCGTAATGCAGCAGCCCCCCCGGGCCGAACCGGTCGCGCAGGCGCCGGATCAGCGTGTCGGCGAGCCCCCGCTTGGTCGGGCCGACCGCGGCGATGTTCCATTCGGGCGATTCGAAATCGTCCACCGAGACGAAGGTCGGCTCGCCGCCCATGGTCAGGCGCACGTCCTGCGCGGCGAGGTCGGCATCGATCCGCTCGCCGAGCGCGTCCATGGACGCCCAGACCGCGTCCGAGAACGGCTTGGTGATCCGCGGCGTCTCGGCGACGCGGGTGATGCTCATTGCGAAGCCGAACTCGGTCTTGGCCGGCTCGACCGCCCCCGAGATCGGCGCGGCCGAGCGGTAATGCGGCGTCGCCGCGAGCGGGATATGGCCCTCGCCGGTGAGCAGACCCGAGGTCGCGTCCATGCCGATCCAGCCGGCGCCCGGCAGGTAGACCTCGGCCCAGGCATGCAGGTCGGTGAAGTCCGACGCGGTGCCGGTGGGGCCGTCGACCGCGACGGTGTCGGGCACGAGCTGGATCAGGTAGCCGGAGACGAACCGGGCGGCGAACCCGATCCGGCGCAGCACCTGCACGAGCAGCCACGCCGAATCCCGGCAGGAGCCGCTCTTGAGGCGCAGGGTCTCGGCGGGCGTCTGGACGCCGGGCTCCATGCGCACGCCGTAGGCGGTCTCCCGGGCGATCTGGGCGTTGAGCGCCACCAGGAACTGCACGGTGCTGGGTTCCGCGGGGAGCCGGGCGAGCAGCGCCGCCATCTCGGGGCCATCCGCATCCACCGGCGCGCGGTAGGGGGCCAGCTCCTCGGCGAGGTCCGGGTCGTACGCGAAAGGGTGGGTCTGGGCGTAATCCTCGACGAAGAAGTCGAACGGGTTGATCACCGCCAGGTCGGCGGTGAGGTCGACCTCGATCTTCAGCTCGTCGGTCTTCTCCGGGAAGACGAGGCGGGCGAGCCAGTTGCCGCTCGGATCCTGCTGCCAGTTCAGGAAGTGGTTGGCGGGCGTCACCGTGAGCGCGTAGGCCGGAACCTTGGTGCGCGCGTGCGGGGCCGGGCGCAGGCGGATCACCTGGGGGCCCAGGCTGATCGGCCGGTCGTAGCGGTAATGCGTGACGTGGTGCAGGGCGGCTTTGATCGACACGATGGCTCCGTCTGAAGGATCGAATCCGGCCTCGGCGCCGGTTCCGGACGTCACGGCGGGTCGACCATCGCCCCCCACCGCGCGGTTATGCGACACGAACCGAGACACAAGCAATTTCCGTGCGGCGGCGCCCAGGCCTCCGAACCTCTGGCCGGAACTTTGCCGCCTGGCCCCGCTTTGACCGGCAGGTGGGCCGGGTGCCGGCCCGGGACCGCGCGATGAAGATCTTCCAGTGCCAGGCCTGCGACCAGCCGGTCACCTTCGAGGCGACCGCCTGCGAGAGCTGTGCGCGGCAGCTGGGCTATACGTGCGTGGTCCACGAGGTCTCGGCCCTGGAGCCGCAGGGGGCCTCGGCGCACCCGCTGATGGGCGGCGCGCAGGTCTTCCACGCCTACGCGGATCCCGGACGGCGCTACCGCCTGTGCAACAACGCCGTTTCGGAGGCCTGCAACTGGCTGGTGCCGGAGGACAGCCCCGACATCTACTGCACCGCCTGCCGCCACAACCGCGTTGTGCCGGACCTGTCGCAGACCTGGAACCT
The DNA here is from genome assembly GCF_900116795.1 of Methylobacterium sp. UNCCL125. Taxonomy (NCBI): domain Bacteria; kingdom Pseudomonadati; phylum Pseudomonadota; class Alphaproteobacteria; order Hyphomicrobiales; family Methylobacteriaceae; genus Methylobacterium; species Methylobacterium sp. UNCCL125. The sequence goes on along the minus strand of NZ_FPBW01000002.1, from coordinate 64,267 downwards.
CACCCGCTGGCGCCAGATCGAGGCCGCCAAGCGCAGGCTGTTCTATTCGCTGCTGCGCCTGGACCTGCCGCTCGCCACCCGCGCCCAGTACACGGACGGGCTGGCCTTCGACTTCCTGGCCGATCCGTCCGAGAGCTTCTCCGGCGGAATGCCGGTGCTGACGGGGCACATCAACGGCCTGATCACCATGAACATCGCCGAGGCCGACGATGTCGAGCGGGAGCGCCGCCGGATCCTGTTCGGCGAGCATTACCGCACCCTGCTCGGCCATTTCCGGCACGAGATCGGGCATTACTTCTGGTACCTGCTGGTGATGAACAGCCCCACCATGGGGGCCTTCCGGGCGCTGTTCGGCGACGAGCGCCTGAACTACGTCCAGGCGCTGCAGAACCATTACGCGCGGGGCGCGCCCGCCGACTGGGACGAGGCCTACGTGTCGGCCTACGCCACGGCGCATCCCTGGGAGGACTTCGCCGAGACCTTCGCGCATTACCTGCACATCGTCGACACGGTGGAGACCGCCTCGACCTTCGAGCTGCACGTGCGCCCGCGCCTGCGCCACGGGCAGGCGGCACCGACCGTGATCGACTTCGACCCCTACAACACCCAGGATCTCGACCGGCTGATTGCGGCGTGGCTGCCGCTGACCTACGCGATCAATTCGCTCTCCCACAGCATGGGCCAGCCGGCGCTCTACCCGTTCAAGCTGACGCCGACGGTGATCGCCAAGCTCGCCTTCGTGCACGAGCGGATCTACGCCTCCCGCACCGGCATCCTGCCGGATGCCGGCGAGGCGGGCGCCGAGATGCTCCGGGCGGTGATCCTGGGCCTGCGCCAGAAGGTGCCTGCGCCGACGGTGTGAGGGCAGGGCGGACGGACGGGCGCCTCACGCCCCCCCGTGACGTTCCGCGAAGGCGCGGAACGCCGCCAGGGTCTCGGCGCTGACATGGTGCTCGATCCCCTCCGCGTCCCGCCGGGCGGTCTCGGGGCTCACCCCCAGCGCGCACAGGAAGCGTTCGACGATCCGGTGGCGCTCCCGCGCCTGGGCGGCGAGCCGGCGGCCGGCCTCGGTCAGGAACACGCCGCGATAGGGCCGCTGCTGGACGAACCCGTCCTCGCACAGACGCTTGAGCATCTTGGCGACGGTGGGCTGCGCCACGCCGAGGCGGGCCGCGATGTCCACTTGGCGCGCCTCGCCGCCGTCGCCGATCAGGTCGTCGATCAGCTCGACGTAATCCTCGACCAGCTCGGACCGCCGCGCCTCGCGGGCCTGCCGGAAGCTCTCCACGTGCCGCTCGGGATCGACCAGCGCGGTCTCGGGCGAGCCCGGCTCGGACGGTTCCTGCATCGGCTCTCCCTCTCGGCACGCACACGCCGCCCCGCCCCTGTCTAGCAAAAACCGGCGGCCGGAGGGGAGTCCCACGCGGCACGCGGAAAACCCCTTGAATCCCGCGGCCGCAGCCCTGAATATAGCCCGAGCTATATCTTTGAGGAGAGGGTGAGCATGGTGGCGCCGAACGCCGGGACGGCCCCCGGGGGCGCCCCGCCCGGGGCGATGAGCCGGCGGACGGAGAGCGCCATCCGCGACGTCCTCGAAGGGCGGGCGGGTGGACGGGGCCGGTTCCTGCTGTTCGCGGGTCCGGCCGTGACGGCGTCGATCGCCTACATGGACCCCGGCAACTTCGCCACCAACATCCAGGCCGGCGCCCGCTACGGCTACGGGCTGCTCTGGGTGGTGCTGCTCGCCAACTTCACGGCGATGCTGTTCCAGGCCCTGTCGGCCAAGCTCGGCATCGTGACCGGCAAGAACCTCGCCGAGCATTGCCGGGACGCGACGTCGCGGCCGGTGCGCCTCACCCTGTGGGGCATCAGCGAGGTCGCCGCGATGGCCACCGACCTCGCGGAGTTCCTCGGCGGCGCCATCGGCCTGTCGCTGCTCACCGGCATGCCGCTGATGGCCGGGATGGCGATCACCGCGATCGTCACCTACGCGATCCTGCTCCTGGAGCACGAGGGCTTCCGGCCCCTGGAGATCGCCATCGGGGCGATGGTCGGCACGATCGGCCTCTGCTACGCGATCGAGCTGCTGATCGCCCCGGTGGCCTGGGGCGAGGCCGCGAAGGGCCTCGTCACCCCGCGGATCCCGGACGCGGAGGCGCTCACCATCGCGGTGGGGATCATCGGCGCCACCGTGATGCCGCACGCCCTGTTCCTGCATTCCGGCCTGACCCAGGGGCGCGGCAGCCCGCGGAACGAGGCCGACCGGCGCCTTCTGGTGCGCTACTCCAACCGCGAGGTGGTGGTGGCGCTTCTGCTCGCGGGCCTCGTCAACATGGCGATGGTGATCATGGCGGCGGCGGCCTTCCATGCCGGCCACAGCGGGGTCGCCGAGATCGGCGAGGCCTACCGGACCCTGACGCCGCTGCTCGGCCCCGCGGCCGGGGCGGCCTTCCTGGTGTCGCTGCTCGCCTCCGGGATCTCCTCCTCGGTGGTGGGGACGCTCGCCGGCCAGCTGGTCATGCAGGGCTTCACCGGCTGGCGCATCCCGCTCCTCGTGCGCCGGCTCGTGACCATGCTGCCCGCCTTCGTGGTGGTGGCGATCGGCGTCGATCCGACCCGGGCACTGGTCCTGTCCCAGGTGGTGCTGTCGCTGGCCCTGCCGGTGCCGATGGTGGCGCTGGTGGTGTTCACCCGCCGCCGGAGCGTGATGGGTCCCTTCGCCAACGGGCCGCTCACCCAGGCGGCGGCCGTCGCGGGGGCGGCCGTGGTGCTCGCCCTCAACATGGTCCTGCTGGCGGCGGCCTTCGGGATACCGGTGCCGGGGCTGGGGTAAGCCCGCGAGGCGGCCGGTCGATGTGATCGGCCGGCCCGGTTTTGCTCCTAGAACAGCGCGACGAGGGCGACGCCGGCGATCATCAGCACGCCGCCGAGGATGCGCCAGAGACTGGCGGGGTGGCGCTCGAAGCCGACCCACCCGAAATTGTCCAGCATGATCGATGTGGCGACCCCGGCCGTGACGAGGAGGCCCAGGAACGGGGCGGCCCCGATCTGACGGGCCACGACGAACTGCGCCAGAATGATGCCTCCGCCCAGGACCCCGCCGAACCACGCCCACCAGGGCATCCCGAGGGCTTGCGCGGCCGTCGGCCAAGCGAGCCTCCCGGAGATGAGCCCCACCGCGAGGATGCAACTCGCGGTCCCGGCGGCGACCACGAGGCCGGCGACCAGCGATTCGGCCAGCCCCTTCGACAGCGTCCCGTTCTGTCCGGCCTGGACGGCGTTGGCCACGCCGGCCAGCAGCGCGAAACCGTAGAGGTACCACATGGCTGAGATCCCGCCCGGTCAAACCGATCCCTAGGGCAGCCCGGGCCGGACGTCCGTGTTCCTCGGCAGCCTCTGTGTCCGAACGCCGCGACGGCCCTCAGGCCGCGCCCCTCGGAGGCCGGCGGAGGGGCGGCCCCTCACGTCGCCCGCACCACCACCTCCACGAGGTTGGTCCCTCCCGACCGGATCCCGGCCTCGATCGCCGGGGCGATGTCGGCGGCCCGGGTCACGCGCTGCGCGGGGACCCCCATCGAGGCGGCCAGGGCCGGAAAATCGATGCGCGGGTCGGTGAGGTCCATGGCGATGAAGCGGTTGGCCCGCACCGAGGCGTAGTGCGCCTGGCCCTTCATGAAGGTCTTGAGGATGTTGTACTCGGCGTTGTTGATCACCACGAAGGTGACCGGAAGTTTTTCGTGCGCGGCGGTCCAGAGGGCCTGGGGCGAGTACATCGCGGCCCCGTCACCCACGACGCAGACCACGGGCGCCCGGTCGAGCCCCAAGGAAAACCCCACCGCGGCCGGCATGCCCCAGCCGAGGACGCCGCCGCGCATCGCCGCGTATTGATGGGCCGACGGGCTGTCGAGGAAGGTGCGCAGGTGGGTCAGCGTCGCGGGCGCCTCGTCCACGATGGTGGTCTCGGCCCCGACCGCGCGGGCCACCTCCCGGGCGGCGACCAGCGGCGCGATCACCGGATCCTCGAAGGCCGCATCCGCCGCGGCGGCGAGCGTCGCCCGCCGCTCGGCCCGGGCGGTCACCGCCTGGGCGCGCAGCTGCGCGAAGGCCTCGGCCCGGTCGGCGAGGCGGGGGCTTAGCAGCGGCAGCAAGGCGTCCAGTGAGGCGCGGATGTCGCCCACGGTCGAGAGGCTCGTGGCATAGGTGCGCCCGAGGTCGCGCACGTCGGCCGAGAGCTGGAAGACCTGCACCCCCGGCGGCACCGCCGAGACCTCCGAGTAGAGCACGGTGATCAGCGACTTGCCGCCCAGCGCGAACACCGCGTCGTAGCGCCCGAGGATGGCGGCGATGGCGTCGGCCCGGGTCGGCAGGTTCCCGGCCCAGAGCGGGTGCGCGGTGGGAAAGGGGATGTGGGCCGGCCAGGACGAGCCGTAGACCGGCGCCGCCAGCAGGTCGGCGAGCGCGACCATCTGGGCCGAGGCGTCCGAGGCGTCGATCTCGTCGCCGGCGATCAGGGCGAGGCGGCCGGGCGCGATGGCGGCGAGCTTGTCCGCCAGCCGGTCGAGGGAACCCGCCACCGCCCGCTGGTCGATGGTCGAGGTCTCGCCCGCCGGTACGGCGCTCATCGCCTCCATCACGTCCATGGGCAGGGACAGGAAGACCGGGCCGGACGGGGCGGCGGCGGCATCGTGGAAGGCCCGGCGCAGCAGGATCGGGATCTGGTCCGGGCTCGTCACCTCCCGGGCCCACTTCATCACCGGGTCGGCGATGGCCACGAGGTCGCCCATCAGCAGCGGGTCGGTCAGCGCGTGGCGGAGATCCTGCTGCCCGGCGGTGACCACCAGCGGCGTGCCGGAGACCTGGGAATTCACGAGCCCGCCCATGGCGTGGCCGAGGCCGCCCGCCGTGTGCAGGTTGAGGAAGGCGGGCCGCCGGGCGCCCTGCGCGTAGCCGTCCGCCATCGCCACCGCGGTCGCCTCCTGCAGGGCGAGGATGTAGGCGATGTCCGGCGCCTCGGTGAGCGCGTCGATGAGCGGCAATTCGGTGGTGCCGGGATTGCCGAAGATGTAGCGCACCCCCTCCGAGCGCAGCACCTCCACCAGGAGGTCGGCGCCCCGGCGCCGGCCGGCGGTCTCCACGGTCTCGATCGACATGCCCTGTCCTCTCCGGCGGAATCAGCGGGAGGCTAAACCATGGGCGGGCCGGGGCAATGCCGCGGCTCCGCCCGCATTCCGAGAGCCGACCGAGAGCCGAACCGTCACGCCGAGCGTGAAGAGGGGGCCGGAAGAGGGGGCCGGCGCCCGATGCGGCCCCCTTGCGGACGGCGTGCGGCGGGCCGCAACCGATCGGCAGCCTTTCTGGCGTAACCTGCCGTGGCCGGGATGCTCCCGCCCCCTCAGGCGCAGGCCTGAAGGTCCATGCCACCGACCAGGACGACACCCATGCGGATCGCGGCTCCCCTTGCGCTCCTGGCCACGCTGGGCCTCCCCGCCATCGCGCAGGCGCAAGGCTTGGAGCGCGGCGCCCAGGAGGGCGCCTCGCGCGGCGAGGAGATGGCGGGCCCCCTCGGGGCGATCGTCGGCGGCGCGATCGGTGCCGCCGTAGGCACGGCCAACGGCATCCTCGGCGTCGACCGGCGGGAGCGCTTCCGCATCTACGCCCTCGGCGAGCGCCGCCCGTCCGTCGCCCTCGCGGGCCCCGTTCGGGTCGGAACCGTGCTACCGGAGGAGGGCGTCGTGTATTACGATGTCCCGCGCGAGTTCGCTTTGCCGGAGTACAGCTACACGATCGTCAACGGCCATCCGGTGCTCGTCGAGCCACGCACGCGCCGCATCGTGGAGGTGATCGACTGACGGTTCCCTCCCGGTGGGCGCGGCTGACGCGGCTGAGGGATTCGGCGAGATGGCGCGGGCGATCCGCTGCGGAGGACACAGGTGGCCCAGACCGCGATCCTGTCGGCGCCCCCGGTGACGGGATGAGCGCGCGCAACACCGCAGAGGCCGATCGGAGACACTGGTTCTACGACAACCGGCTCCTGGTCTGCGCGTTCTGTCTGCTCGCGTTCGTGGTCATCTTCTGGCAGGTGAGCCGGTTCGAAGGCTTCCAGCCCATCTTCACCTGCGCCCGGGATCAGGACGTCGATCGCGGGCTGCTCTCCGCCGGGATGCGGGCGTGCATGAGCGACGCGACCTCGCAGGCCGCCCAGGCCCGCTGCATGCACGTCGTCTACGTGCTGGCCTGCACGGAGGAGCGCTGGCGCTGACGCCGCCGCGTCAGGGCGCGCCAAACGCTCCCCCAGGCCGAGCGCCAGGGACGCCGCGGGCCCGGGGGCAACGGCGAGACGGATCGCCGTGCGGGCGACGCGGTTGCGCAGGCGCCGGTCTCCACCGCGAGGCCGCGAGCGTCGCAGGCCGGCACCTGGACGCGGGCAGGCGGTCTCGACGGCGTCGCCGATCATCACCGGCCCGTCGCGCCTCAGGACCGGACGGAACGGCGGCCCCATCGGAAACCCTATGCGGATCGAGCCCGCGGACGACGCGCATCATGTCCGCGACCATCGCGGTGTTCCGCGCTCTCCCCGCCTCGGGCCCGGGGCGGGGGCCGGGCGACGCTCAGGCGCGCAGCTGCGCCACGAAGGCCCGGATGAACGGCGGCAGCCCGTCGAGGTCGCGCAGGCACAGGGTCAGGTCGCGCCGCGCCCAGGAATCGGCGAGGGGCACCACCGCCAGGGCGAGGCCCTGGGCGGCGCGGGCGGCGGCGCTCTCGGGAAGGACCGCCAGCCCGACCCGTGCCTCGACGAGCCGGCAGACGGCGTCGAAGTCCCGCAGCTGCACCCGCAGGCGCATCGGCCGCCCCTCCCGCACCGCCTGGGCGACGAGGAACCGGCTGATGGCGCTGCGCCGGTCGAGGCCGACGAGGTCGTGGCCGAGCAGCTCGGCGAACGGGATCGTCCCGCGCGCCGCCAGGGGGTGATCCCGGGCCGCCACCAGCACGAACCGGTCCTCCCGGAACGGGAAGGTCCGCAGCGAGCCGGTATCCACCGTGCCGGACAGGATGCCGAGATCGGCCGCCCCCTCGGCCACCAGCCCGACGATCTCCTCGGAGGTGCGCTCGTCGATCTCGACGCCGATCCCGGGGTGATCGGCCAGGAAGGCCGAGAGCGCGTCCGGCAGGAACTCGGTCAGCGCGTTGGTGTTGGCCAGCACCCGGATCTGGCCGAAGGCGCTCCCCGAGAAGGCCGCCATCTCCTCGCGCAACCGCTCCACCCCGGCCAGGACCTCCCGGGCGTGGACGAGGAGGGCGCGCCCGGCCGGGGTCGGGCTGACGCCCTGCCGGCCCCGGGTCAGCAGCGCCGCGCCGAGGGACTCCTCCATCAGCCGGATCCGCGTCGAGGCGGCCGCCAGGGCGAGGTTCGCCCGCGCGGCCCCGTGGGTGATCGAACCGGCCTCGACCACGTGCCGGAACAGGCCGAGATCGGTGAGATCGAACCGCATCATCGCGCAGGCGCCTCCCGACACGCCATCTGCACCGGCGCGGCCCGGGCAGCCCGGAACCGGCCCTGGACCTGCCCTGCCCTGGCCCGGCTCTGGACGATTCCTGGCCCGGTCGCGCGTCGACGGCCCCGGCCGTCGCCGGGCCACGGTAGCGGGCGGCCGCCCGTCTGTCAGGAATTCCCACCGGCCGCGCCCCGGCATCGGCCCGAGCCCGAGCCCAGGGGGCGCTGCAGGAACGGCCGGGCGCGCCGGTCCCGGGCAGAGACGGACCAGTCCCGAGGTATCCGGCACGGTATAGCGCGCGATTTCACCGGTCTATCGACTTAGAAAATCCGGGTCAATTTCGGAACAATCCAAATATGGCCCTCGCAAAAGTCAATAATTCTGCAAATATCAGCAATCCTGTTTCAATTCAGATTTACCGGACGTTAACGCCGCATGTCTCAATGATCATCGAATAGTCTTGCAAGGCTTCGCGACGATGGCTTCTGCGTCAGAACATTGGATCGACCGGCCGTCCCGCGATCGCCTGCGGCGCTCCGGCTCCAATACGCCCGCGAACCGGTCCGGGCACCGCTGATGGACGCGCTCCTCGTCGACGACAGCGCCACCATGCGGATGCGCCTCCGCCGCCTGCTGGAGGCCAAGCCCGACATGTCCGTCACCGATCACGGCGACCCGGTCGCCGCGATGGTCGAGGCGCGGATGCGGGCCTTCGATATCGTCCTGGTCGACTGCCACATGCCCGGCATCGACGGGATCGCCTTCATCCGGCAGATGCGGACCATCCCGCATTACGCGCAGGTGCCGATCGTGATGATCACGAGCGACATCTCGGACGCGGTGCGGCTCGCCGCCCTGGAGGCGGGGGCGACCGATTTCCTCGACAAGTCCATGCAGGGCGTCGAACTCACCGTCCGGCTGCGCAACATGATCCGGCTCGCCCGGGCGGTGCGGCGGCTCGCCGAGCAGGCGGCTTGGCTCGACGGCGCGGTGGAGGCCGCCCTGCGCCACATGCGCGAGCGCGAGGAGGAGATCATCTTCCGCCTGGCGCTGGCGGTCGAGTACCGCGACAACGACACCGGCGATCACACATGGCGGGTGGCCCGCTACAGCCAGATCGTCGCCGAGGGGCTCGGGCTGGCGCCGGATTTCTGCCGCAACCTCTATCTCGCGGCGCCCCTGCACGATGTCGGCAAGGTCGGCATCCCGGACGGCGTCCTGCTCAAGCCCGGCCGGCTCGACCGGGACGAGTTCGACCTGATCAAGACGCATCCGGCGATCGGCCGGCGCATCCTGGGCGGGAGCGCCTCCGAACTGATCCGGCTGGCCGCCGAGATCGCCGAGTTTCACCATGAGAAATGGGACGGCGGCGGCTACCCGCACGGGCTCGTCGGCGCCGCGATTCCCCTCTCGGCCCGGATCGTCGCGGTGGCGGACGTGTTCGACGCCCTGACCACCGCGCGGCCCTACAAGGCTGCGCTGCCCTTCGACGCGGCCCTGGACTGCATCCGCGCCGACAGCGGCCGCCACTTCGACCCGGCCTGCGTGGAGGCCTTCTGCGCGCGCTTCCCGGACATCCGCATCGCCGGCGGGCAGAACCGGGCGGGGATGCGGCCGAATGCGGGGCCGGTCACCGAACCCTGGGCGCGGGTGCCGACCCTGCTCCGCGAGGTCGCCGCCCCGTCGCCGGCCCCGGCGGGATGGCGCGTCAGCAGCCCCGAGGCGCTCCTGACGCCATCGGTGAACCCGGGCTCGTCTGCGCCGTTGATCGCGGACTCGCACGGATCACGGACGGAGCCGCACCATGACCACGACCTGGAAGACGCTGCCGGAGATCGCCCTGGCCCGCCGGATCTCCCTGGACGCGGCCCGGCGCCTGGTCGACGGGGCGAAATGCCCCAAGGTGTTCCGCGCGGACGGCACCGTCTACCTCATCTGAGCGCGGGCCGGGCGGATGACGCATCCCCCGGGAGCCCCTAACCTTCCGGCATGCGCATCTTCCACACGCCCGATTCAGGCCGGCACGATCCCGAACGCTACCTGCGGCGCGGCACGCCGATCCCGCATCCCGAGCAGGCCGCCCGCTACGCGATCCTGCACGACGCGGCCCTGCGGGGCGGCCACGACCTCGGCGAACCGGCCGATCACGGCCTCGACCCGATCCGGGCGGTGCACGATCCGGACTACGTGGCGTTCCTGGCCGAGGCCTGGGCGCGCCGGGGCGAGATCCCCGACATCGGCGACGAGATCCTGACCGGATCCTTCGCCCGGCCGCAGATGCACCGGAGGCCCGCCGGCCTCCTCGGGCGGCTGGGCCTCTACACCGCCGACACCTCGACGCCGATCCGCGCCGGCACCTGGGCGGCGGTCTACGGGTCGGCGCAATGCGCGGTCGCGGCCGCCGACTCGGCCCTCGCGGCGGGACACGCCTACGCCCTGTGCCGCCCGCCCGGCCACCACGCCTATGCGGAGTCCGCCGGCGGCTTCTGCTTCCTCAACAACAGCGCCATCGCGGCCGAGCGGATGCGCGCCGCCACCGGCGGCCCGGTGGCGATCCTCGACATCGACGTCCATCACGGCAACGGCACGCAGGGGATCTTCTACGCCCGCGCCGACGTACTGACGGTCTCGGTCCATGCCGACCCGTCCGACTACTTCCCGTTCTTCGCCGGCTACGCCGACGAGACCGGGACCGGGGCGGGGGCGGGGTTCAACCGCAACCTGCCGCTGCCGCCGGGCTCGGGGGACGCGCCCTGGCTCGAGGCCCTGGAGGCGGGTCTCGCGGCTGTGGCCGCGCACCGGCCCCGGGCCCTCGTGGTGGCGCTGGGCCTCGACGCCGCCGCGGACGACCCGATCGGCGCCCTCGCGGTGACCCGGGCGGGATTCGTCGGGGCCGCGGAGCGGATCGCCCGGGCCGGGCTGCCCACGGCCCTGGTGCAGGAGGGCGGCTACCTCTGCGCGGCCCTGCCGGACAACCTCGCGGCCTTTCTCGCGGCCTTCGACGCCGCGCGCTGAGCCCCGCATCGCGTCCGCCCCCGCGGTGCAGGCGTGATGCGATCGTGATCGCCGGGGCGCCGGATCGGCTACCCGGATGTGGTCGACCCGATGCCACAACCGACCTATCAGGGCGGGGCGGGCGCCGCCGACGCGTCCCGGGCGGGAGGAACGGACGATGGGCGCGGGCGAGGTGGGCTTAGGCGAGGCGGCCAGCGCTCCGTGGTACGCGGGTCTCACCCGGCGCCACTGGCGGATCCTGTGGGGCAGCTATCTCGGCTGGATCTTCGACGGCTACGAGGCGGTGGCCCTGGTCTACGCCCTGCGTCCGGCGCTGGCCTCGATCCTCACCCCCGAGCAGGCCCAGGCGCCGGCCTCCTACGTGGGGCTCGCCATCGGCATCACGCTGCTCGGCTGGGGGATCGGCGGCCTCATGGGCGGGATCGCGGCCGACTATATCGGCCGCAAGCGCATGATGATGATCTCGATCCTCGGCTACGCGGTCTTCACCGGGCTGACCGCCTTCGCCGGGAGCTTCACGCAGCTCGCGATCCTGCGGTTCATCACGGGGCTCGCCATCGGCTCGGAATGGTCCACCGGCATCGCCCTGGTGGCCGAGACCTGGCCGAACCGGGCGCGGCCGAAGGGCTGCGGCTTCCTGCAATCGGGCTTCGGCGGCGGCGCGGTGCTGGCCGCCATCGTGTGGGCCGTGCTCGCGGCCACCGAGCCCCTGGGCCCGGAATCCTGGCGGATCCTGTTCGCGCTGGGTGCCCTGCCGGCCTTCGTCTGCCTGTACCTGCGGCGGGCGCTGGAGGAATCCGAGCAGTGGATGCAGGCGCTCAAGGCGCAGCGCTGGGCCGCCACCGCGGAGGATGCCGGCCACGCCCCGCGGGCCGCGCAACGCCCCTTCACCCTGGCGGAGATCTTTCGGGAGCCGGAGAGCCGGCGGCGGGTGCTGCTGGCCACCGCCATGTCGTTCGCCACCACGGTGGGCTGGTGGGCGGTCTCGTCCTGGCTGCCGGCCTACACGGAGGGGCTGGCCAAGGCCGCGGGCGAGCCGGCCAACCTCTGGGGCCCGCGCATGGGCATCATCTACAATGTCGGGGCGATCACCGCCTACGTGATCTCGGGCTTCGTGGCCGACGCGATCGGCCGCCGCGCCTTCCTGCTCGTCACCTATGTCGGCTGCATCGTCACGTCGCTCGCCTGCTACCTCTGGACCGGCGGGCTGGTGCCGTTCATGGGGCTCGCCTTCCTGAACGGGTTCTTCACCCTGGGCTTCGCCTTCTCGTGGATGGCGATCTACCTCGCGGAGCTGTTCACCCCGGCGGTGCGGGCGACGGCGGCGAGCGTGGTCTTCAACGGCGCGCGGCTGATCGCCTGGATCTTCCCGATCCTCGCCGGGCAGATCGTGACCGCCTTCGGGGGCGTCGCCGCGGCGGCTCTGACCCTGTCGAGCGTCTACGTGATCGGCCTCGTGGTGCCGTGGTTCATGCCGGAGACGCGGGGCCGGCCGCTGCCGGAATAGATCGATCCGCCGGGTCCCGCCCCGCCGGCGGCCGGCGGTCCCGGGCCCGGCCAGACGCAAAGCGGCCCCCGACTCCGGTGGAGCGGGGGCCGGATCCTGCGCAGGCCGCCTTGGGCCCGCCCGGCCCAGGGGGCAGGGCGGAGGCCGGTCCTAGTCCTCGTCGTCCTCGTCGTGGTGCCGGCCCTTGAGCTTGGCGAAGACCGAATCGGCATCGAGCCGCTCCTCGCGGCCGCCGTGATCGTCCGCGTGCTCCCGCTCGTCCGCCTCGCGGGCCGTGGAGACCTCCGTCGGCAGCAGCGAGGCGCCGGATTCGGCCGCCACCGCGGCCGGGCGGTCGGCCGCCGCGCGCTGGACCTCGAAGTCGAGGTTGATCTGGGTGGTGAGCCCGAGGGTCACCGGGTCCATCGGCTGGAGCGAGCCCGAGTTCCAGTGGGTGCGCTCGCGGATCTGCTGGATCGTCGACTTGGTGGTGCCCACCAGCCGGATGATCTGCGAATCCTTCAGCTCCGGGTGGTTGCGCAGCAGCCACAGGATGGCGTTCGGCCGGTCCTGGCGGCGGGAGAGGGGGGTGTAGCGCGGGCCCTTGGTGGTGCGCTTCACCTCCGGCAGCTTCACCTTCGAGACGGCCGGCTTCAGCTTGTAGTGCGGCGCCTTCTGGGCCTTCTCGATCTCGTCGCGGGTCAGCTGGCCGGTGGAGACCGGGTCGAGCCCCTTGATGCCGGCCGCGACCTCGCCGTCGGCGATGCCCTTCACCTCCAGCGGGTGCAGCTTGCAGAAATCGGCGATCTGCTCGAAGGCCAGCGAGGTGTTCTCGACCAGCCAGACGGCGGTCGCCTTGGGCATCAGCGGACCCTGGGACATGTCTCTCGTGCTCCGGCCTGGCGGGACGGGGGCCGGGCATCGGGCCGCGGGCTCCGGATGACCGATCCGGATGTCCCGTCTCACGCTGTCGAATGGGGATGAGGCACTATAGGCCCGGGCGGGGAGGGGCGCAATCACGGGTTCGGCGGTTCGGAGAGCCCGCCTGCGGATTCACCGGGGGCCGGGACGACCGGCCGCCCCTCAGCGCGGCCGCACCCCGTCGAGGAACAGCCGCACCGCCGCCTGCCGCCGCCGCTCCTGCGTCTCCGGATCGGTGGCGATGCCGTAGAGGGCCGCCTGGGACGACCGGCCCAGGACGAGGCTGAGGAACAGGTCGGCCGCGATCTCGGGATCCGCCACGGCGATCCGGCCGCGCCGGGCGAAGGCGTCGAGCAGCTGCGCCACGGCGCGCACGCCCCGCAGCCAGCCCTCCTCGTGGGCCAGCCGCGCCAGTTCGGGAAACTGCAGGGCCTGGGCCACGAGGTTGCGCTTGAGCATGGCCGCCCCCGGCGACTGCCCGTGGGCCAGCAGGGTGCGGCTGAGATCCTGCAGGGCGGTCTCGACGTCGTCGCTCCCGCCCTGCGCGGCCTGGGCCTCGGCGGCGGCGGAGAGCGGCGCCAGCCACGCGGCGATCCGCTCGCGCAGGACCGCCTCGAACAGGGCCCGCTTGTCGCGGTAGCGGGCATAGACCGTCGGCTTGCTCATCCCGGCGGCCTCGGCCACCGCGTCGATGGAGGTGGCGTCGAAGCCGCGCTCCAGGAACAGGGTGGTCGCCACGGCGATCAGGTGCGCCTCGCGCCGGACCGCCTCCGCGCGCGTCGGCCGGCCGCCCCGCCGCTGTCCCGCCTCCGCTCCCGCGATCTCCGTGACCGTCACCCGCGATTCTCCTTGCCCGAAGCCGTCCCGCGCATTATCAAAACGATACCGTACCGTTTTGATTCTGGCCAGACCCGATGGACGCACGTCGCAGCGACAGCTTCAAGAGTGCCGACCCGGTCGCGGGTGCCCCGGCGCTCGCCCCGGTCGCCGCCGCCGCGGTCCCGGCCCAGACCCAGACCCCGGCCCAGGTCCCTGCGCCGGCCTCCGCATCGGCACCGCGTCGCCGCCGCGCGCGGATCGTGCTGCCCCTCCTCGGAGTTCTCGCGCTGGGCGGCGCCGGAACCTACGGCTGGCACTGGTGGACCGTCGGCCGCTTCCTCGAGGTGACCGACGACGCCTATCTCCAGTCCGACAAGGTGACGGTGGCCCCGCGCATCGCCGGCACCGTCGCGGAGGTGCGGGTCGGCGACAACCAGCCGGTCAAGGCCGGGGACGTCATCGCCCGCCTCGACGATCGGTCCTACCGGGTCCAGCTCAAGCAGGCCGAGGCCGAGGTCGAGAAGGACAAGGCGCAGGTCCTGGGCGTCGCCGCCGCGATCATCCAGCAGCAGGCGCAGGTCGCCTCGTCGCGGGCCGACCTCGCCAATGCCGAGGCCGCGCTGACCTTCGCGCAGCAGGAATACACCCGCTACCAGAACCTGCTGCAGACCGGCTCCGGCACGGTGCAGCGCCAGCAGCAGGCGGATGCCGACCTGCGCCAGCGCCACGCCGCCCGCGACAAGTCCGCCGCCGCGCTCGACGCCGCGCAGAAGCAGATCGACAGCCTGAAGGCCCTGGAGGCCAGCACCCGGGCGAGCCTCGAAGGGGCGCGGGCGAAGGTCGAGGGGGTGAAGCTCGACCTCAGCTACGCCACCATCCTGGCGCCGATCGACGGCGTGGCCGGCGACCGGGCGCTGCGGATCGGGCAGGTGGTCTCCCCCGGCACCGGGCTCCTGACCCTCGTGCCGATGGGCCGCGACATCTACCTCGTGGCGAACTTCAAGGAGACCCAGACCGGGCACATGGTCGAGGGCCAGCGCGTCACCGTCACGGTCGACGCCTTCGGCGACCATGCATTCGAGGGCCGGATCGAGAGCTTCTCCCCGGGCACCGGCTCGCAATTCGCGCTGCTGCCCCCGGAGAACGCCACCGGCAACTTCACCAAGGTGGTGCAGCGCGTGCCCGTGCGCGTCGCCCTCGATCCCGCCGACCCGCTCGTCGGCCGCCTGCGCCCCGGCCTGTCGGTGGAGGCGACGGTCCACACCGCCGACCCGGTGGAGCCGGTGGATCCCGCCCGCCGCAGGCCGAAGCCCGCCCCGGCGCTGGTCAGCGAGGCCCTGCCCCGATGAGCCCCGTGCCGGCCGTGGCCGGGCCCGAGGCAAAGGCGAGCGCCCGGGACTGGCTCGCCGTGTTCGGCGCGATCCTCGGCGCCTTCACGGCGATCCTCGACATCCAGATCACCAACGCCTCGCTCGCCGACATCCAGGGGGCGCTCGGCGCCTCCACCGAGGAGGGGAGCTGGATCTCCACCGCCTACCTGATGGCCGAGATCATCGTGATCCCGCTCACCGGCTGGCTGTCCTCGGTGATCGGCCTGCGCCGCTACCTCGCGGTGAACACCCTGCTGTTCACCGCCTTCTCGCTGGCCTGCGCGCTCTCGACCAGCTTGAGCCAGATGATCCTGTTCCGGGCGGGCCAGGGCTTCACCGGCGGCGTGCTGATCCCCACCGCCATCGTGATCGTGCGCACGCGGCTGCCGAAGAGCCAGCAGGCGGTGGGCATCGCGCTGTTCGGCCTGACGGCGACCTTCGCGCCGGCCATTGGCCCGACGGTGGGCGGCTGGCTCACCGACAACCTGTCCTGGCACTACATCTTCTACCTGAACCTGATCTTCGGGCCGATCGCCGCGGCGATCCAGCTCGGCGCCTTCGAGGCCGCGCCCGCCCGCTGGGGCGAGTTGCTCAAGGGCGACTGGATCGGCATCGGCCTGATGGCGACCGGGCTGCCGGCCCTGACCTTCGTGCTGGAGGAGGGGCAGCGCAAGGACTGGTTCGGCTCGCCCGTGATCGTCGAGGCGAGCTGGCTGGCCGTCGCCGGGATCACCGGCTTCATCGTCCGCGAGCTGACGGCGGCCAAGCCCTTCATCAACCTGCGGGTCCTGGCCAACCGCTCGGTCGGGGGCGCCTGCGTGCTGATGACCGTGCTGGGCGCGGTGTCGTTCGGGTCGATCTACATCATCCCGGTCTATTGCGCGCAGATCCAGGGCTACAATGCCGAGCAGATCGGCACCGTGGTGATGTGGTCGGGCCTGCCGCAGCTGGTCCTGTTCCCGATGATGCCCCTGCTCATGCGCGCCGTCGACGCCCGGCTGCTCGTGGTCACCGGGACGCTGTTCTTCATCGCGAGCTGCTGGATCAATGTCGGCCTGACCCACGATGTCGGCGCCGACCAGCTGATCCTGCCGCAGCTCATGCGGGCCATCGGCCAGCCGCTTTTCACGATCCCGCTCTCGCAGCTCTCCACCGTGGGCCTCGGCCCGCGCGACACCGCCGACGCCTCGGCGCTGTCCAACATGATGCGCAACCTCGGCGGCTCGATCGGCATCGCCCTGCTGTCGACCATGATCGACCGGCGTGAGCACTTCCACTTCTCGGTGCTGGCGGAGGCGATCACCGTCAACGCGACCCGCACCCAGGACCGGCTCGCGGCGCTCGCCGCCGGGATGCACGCCCGCATCGCCGACCCGCTGGCCGCCAAGGGCGCGGCTCTGGGCATGCTGGCGCAACAGGTCCGCCGCGAGGCCACCGTCATGGCCTACGCGGACGGGTTCTGGCTGGTGGGGGTGAGCCTCGTGGCGAGCCTCGCCGTGGTGGCGATCCTCAAGAAGCCCCAGCGCGCCGCCGGGCCGGTGGAGGCGCATTGACGGGCCGATGCGACGCCGGGGGCTACTTCCCCGGCAGGTTGTGGACGATCGGGAAGAACGTGTCCTTCCAGTCCTTGGGCTCGGCCTTGATGGTCTTCATCGCGTAGAAGTGCCGGGCCTGGAGCATGATCCCGTAGGGGGTGGTGGAGAAGTTCGTGCCCGGCTCCTTCATGATCGCGACCAGGGTCTCGGGGGGCGTCTTCTCGTTGGTGGCCGCGACGTAATCCTTGGCGGCCTGGAGCGGGTCCCGGGCGATCGCGGCATTGGCCTCGTCGATCGCAGCCACGATGGCGGCGGCGAGCTTGGGGTTTCGGGTGTACCAGCCGGTCCGGGCGTAGAGGATCGCGTTGCTCACCGGCTCGCCGACGAGTTCGAAGGAGTTCAGCACCGTGTGGATCGCCGGATCCTGCAGCTCGCGCTGCTGGAACGGCGGCAGCGAGAAGTGGCTGTTGATCTCGTTGTGCGGGCTCGCCAGCGCCGCCACCGCGTCGGGATGGCCGAGCTGGACGGTGAGCGGGTCGAGCTTGGTGGCGTTCTCGGGCCCGAAGGCCTTCTTGGCGGCGATCTGGAGCAGCACCGCCTGCGAGGAGACCTTCACGGAGGGCAGGGCGATCTTGTCCTTGCCGGAGAAGTCGCCGAGGGTCTTCACGTCCGGGTTGCGGGTGAGCAGCAGCATCGGCGTGGTGCCGACGCCGCACAGGCCCTTCACGTCGCCCCGCGTCCGGTCGTTGAGCAGCAGCATGTTGGTGGAGCCGCTGTCGACGATGTCGATATTGCCCGAGAGCAGCGCGTCGTTGCCGGCGGCACCGCTCGTCAGGTTGACCCACTCCACCGCGACGTCCCCGAGGCCGGCGGCCTTGGCGTGCTTCTCGATCAGCTTGTGCTGCTCGGCGAGGACGGCGGGCAGGTAGACGAAGCCCGGCTGCCGGCTGATCCGCACCTTGGCGTCGTCGGCCCGGGCGGGGGAGGCGAGCGCCAGCCCGGCCAGCAGGAGGGCCGGTCCTGCCCGCAGGAGCCGGCGGCAGCCCAGCAGCAACGCGCCCGTCCGCGACGTACCCACCATGACGCATCTCCCTGTGACCCCGGCGGATTCGTGTCCGATCCGGATGTGTCGTTGGGCGCGAGTGGACAGGTTCGGGTCGGCGCGCGCAAGGCCCCGCCGCCCCGATCCGCCGATTCCGGCGCGGCAACGTCCCCCGATGCGCGACCGGCGCGGCCGACGATCGGGCAGGCTCCGCACCGCCGGACGCAGCGCCCGCGCCGGGGCCGCCACCGTCGCGGGCACTCAGCCCGCCGAGAAGCCCCGGACCGCCGCCCGCACCAGCGCGTCGATCATCGGCCGCACGTCGTCCACGCCGAGGGGCCCGAGGCTGCCGAGATCGGCGAGATAGGTCATGCCGTGGACGCTGGACCACAGCGCCCGCGCCATCACGGGGATCTCCGCCTCGGCGAGGCGGCCGCCGTCGCGCAGCACCCCCTCCAGGATCCCGAACAGGGCCGCGATGTCGGCCTGCACCGAATCCGGCGCCGCCACGGTGCGGCGCTCGAAGATCGCCGCCCAGGCGGCATGGTGCCCCGCCGCGAAGGCGAGATACGCATCGGCCAGGCACAGGAGCCGCGCCTCCGTCCCCCGCGACGGACAGGCCGCCAGCGCCTCCGTGAGGGCGTCCCGGAGCCGCCGCATGGTGACGGCGTTGGCCTCCAGCCGCAGCACTTCCAGGCTGTCGAACTGCGTGTAGACCGAGCCCACCGCCGTGCCGGCCTGCTCCGCGACGCCGCGGGCGGTCAGCGCCGCCGCGCCGCCCGCGTTCAAGATCGCCACCGCGGCTTCGATCAGGGCCCGGCGATCCGCCGCGCGGTCGCCCGGCTCCTTCCGCGGCCGTCCGCGCACTTTTTTATGAACCTCGTTCATTTTATCCCTTGCGACGCGGCGCGCCGCGTGTTTTACCTGTTTCATGAACGACGTTCAATAAATTACGGATGCGATCCGGCCCGTCGTTCTTCGCGAGGTGAACCGTGATGAGGACCCTCTCCTTCCTGATGCGCGGCGTAATCGCCGACAACGCCCAGGCGATCCACGACGCCCATGCCGTGACGATCCTGCGCCAGCAGATCCGGGAGGCCGCCGGAGCCCTGGCGGCCGCCCGGCGGGAACTGGCCGTCGCCCTGGCCTACCACGCCGCCGAGATGCGCGCCCTCGACGCCATCGGGACCCGCATCGACACCCTGTCGGACGGGGCGCGGCGGGCGCTGGCCGACGGCCGCGAGGATCTCGGGACCGGGGCGGCGATCCACATCGCCGCGCTGGAGGACGAGCGGGCCGACCGCCGGGCCGCCGCCGAACGCTTCGCCGCCGAGGTCGAGCGGCTGAAGCGCCTCGTCGCCCAGGGCGGCGAGCGGCTGCGGGATCTCGACCGCGGGCTCCAGACCGCCCGCACCACCGAGGCGCTGCGGCGGGCCGGCCTCGAGGGCCGCCGGGTCACGACCCTGTCGGCGGGGGCCCTCGGGGAGGCCGAGCGGACGCTGGCGCGCCTGCGCGAGCGGCAGGCGGCCGAGGCGGACGTCGCCGCCGCGCTGACCGAGCTCGAGGCCGATCTCGAGGCCGGGACCGCGGGCGGGATCGAGGCCGATCTCGAGGCGGCGGGCTACGGCCGCCCCCGCACGGACCCGCGGGCGGTGCTGGACCGCCTCAGGGCCGGGGCCTGACCGGCGCCGCACGAACCCCCGTCCGATCCTTCCTCAGGAGACCGCACCATGACACCGCAGATGCCCCATACCGGCGCCTGGAAGACCTTCACGCTGGTCAGCTTCGCCGCCGCCGCCGCCATGCTGACGATCGGCATCTTCTTCCTGCCCGCGGATATCTGGATCAAGGGCTACCTCGCCATGGCGTCGCTGTTCCTCACGGGCACGACCTTCACCCTGGCCAAGACCCTGCGCGACGAGCACGAGGCGAAACGGCTGATCAACAAGATCGAGGACGCCGCCACCGAGCGCGTCCTGCGGGAGGCGGTGCCGGGCCGGCTCTGAGCCGATCCCCGAGGTCGGCGCCGCTCAGTCCGCAGCCTCCAGGAACGCGGCGACCACCCGGGAGAATTCCGGGGTCCGCAGGTAGCCGTAGGATTTGTGCCGGTTCTCGGCGCCGTCCGGCCTCCGGTAGGCGTTGATCACCGGCACGTCCCGCACGCGCACGCCGGCGGCATTCGGCGCGTAGAGGGCCGCGAGGTCGTCGCCCACCGTGGCGATGTCCTGGCGGTCCATCAGGTTGGTCCAGGCGGTGAGCGCCGCCGGCACCCGGAGGTCGCCGTGCGCGTCGGCGAGCTTCAGCTTCAGCTCGGCGAGGCCGAGGGGCGCGCCGAGGGTGACCAGGGCGCAGCGGGGCATCGGCGTCCCCTCCGCCTCGGCGGCGCGCAGAACGTCGTAGGCGATCAGGCCGCCCATCGAGTGCGCGGCGATCAGCACGGTATCCGCCGCGGCCGCCGCCAGGACGTCGCGCAGGCGCGCCCGCGCCGCCGCCCGGAAGGCCGCGTCCTCGTGGTAGCCCCAGAGATCGTCGAGACGGTATTCCAGGATCAGGTCATCCACCGGCGTCAGCCCGGCGGCCTCCTGCAGGTGCGACAGGCCGCGATAGATCCGGTCGGTGAGGGTCGGCTCGGCGCGGTCCGGCTCCCCCGCCGGGGAGGGGAACGGCCCGAGGCCGTGATCGGGGCGGTAGGGCTCGCGGTTGCGGTCGCCCGCGAGCGGCTGCGGGTAGCGCAGGTCCGCCCAGTAGACGAAGGTGAAGGGCAGGTCGGCCTCCGCCACCCGGAGCCCGCGATTGCGGTCGAGCCCCTCGCGGATCGCGGCGCGCCACCAGGCGGCCTTCTCATCCCGGGGCGGCTTGTTGGCGAGCCCGTGGATGCCGATGATGTGCGCCCGACCCAGTGTCCGCTCCCAGACCGACGCGAATGCCAGCGGCTCAAGATAGGGCCGCCCCGCACGGACGGAACTGCGGCTTAGTTTCCGCGCGCCCGTCGCCCCCGCGCGTCAACCCGTTCGTCGACCCAGTCGTCGACCCATTGCCACCCGGCCGCTCCGCCATAGCTGCGCTGCGGGAACCGGATCGGGCCCGGGGCCTTCTCCCACGACAGATGATCCTGCCGCGCTTGCATCCCGGTGCGCGCGGCCAATGACGAGGACGGTGGCCCGATGCGGCGCGCCCACAGCATGGATTTCGGGGCCGAGATGGTCGAGGGCGGCGTCCGCTTCGCCCTCTGGGCACCCACCGCCAAGAGCGTCGCGCTCGTCGTCGACGGCGCCGATCACCCGCTGCCGGAATCCGGCGGCGGCTGGCGCCGCACCGTCCTGCCCGGGGTGAAGCCCGGCGCCCGCTACGGCTTCCGCATCGACGGCGACCTCGTGGTGCCCGATCCCGCCTCCCGCTTCCAGCCGGACGACGTCTCGGGCCTCAGCGAGGTGATCGACCCGCGGGCCTTCGCGTGGTCCGACGCGGACTGGACCGGGCGGCCCTTCGAGGAGGCGGTGATCTACGAGTGCCATGTCGGCACCGCGACGCCGGAGGGCACCTATGCCGGCCTGCAGGCCCGGCTGCCCGACCTCAAGGCGCTCGGCGTCACCGCCATCGAGCTGCTGCCGCTCGCCGACTTCAAGGGCGCGCGCAACTGGGGCTACGACGGCGTCCAGCCCTACGCCCCCGACGGCGCCTATGGCCGCCCGGACGACCTCAAGCGCCTGATCGACGCCGCCCACGGGCTCGGGCTGATGGTCTATCTCGACGCGGTCTACAATCACTTCGGTCCGGCCGGGAACTACCTCCACGCCTACGCCAAGACCTTCTTCACCGAGCGCCACCAGACCCCCTGGGGCGCGGGCATCAACTTCGACGGCAAGGAGAGCGGCGCCACCGTGCGCCAGTTCTTCATCCAGAACGCCCTCTACTGGCTGGAGGAATACCGCTTCGACGGCCTGCGCTTCGACGCCGTCCACGCGATCCTCGACGATTCGCCCCGTCATTTCCTGGCCGAGCTCGGCGAGACGGTCCGGAAGACCTTTCCGGACCGTCAGATCCACCTGATGCTGGAGAACGAGGCCAACCAGGCCCGCTGGCTGGAGCGGGACGCCGCCGGGCGCCCGAAGATGCACGATGCCCAGTGGGCCGACGACCTGCACCATTGCTGGCACGTCCTGCTCACGGGCGAGGACGCCGGCTACTATAAAAGCTTTGCCGACAAACCGGTCGCGCACCTCGCCCGCTGCCTCGCGGAGGGTTTCGCGTATCAGGGCGAACCGTTCGCCACGCTCGACAACCATCCGCGCGGCGAGCCCTCCGGGCACCTGCCGCCCTCGGCCTTCGTGACCTTCCTCCAGAACCACGATCAGGTCGGCAACCGGGCGCTGGGCGAGCGGTTGAACCACCTCGCGGATCCGAAGAAACTCGATCTCGCCCGGGCCGGGCTCCTGCTGGCGCCGCAGATCCCGATGCTCTGGATGGGCGAGGAATGGTCGGCCTCGGCGCCGTTCCTGTTCTTCGTCGACTTCGCGCCGGACGAGGACCTGAACAAGGCGGTCCGCGACGGCCGCCGCCGGGAGTTCAAGAGCTTCGCGGCGTTCGCGGACGACACCTCCAAGATCCCCGACCCGACCGAGCGCGAGACCTTCGCGGCCTCGAAGCTCGACTGGTCCGAGCGGGAGCGCTCGCCCCACCGCGAGGTGCTGGCGGAGACGACGCGCCTCCTGGGGCTGCGCCGCGACGTGGTCGTGGCGCTGGCGAAGTCCGGCTATGACGGCGCCGCCGCCACGATGCCGCGCGCCGACGTGGTCGACTGCACGTGGCGCTTCGGCGCCGGCACCCTGCGCTTCGTCGCCAATGTCGGGACCGAGGCCTTCGCGGTCGATCCGGGCGGTGCCCGGCCGGTCTGGACCAACGCCCCCGACGGGGCCGGACGCGATCTCCCGTCCTGGACGGGCGTGTTCCTGACGGAGTCCCACGCGTGAGCCCCCTCGAAAGACTCGCCGACCTCGTCGGCGTCGCCGCCGGCTACACCGACGCCTTCGGCAAGCCCGTCGAGACGCCGCTGGCGGTGCGCCGCGGCCTGCTGGCGGCCCTGGGCTTCGCGGTCCAGGACGAGGCGTCGATCGCCGGGAGCCTCGCCGAGGTCGAGCGCCTGCGCCGCGGCCTGATCCCGCCGCTCCTGCCGGTGGAGGCCCGCCGGGCCGCCCGCGTTCCGGTCCGGCTGCAGGACGGGGCGCCCCACACCCTGGTCTGGCGCCTCGTCGACGAGCGCGGCACCGCCCGGGAGGGACGGGCCAACCCGCAAGGGTCCGATCCCGGCTTCGAGCTGCCGCCGCTGACCCCGGGCTATCACCGCCTCATCGTGCAGGCCGGCCAGAGCCGCACCGAGGCCTGGGTGATCGCCGCGCCGCAGCGCTGCTGGCGCCCGCGCCCCTACACGGATGAGGGGGCCTCCGATTGGGGGCTCGCCGCCCAGCTCTACGGCCTGCGCTCGGCGACCAATATCGGCATCGGCACCTACGCGGATGCCGGCGAGGCCGCCCGCGAGGCGGCCCTGCGCGGGGCGGCGTTCTTAGGGCTCAGCCCGGTCCACGCCCTGTTCGGTTCCGACCGGACCAAGATCTCCCCCTACTCGCCCTCCTCGCGCCTGTTCCTGGAGACGCTGTTCATCGCCCCGCGCAGCCTGCCGGGGCTCGCCGGCTCCCGGGCCGAGGCGCTGCTCGATGCGCGCGCGGACGCGATCACGGCGCTCCGCGAGGCGGCGCTGGTCGACCACCAGGGCGTGCACGACGTGCTCGACCCGGTGCTCCGGACCCTCTGGGAGGACTCCCCCGCCCGGGCCGGCACGGACGCGGATTTCGCGCGCTTCCGGCAGGCGGGCGGCGAGGATCTCGAATCCCACGCCCTGTTCGAGGCCCTGTCGGAGCATTTCCGGGGGCAGGGCGCGCATTGGCTGGGCGACTGGCCGGACGCGTACCGCCGGGCCGGCACGGAGGCGGTGCGGGCCTTCGCGGCGGAGCATGCCGAGGCGGTCGGCTATCACGCCTGGCTGCAATACCTCGCCGACCGGCAGCTCGAAGAGGCCTCCGCGGCGGCTCTGGGCGCCGGCATGCGGGTCGGGCTGTACCGCGACCTCGCGGTCGGCGCCGACCGGGGCGGCTCCGAGATCTGGTCCCATCCCGAGCGGTTCGCCGACAAGGTGTCGATCGGCGCGCCGCCGGATCTGCTGGCGCCCAAGGGCCAGAACTGGGGCCTGCCGGCCTTCGACCCGCTGGAGATGGAGCGCGACGGGCTCGCCGCCTTCCGGACCCTGGTCCAGGCCAACATGCGCCATGCCGGCGCGATCCGGATCGACCACGCCTTCCAGCTCGCCCGCCTGTTCCTGATCCCGCTGGGCGCGGGCGCCCAGGCCGGGGCCTACGTGGCCATGCCGTTCGAGCCGATGCTGGCGGTGCTGCGGCTGGAGAGCCACCGCAACAAGTGCCTCGTCATCGCGGAGGATCTCGGCACCGCCCCGGAGGGCTTCTCGGACGCGCTGATGCGGGCCGGGGTGCTGAGCTACCGGATCCTCGCCTTCGAGCGGGAAGGCGACGGACGGTTCAAGGCGCCGTCGGCCTATCCGCGCGACGCGCTCACCGCCATCACCACCCACGACCTGCCGACCTTCGTGGGCTGGTGGCGCGGGGTCGACACCGACACCCGCCAGTCGCTCGGCCTCTACGACCAGGAGCGGGCCGAGAGCGAGCGGGCCGAGCGCGTCGTCGAGCGCCGCCGCCTCGCCGAGGCGCTGGCCGGCGAGCAGCTGCTCCCCTCGGCCGAGCCCCCGGATGCCGCGCCCTTCGAGGCCGCCGCCCGCTACCTCGCCCGGGCGCCCTCGATGCTGACCGCCGTGCAGTACGAGGACGTGGTCTCCGAACTCGCCCAGGCCAACGTGCCGGGCTCCACCGAGGGCTACCCGAACTGGCGGCGCAAGCTCGACCGGGAGCTGGCGGACATCGCCGCCCCCGGCGGGCCGCTGGCCAAGCTGGCCGCCGCCCTGTCGGCGGAGGCACGGGGACCGCGCTCGGGGGCCGCGCGGCTCGCCGCGCCGCCGCCGCGCTCGACCTACCGGCTGCAGTTCCACAAGGACTTCACCTTCGCGGATGCCGGCCGGATCGTCCCCTACCTGCATCGGCTCGGGATCAGCCACGTCTACGCCTCGCCGCTCCAGACGGCACGGCCCGGCTCGACCCACGGCTACGACATCGTCGATCACGGGGCGATCAACCCGGAACTCGGCGGCGAGGCGGGCTTCGTCCAGCTCTCCGAGACGCTCCACGCCCACGGGATCAAGCTGCTCCTCGACATCGTCCCGAACCACATGGGCGTCGGCGGGTCCGACAACCCGTGGTGGCTCTCGGTGCTCGAATGGGGCTCGCTCTCGCCCTTCGCCGACGCCTTCGACATCGACTGGCAGCGGCTCGGGGCCGGGCGCAACCTCGTGATCCCGTTCCTGGGCGAGCGCTACGGCGAGGCCCTGGAGCAGGGCACCCTGGTGCTCAAATTCGATCCCGAGAAGGGCGCCTTCAGCGTCTGGCACTACGAGCACCAGCTGCCGATCCGGCCGCTGAGCTACCCGACCATCCTCAACCGGGTGATCGCCGCCATCGGGGCGGTGGACGACGACACCACCGCGGAGCTGCTCGCCATCTCCGAGCGCCTGCGGGCTATGGCGATCGACACCGACGAGACCCGCCGCAAAGGCTTCCCCGAGGAGGCCGAGGGGCTGAAGCGCCGGCTCGCCGAGATCCACGGCGTCTCGCCGCTGATCCAGGAGGCCACCGCCAGCACGCTGGCCCTGCTCAACGGCTTCAAGGGCCGCCCGGACAGTTTCGGGCCGCTGCACCGGCTGCTGGAGGCGCAGGCCTACCGGCTCGCCCATTGGCGGGTGGCGTCGAGCGACATCAACTACCGCCGCTTCTTCGACGTGAACTCGCTCGCCGGCCTGCGGGTCGAGCTGTCCGACATCTTCCACCGCTCGCACGAAACCGTGTTCCGGCACATCCGCGAGGGCCGGATCGACGGCTTGCGCATCGACCATATCGACGGGCTGGCCGACCCGCTGGGCTACGCAAGGGCGCTCCAGGCGGCGGTCGGGCCGGGCTTCTACGTGGTCGTGGAGAAAATCCTGGAGCCCGGGGAGCGGCTGCGGCCCTGGCCGGTGGCCGGGACCACGGGCTACGACGTGCTCAACCAGCTCGACGGGATCCTGGTCGACAAGGGGAAGCGCGGCAAGGTCGAGCGCCTCTACACCTGGGCCACGGGCTTCGACGAGCCCTACGGCTTCCAGCTCCGTGCCGCCAAGGCCGAGATCCTGGAGATCAGCTTCGCGAGCGAGCTGGAGGTGCTGACCACCGACCTCAAGGAGGTGGCCGATTCCGACCGGCGGACCCGCGACTTCACCGTCAACGCGCTCCGCCGGGCGCTGATCGAGATCATCGCGCGCTTCCCGACCTACCGGAGCTACCTGCCGCCGGAGCTGGAGGAGGGCGAGGTCGAGCCCGAGGACGTGCGCCTGATCGAGGGCGCCGTCGCCAAGGCCAAGCGCTGGTCGAGCCTGCCGGACCGCTCGGTCCACGACTTCGCCGCCGACGTCCTGCTCGGCCGGATCGAGACCGCCGGGGCGGGCCGGCCGGATCCGCGGGTTGCCTTGCGCTTCCGCCGCCGGTTCCAGCAGCTCACCGGCCCGGTCATGGCCAAGAGCCTGGAGGACACGCTGTTCTACCGCTACGCGTGCCTGCTCGGCCTCAACGAGGTCGGGGGCGATCCGGGCGAGTACGGGATCGACGCGGAGCACTTCCACGACCTCCAGATCGCCCGCGCCCGGGACTGGCCGAGCGCCATGATCACCACGGCGACCCACGACACCAAGCGGGGCGAGGATGCCCGCACGCGGCTGCTCGCCCTCTCGGAGATCCCGGAGGAATGGGCCAAGGCCTGGGACCTGTGGCAGCGCACCGCCGGCCCGCACCTCGCCCGCATCGACGGCGAGCCGGCTCCCGACGCCAACGACCAGTGGATGTTCTTCCAGGCCATTCTGGGCGCCTGGCCGCTGGAGCTGCTGGAGCGGGACGAGGCCGGGGCGATCGAGGATTTCCGCGACCGGCTGATCGCCTACGGCGAGAAGGCCATGCGCGAGGGCAAGCGCCGGTCGAGCTGGGTCAATGTCGACGCGGTCTACGAGGGCGCGGTCAAGAAGCTGTTCACCGCGCTGATCGCCCCGGGCTCGGACTTCCTGGCGCAGCTCCGGCCCTTCGCCCGGCGGCTCGCCCATCTCGGCATGCTGGCGAGCCTCGGCCGGACGGTCCTGAAATGCACCCTGCCGGGCCTGCCCGACACCTACCAGGGCACGGAGATCTGGGACTTCTCCTTCGTCGATCCCGACAACCGCCGCCCGGTGGACTACCCGGCCCTGGGGCGGATGCTGGACCAGGGCGGCGTGCCCGCGGAGCTGCTGGCGCACTGGCCGGACGGGCGGGTCAAGCAGGCGACCCTCGCGGCGCTTCTGGCCGAGCGGGCCGAGCGACCGGACTTCTACGCGAGCGCCGCCTACGAACCCGTCCCGGCCACCGGCGCGCGGGCCGGGCACGTGATCGCCTACCGTCGGACCGACCCCGGCCAGGAGGGCGGCGACCTGTTCGTGGCGGTACCGCGGCTGGTGGCGGGCTTCGTCGGGGAGGCGGTCTGGCCGGGTGAGGCCTTTAATGGGACCCGGGTCGATCTCGGAGCGGGGACCCGCTGGCGCGACCTCGCCTCGGGGCGGATCGTGGCGGGGGAGGGGGCCGATCTCGGCGAACTCCTGCGGGATCTGCCCTACGCGGTGCTGCGGCGGGAGCCGTGAGGGGAGCGGCCGGATCCGTGGATCGTCCTCCCCCCTCCGCGGGGGAGGGTGGGCCGGCCGTCAGGCCGGGTCGGGAGCGGGGAACCCGGCTTCCGAAAAGGGCGGAGCCGGCATGAAGGCCGCCGCCTTCTCCGGCACCGTCGCGCCCCCGTCACGGGACTTCGGGGACCACCCTTCCCCGCAGCGGCGGGAGGGAGCGTGCGCGGGTCCGTCCCTGCCACGAAGACCATGTCGGCAGGTCCCTCGCGGTCCTGTCATGCGAATCTGCTGAGAGGCGGACGGCGCGGACCTGACAATCCCCGCCGTCCCACGCGAAGGCACGCCCGGGCGGTTCGGGCGTTACGACACAGGAACGGGAGCCAGAAGCCAGCATGAACGCACCGACCAAAGCCGCTGCGACGACCGGGGCCGAGGCCGTCCTGCCGGCCGCGCTGGCGCCCCGGGCCGAGGGGCCGCGGATCTACAACCTGTTCCCGCTCCTGGTCGGGCGCGTCGCGGACTGGACCGCCGAGCTGCCGCGGATCGCCGCGCTCGGCTTCGACTGGATCTACCTGAACCCGTTCCACCAGACCGGCGGCTCCCGGAGCCTCTACGCGGTGGCCGATCCCGAGCGGCTCGACGAGCGGTTCCGCGACCCGGACGGCACGCCGGACGACGCGCAGATCCAGCGCTTCTGCGCGGCCGCGCAGTCCCTCGGCCTGTCGGTGATGACCGACCTCGTGATCAACCACACCGCCGACAACGCCCGCCTTGCCACGGAGCGGCCCGACCTGTTCATGAAGGAGGCCGACGGCTCGATCATGCACCCGGCGGCGGTGGATCCGGACGATCCGTCGATCCGCACCGTCTGGGGCGACCTGGCCGAACTCGACTACCACACGCCGGCTGCCCGGGATGAGCTGACCCGGATCTGGGGCGCCTACGTGGCCCGGCTCCAGGACCTCGGCGTGGCGGGCTTCCGCTGTGATGCGGCCTACAAGGTGCCGCCGGAGACCTGGCGCGTCCTGATCGGGGAGGCCAAGGGGCGCGATCCCGCCTGTCTCTTCGCCGCCGAGACCCTGGGCTGCACCTTCGAGGAGGCCCGGGCCACGGCGGGCGCCGGCTTCGACTACCTGTTCAACTCCTTCGCGTGGTGGGACCTGAAGAAGCCCTGGGCCCTGGAGCAGTACGAGCGCCTGCGGGTGCTGGCGCCCTCCATCGCCTTCCCGGAGAACCACGACATGACGCGGCTCGCCGCCGGGATCGGCGGCGGCCCTGAGGCGGTGGCGGCCCATCTGCGCACCCGCTACGCGCTAGCCGCCTTCTTCTCGGCCGGCGTGCTGATGCCGATCGGCTACGAATGGGGCTACCGCCGGGCGCTGCACGTGGTCGAGACCACCCCGGGCGACCGCGAGCACGAGACCGGCATCGACATCTCCGGCTTCATCCGGGCGGTCAACGCCCTGCGGGCGGAGCTGCCCGCCGCCAATGTCGAGGGCGCGCAGATCCGGATCTCGTCCCCCGACAGCGACTGCGTGGCGCTCGCCCGCTTCGACACCGGCCACCCGGCCTCGGCCCGGCACGGGCTGATCGTGCTCTACAACCCGACCGACAAGCCGGTGCCGGTCGAGGCTGGGTCGCTCATCGCCCGCACCGGCGGCATGCTCGGCACCTTCGTCGACCGGACGCCCGACGCCGAGCCGATCGCGTTCCATCCCGGCAGCGCCATCGACCTGATGCCGGGCGAGCTGCGCATCCTGGCGGCCAGCGCCCAGGAGGTCGCCCGGCTCCCCGAGCGCGGCACCCCGGACGGGGAGGGGCGGGTGGTGATCGAAGCGGTCAGCCCTGAGCTCGACGGCGGCCGCTCGCCGGTGAAGCGGATCGTCGGCGAGTCCCTGCGGGTCGAGGCCGACATCTTCTCCGACGGCCACGAGATCATCGACGCCGCGATCCTGTCGCGGGTCGCCGGCAGCGACGCGTGGCGCGAGGACCCGATGGTCTTCGTCGACAACGACCGCTGGGCCGGGCACTTCCCCCTGGAGCGCAACGCCCGCTACGAGTTCACCCTGATCGCGTGGCGCGACGCCTTCTCGTCCTGGGTGCGCGACACCCTGAAGAAGCGCGCCGCCGGCGTCGATGTCCGCCTGGAGACGATCGAGGGCGTGGCCCTGGTCGGGACCGCGGCGTCGCTCGCCCGGACCCGCGGCGGCCGCGACGCCGAGCGCCTCGCCGCGCTCGTGGCGGCGCTCGCCGCCGAGGAGACCGGCTCGGCCGCCCAGCTCGACCGGATCCTCGACCCCGAGGCGTCGCGCCTCGTGCGCCGGAACGCCGAGCGGGTGAACCTCACCCGCTATCCCGTGACCCTGCCGGTGATCGCCGACCGCCTCGCGGCCCGGTTCTCCGCCTGGTACGAGATCTTCCCGCGCTCCCAGTCGATGGACGTGAACCGCCACGGCACCTTCGACGACGTCATCCGGCGCCTGCCCGAGATCCGCGAGCTCGGCTTCGACGTCCTCTACTTCACCCCGATCCACCCCGTGGGCCGGACCAACCGCAAGGGGAAGAACAACACCCTCACGGCCGAGCCCGGCGATGTCGGCTCGGTCTACGCGGTGGGCGCGGCGGAGGGCGGCCACGAGGCCGTGCATCCCGACCTCGGCACCCTTCAGGATTTCGAGCGGCTGGTTGCGGCGAGCCACGCCTACGGGATGGAGATCGCCCTCGACTTCGCGATCCAGTGCTCGCCCGACCATCCCTGGATCAAGAACCATCCGGAATGGTTCGAGTGGCGCCCCGACGGCACGCTGAAATTCGCCGAGAACCCCCCGAAGAAGTACGAGGACATCTCGAACGTCCACTTCTACGGCGGCGCCCTGCCCGGGCTGTGGATCGAGCTGCGCGACATCCTGCTCGGCTGGTGCGCCCGGGGCGTGCGCATCTTCCGGGTCGACAACCCCCACACCAAGCCGATCCCGTTCTGGGAATGGGTGATCGGCGAGGTCAACGGGCGCTATCCGGACGCGATCTTCCTCGCCGAGGCCTTCACCCGGCCGAAGATGATGAAGAAGCTCGCCAAGGCGGGCTACCAGCAGAGCTACACCTACTTCACGTGGCGCAACACCAAGCAGGAGCTGACCGACTACGCCCTGGAGCTGGCCGGCGAGATGGGCGAGTACTACCGCCCGAATTTCTTTGCGAATACGCCCGACATCAATCCCTACTTCCTTCAGACCAGCGGACGCGCCGGCTTCGTCATCCGCGGAACCCTGGCCGCGACCCTGTCGTCGGTCTACGGCATCTACAACGGCTTCGAGCTGTGCGAAGCCGCGCCGTATCCGGGCAAGGAGGAGTACCTGAACTCGGAAAAATACGAGCTGAAGGCCTGGGACTACGACCGGCCGGGCAACATCCGCGAGCACATCGTCAAGCTGAACACGATCCGGCGCGAGAACCCCGCCCTCTGGGATTTCCGCAACGTCGTCTTCACCGGGGCCTTCAACGACCAGATCATCGCCTACGCCAAGGCGACGCCGGAGCGCGACAACTGCATCTTCACCATGGTCAACCTCGACCCGAAGAACCGCCAGGAATGCACCTACGAGGTGCCGCTCTGGCTGTTCGGCCTGCCCGACGACGGCGCCGTCGAGGTCGAGGACCTGCTCCAGGGCTACACGTTCGAGTTGCGCGGCAAATCCCACCGCATCGCCCTCGATCCGGCCGAGCGATCCTGCGTCATCTGGCGCCTGCGGGCGCCGCGGCGGGTTGCGGGCTGAGGCCACCCGTGGCACCTGACCGTGGCACCTGACCCCGGCGGCGGGCCTCCCCGTCGCCGACCATTGCACCCGCGCGGCGGTCGTCCGCCCGCTCCCGGCCGGTTCCCACCGCCGGTCCCGTCAGATTCGACCGATGAGGCAGCGACGCGATGATCGATCGCAGCGACCCGCAATGGTACCGTGACGCCATCATCTACCAGATCCACGTCAAGTCGTTCTTCGACTCGAACAACGACGGGATCGGCGACTTCGAGGGCCTGACCCAGCGCCTCGACTACGTCCGCGATCTCGGCGTCACGGCGATCTGGCTGATGCCGTTCTATCCCTCGCCGCTCCGCGACGACGGCTACGACATCGCCGATTACCGGGACATCAACCCGTCCTACGGGACCATGGAGGCCTTCAAGGCCTTCGTGGAGGCGGCGCACGCCCGGGGCCTGCGGGTCATCACCGAACTCGTGATCAACCACACGAGCGACCAGCACCCCTGGTTCCAGGCCGCCCGCGAGGCGCCCCCCGGCTCGCCGGAGCGCAACTTCTACGTCTGGTCGGACACCGACGAGCCGTACCGGGACACGCGGATCATCTTCCTCGATACCGAGGCGTCCAACTGGACCTGGGACCCGGTGGCCAAGCAGTATTTCTGGCACCGGTTCTACAGCCACCAGCCGGACCTGAACTTCGACAACCCGGCGGTGCTCGAGGCCGTCATCGAGGTGATGCGCTACTGGCTCGACATGGGCGTCGACGGCCTGCGCCTCGACGCGATCCCCTACCTGATCGAGCGCGACGGCACGAACTGCGAGAACCTCGCCGAGACCCACGACGTCATCAAGAAGATCCGCGCCGCCCTCGATGCCAGCTACCCCGACCGGATGCTTCTGGCCGAGGCCAACCAATGGCCGGAGGAGACCGCCCAGTATTTCGGCGACGGCGACGAATGCCATATGGCGTTCCACTTCCCGCTGATGCCGCGGATGTACATGGCGATCGCCCGGGAGGACCGGCACCCGATCACCGACATCATGCGCCAGACCCCGGAGATCCCGGAGGGCTGCCAATGGGCGATCTTCCTGCGCAACCACGACGAGCTGACGCTCGAAATGGTCACCGCCGAGGAGCGTGACTACCTCTGGTCGTTCTACGCCGCAGAGCGCCGCGCCCGGATCAATCTCGGCATCCGCCGCCGCCTCGCGCCGCTCCTCGAGAACGACCGGCGCAAGATCGAATTGATGAAGTCCCTCGTCCTGTCGATGCCCGGCACGCCGGTGCTCTACTACGGCGACGAGATCGGCATGGGCGACAACATCTATCTGGGCGACCGCGACGGCGTGCGCACGCCCATGCAATGGTCCCCGGACCGCAACGGCGGCTTCTCCCGGGCGAACCCCCAGAAGTTGTTCCTGCCGGCGATCCAGGACCCGATCTACGGCTTCGACGCCATCAACGTCGAGGCGCAGACCCAGGCGCAGACGAGCCTGCTGAACTGGACGCGGCGCATGATCGCGATCCGCAACAACAGCGTCGCCCTCGGGCGCGGCACGATCCAGTTCCTCTATCCCAGCAACCGGAAGGTTCTGGCCTGGATCCGCGAGCACGAGGACGAGCGGATCCTGTGCGTGGCGAACCTGTCGCGGGCGCCCCAGGCGGTGCAGCTCGACCTGTCGGAACTGCGCACCGCGGTGCCGATCGAGCTCACCGGCGGCACCGAGTTCCCGCCGATCGGCGATCTGCCCTACCTGCTGACCCTGCCGTCCTACGGTTTCTACTGGTTCAGCTTGAGCGCCGCGCGCTCCGGGGTGGTCGGCCCGCAGCAGGAGCCGCCGGAGCTGTTCACCCTGGTGCTCACCGGCGGGATCGAGACCCTGATGAGCGGGCGCGAGCGCGTCGCCTTCGAGCGCACGGTGGTGCCGCCGTTCCTGACGAGCCGGCGCTGGTTCGGCGCCAAGGGCTCGCGGATCAAGGCCACGAAGGTGGTCGACTGCGCCGCCCTGAAGGACGTCGACGGGAGCGCGCGCTTCCTGCTGCCGCGGCTGCAGGTGCAGCTCGCCAACGGCGAGAGCCATGAGTACTTCATGCCGGTCGGCGTCGAGGAGGGCCGCGAGGACGAGGCGCTGATGCCCTTCGCGGTGGCGCGGGTGCGCCGCGGCCCGCGGACCGGGCTGCTCTACGGCGCGGCCGGCTCCAACGACTTCGCCGCCTGCCTCATCGACGACATGCGCCAGGGCCGTGTGATCCCCACGGAGAGCGGCCGCCTCGTCTTCGCCGTCACCTCGGCCTTCGACCCGGAGGTCACGGTCGACGTGGCCGATATCCGCCGGCTGTCGGCGGAGCAGAGCAACACCTCGATCGCCGTCGGCTCCAAGATGATGCTCAAGCTGCTGCGCCGCCTGCAGCCGGGGCTGCATCCCGAGATCGAGGTCGGGCGCTTCCTCACCGAGCAGGCGGGTTTCTCCAATACCCCCGCCCTGCTCGGCACGCTGGAGCACGTCGCCGAGGACGGGACCCGGACGGCCCTCGCGATCCTTCAGAAATTCGTCGTGAACCAGGGCGATGCCTGGACCCTGATGCTGGAGGGCCTGCGCCGGGACTTCGAGACCGTCGTGCTCACCCCCGAGAGCGAGGCCGCCAGCCCCGAGGAGGCGTTCCAGGCCCACCGGCCCTGGGCGGATCTGCTCGGGCGGCGCACCGCCGAGCTGCACGCGGCGCTGGCGATCGAGACCGACGATCCGGCCTTCGCGGCCGAGCCGTTCACCGGGGACGATCTCGCGGTGCTGGCGCGCGACGCCCGCCACCAGGCGGAGCGTGCCTTCCGGGCGCTCAAGGGCCTGGCCGACCGGGGGCTCGATGCCGGCAAGCCGGCCTGCGCGGAACTCGGCCAGCGCCGGGGCGAGGTCGAGGCCCTGATCGCCGCGCTCACCGCCGAGCCGGTCCGGGGCGCCCACAAGACCCGCATCCACGGTGACTACCACCTGGGACAGGTGCTGGTCGCCGAGAACGACCTGATCATCGTCGACTTCGAGGGCGAGCCCTCGCGTCCGGCCGACGAGCGCCGGGCCAAGTCGATGCCCCTGCGGGACGTCGCCGGGCTGATGCGCTCCTTCGCGTACGGCGCCGAGACGGTGATCCGGGAGATCACCGCCCGGTTCGCCGATTCCGAGGGGCGGGCGCGGGATGCCGCCACGGCGTGGCGCGGCATGATCGAGGCGGCGTTCCTCGCCGGCTACGAGTCCGCGGTGGAGGGCTCGCGCGCCGCCGTGACCGACCTGGGAAGCCGGGCGCGGCTGCTGCGCCTCTGCCTGCTGACCAAGGCCCTGTACGAGGTCGATTACGAGGCCAACAACCGGCCGGACTGGATCGAAATCCCCGCCCGTGGGGTTCTGACCATTCTGGACACGGACGGACACGAGCCCGGAGCATTGGAATGACGGCGATCGACGAGACCTTCGCACGACGGGCCGCCCCGGAAGCGGGGACGGCGCGGAACGCGGATGTCCCGGGCTCCGGCGTCGCGCAGCCGCCGAGCGTCCATCCGGACGCGATCGCGGCCCTGATGGCGGCCAATCACGGCGACCCGTTCTCGGTGCTGGGCCCCCACCGGGTCGGGCCCAAGGCCTGGGAGGTGCGCGCCGTGCTCCCCGAGGCGCGGGCCGCCACCCTGGTGATGGACGGTCGCACCGTGCCGTTCGAGAAGCGCCATCCGGACGGATTCTGGGTCGCGCGGGTCGAGGGCGAGCACCGGCCGCTCTACGAGATCGAGGTCGAGTCCTGGGACGGCACGAAGCGCCGCCGCTACGACCCCTACGGTTTCGGCTCCTCGATCGAGCAATACGACGTGGCGACGCTGCGCGAGGTCGGCACCAACCTCGTCTACCGGATGCTCGGTGCGCAGTCGGGCCAGCTCGACGGCATCGACGGCTTCCGCTTCGCCGTCTGGGCACCCAACGCCCGCAAGGTCAGCGTCGTCGGCGACTTCAATGACTGGGACGGGCGCCGCCACCCGATGCGCCTCTGGCAGGACGGCGGCATCTGGGAGCTGTTCGTGCCGGGCCTCAAGGCCGGCGTGCGCTACAAGTTCGAGATCCGCGGCCCCGACGGCGCCCTGGTGCCGCTCAAGGCCGACCCGGTCGCCTTCGCGGCCCAGCACCCGCCGGAGACCGCCTCGGTCACCCACGGGTCGGGCGAGTTCGACTGGCGCGATTCGGGCTGGATGAGCACCCGCGGCGCCAAGGACCCGCGCCACGCGGCGATCTCGGTCTACGAGGTCCATCTCGGCTCCTGGGCGCGGGTGCCCGAGGAGGGGAACCGCTACCTGACCTACCGGGAGCTCGCCGAACGGCTGATCCCCTACGTCAAGGATCTGGGCTTCACCCATATCGAGATGCTGCCGATCACCGAGTTCCCGTTCGACGGGTCCTGGGGCTATCAGCCGGTCTCGCTGTTCGCCCCGACGAGCCGCTTCGGCACGCCGGAGGATTTCGCCGCGTTCGTGGACGCCGCCCACGAGGCCGGGATCGGCGTGCTGCTCGACTGGGTGCCGGGCCACTTCCCCCTCGACGCCCACGGGCTCGGCCAGTTCGACGGCACCCACCTCTACGAGCACGCCGATCCCCGCCAGGGCTTCCACCAGGATTGGGGCACCTACATCTACAATTTCGGGCGCACCGAGGTCGCGACGTTCCTCGCCGCCAACGCCCGGTTCTGGCTGGAGCACTACCACCTCGACGGCCTGCGCGTGGATGCCGTCGCGTCGATGCTCTACCTCGACTATTCCCGCCGCCAGGGCGAGTGGATCCCGAACCGCTACGGCGGCAACGAGAACCTCGACGCCATCGACTTCCTGCGGAAGACCAACGAGGCGACCTACAGCCACGCCCCCGGGACGATCACGGTGGCGGAGGAATCGACCTCCTGGCCCGGCGTGTCGCACCCGACCTATACGGGCGGTCTGGGCTTCGGCTTCAAGTGGAACATGGGCTGGATGCACGACACCCTGCATTTCATGCAGGAGGATCCGATCCACCGCCGCTACCACCACCACAACCTGACCTTCGGGCTGCTCTACGCCTTCTCGGAGAATTTCGTCCTGCCGCTCTCCCACGACGAGGTCGTGCACGGGAAGGGCTCGCTGCTCGGCAAGATGCCGGGCGACCGCTGGCAGAAATTCGCGAACCTCCGGGCCTATTACGGCTTCATGTGGGGGCATCCCGGCAAGAAGCTGCTGTTCATGGGCGGCGAGTTCGGCCAGGAGCGGGAGTGGAACCACGACACCAGCCTGGACTGGCACCACCTCGACGACCCGCTGCACAAGGGCGTGCAGAGCGTGGTGCGCGATCTCAACCGGCTCTACGTCTCGACTCCGGCCCTCTACAGCCGTGATGTCGAGCATACCGGCTTCCAGTGGCTGGTGGCGGACGATCAGGACAACAGCGTCATCGCCTGGGCCCGCAAGGGCGCCAAGCCCGGCGAGGTGGCGATCGTGGTCTCGAACTTCACGCCCGTGCCGCGCGAGGGCTACCGGATCGGCGTGCCCGCGGCGGGGTTCTATCGCGAGGCGTTCAACTCGGATGCCGGCGTGTATGGCGGGTCCAACCTGGGCAACCAGGGTGGCCGCCGCACCGAGGATCAGGCGAGCCACGGCCAGGGGCAGAGCCTGTCGCTGACCCTGCCGCCGCTCGCCACGATGATCTTCCTGCTGGAAGGGTGAGGGGAGCCCCCCTCCCCCCTCTGGGGGAGGGGGTGAGGCGGCTGCGTCCGCGAGAAGGCTCTACGCGGCCCGCCAGCGCAGCGCGGTGCTGTTGCCGATGGCCCGGCCGTAGAGCCCGGCATAATTGTTGGCGGCCTGATCCCAGCCGAAGCGGGCCGCCATGGCCCGCCGCCGCATGGCGTTGAGGCGCTTCTTCTGGCCGAAGGCCTCCAGCGCCCGGCGGACCGCCGCCCCGAAGGACGCGGCCGAGGCCTCCGCGAAGGTGAAGCCCGTCACCCCGTCCTCGACCGTGTCGGCGAGGCCCCCGGTGCGGCGCACGATCGGCAGGGAGCCGAAGCGCTGCGCGTACATCTGGGCCAGCCCGCAGGGCTCGAAGCGCGAGGGCATCAGCAGGAAGTCGCTGCCCGCGAACATCCGCCGGGCCTGCGCCTCCTCGAAGCCGACATGCACGCCGACCGCCTCGGGATGGCGCTTGGCCAAGCCCCGGAGCGCCTGCTCGAACCGGCCCTCGCCCTGGCCGATCACCACGAGCTGGCCGCCCTCGGCCACGATCGCCTCGGCGGCCTGCAGGCTCAGGTCGATGCCCTTCTGGTGGACGAGGCGCGACACGATGGCGAAGAGCGGCCCGCGGGAAACCGCAAGGCCGAATTGCTGGCGTACCGCCTCGGCATTGGCCCGCTTGCCCTTCCAGTCGTCGATCTCGAAGCGCGTGGCGAGGTGCGGGTCGGTGCTCGGGTCCCAGGTCTCGTCGATGCCGTTGAGGATGCCGGCGAGCCGGCCCTGACCGGCGCGGGTGCGCAGCAGCCCGTCGAGGCCGCAGCCCAACTCGGGGGTCTGGATCTCCCGCGCGTAGGTCTCGCTCACCGTGGTGACCTGCGAGGCGTAGAAGATGCCGGCCTTCAGGAAGGACAGCTGCCCGTAGAATTCGGCGCCGTCGACCTGGAAGGCCGCCTCCGGCACGCCGAGCCGGGGCAGGGCGTCCCGGGGGAACAGGCCCTGATAGGCGAGGTTGTGGATCGTCAGCACGCTCGGCACCCGCCGGCCGCGCCAGGCGAGATAGGCCGGGGCCAGGGCCGCCTGCCAGTCGTTGAGGTGCAGGAGGTCGGCCGCCCAGTCGGGGTCGGCGCCGGCGGCGAGGTCCGCCGCCGCGAGGCTGAGGCGGGCGAAGCGCAGGTCGTTGTCGCCGAAATCGCCGTGCTGGTCGCCGTAGGGCGTGCCGTCGCGCTCGTAGAGGTCGGGGCTGAGCAGCACGTAGATCCGCAGGCCGTCGGCCGCCTCGACCAGGCCGAGGTCGCAGGCCGGAACCCCCGCGAAACCCTCGAGACGGGCGACCACCGGAATCTCGGGGAACGCCGCGCGGACCTGCCGGTAGCCCGGGATCAGCACGCGGATGTCGTAGTGCGGCACCAGCGCCCGGGGCAGGGCGGCCGAGACCTCGCCGAGGCCGCCGGTCTTCACGAAGTCGGCCATCTCGGGCGTGGCGTAGAGGATGCGGCGGCGCAGCGAGGCCGGACGGGCCGGCACCGGAACGGATACGACGCCGTCCCCCTCGCCGGACGACCACTCGGCGAAGGAACCACCACGGCGCGTATCGAGCATCAGCATTGATCCTGGCCGGGCGGAATGCCCCGGTCTGGCAGACGATCGGGCAGGCACGGCTGTCGCGATCTCAACCACGGCTAATACTCCTCCGTCGCGACGGTTCCGCTGCGACGCACAAAATAGGCCACCGTGAGAATTAAGCTTCACTTACCTATGTGGCGTCGCAGCACGAAATCGTGGCGGCGCGGCAAGTTTCGGCGGGCCGGGCGGCTTCCGGGATGGGGCGGCATCGGCCCGACGTCGATGCACAGGGCCGCGCCGCAGCGGCACCGCCCTATCCCGAATCACGTTCTGCGCGCCTGGACCGTGTCCGGCTGGGGGCTTCGGCCCTGCCGTCTCTGCGAGCGGAGCGAGGCCATCCACCCCGCGCCCGACGGCCGACGGCGCGCAGCCCTGAGGCACCGCACCGCCGCGCGCGCGTGATGACGGTCGAGGGCCGCAGCAGCCAAAGGCTCCGGCCGCAAGCCATGTCGTGCCCCCGGCTCGGACCATGAGGCGCCGCCGGGCCGTTGGACCGGCGCCCGCGCCGAGGCGCCGCGCCCGGATGGGCGGATCCGGTCCGGCTCACCCGCCGCGGCGCAGGATCACCCCCTCGGCGGGTCCGAGCGCCAGGGTGAGGCCGACCGTCTCGCCCGCCCGCCCCGCACGGGTCGAGAGCAGCACGGTCCAGTCGCCCTCGGGCAGCGGCAGATCCTGCGACGCCGCGCCGAAGTTCAGGAGCACGCGCAGAACGGCATCGTCGGCGAAGCGCTCGTAGGCGAACACCGCGGCGATCCCCAGCGGCACCTCCCGGTAGCCGCCCACGGCGAGCGCCGCGTGGTCGCGGCGCAGGGCGAGCAGCCGCCGGTACAGGGTGAGCATCGAGCCCGGATCCGAGCGCTGGCTCTCGACGTTGCAGGCTGCCCAATCCTCCGCCAGCGGCAGCCAGGGTTCGGCCGTGGAGAAGCCGGCCTGGGGATTGTCGTCCCACTGCATCGGGGTGCGCGCCGGGTCGCGGCCGTGCCCGGGCTCGTTGTACTCCCAGGGATCGCGGGCGCGCTCCGGCGGGATCGGAACATGGCCGAGCCCGATCTCGTCGCCGTAATAGAGGGTCGGCGTGCCCCGCAGGGTCAGCAGCAGCATCGCGGCGATGCGGGCCTGCGCCTGCCCGACCCGGGCGGCGATGCGCGGCTGGTCGTGGTTGCCCAGCACCCAGTTGGGCCAGCCGCCCTCGGGCAGGGCCGCCTCGTAATCGGCCACGAGTTCGGCCACGGCGTCGGCCCGCCACGGGGTCTGGATCAGCTGGAAATTGAACGGCAGGTCGGCGCCGGTGAGGTCGGGGCCGTAATAGGCGACCAGCCGCTCCACCGGCAGGTAGATCTCCCCGATCAGGACGCGCTCGCCGTAGTCGCGCAGCACCGCCCGCATGCCGGCGATCACGTCGAAGATCTCGGGCCGGTCGGCGGAGTAGACCTGGGTGAAGCGGTTGATCTCCGGGGAGCCCGGCGCGTAGTCGGGATTGGCCGGGTTGTCGCGGAACCCCGCATCCTTCATCAGGTGCCAGATCACGTCGACCCGGAACCCGTCGACCCCGCGCTCCAGCCAGAAGCGGAGCACGTCGTGCATGGCCGCCCGCACGGCGGGGTTGCGCCAGTTCAGGTCCGGCTGCTCCGCCAGGAAGGCGTGGTAGTAGTACTGGCCGGTGGCCTCGTCGCGCGTCCAGGCCGGGCCGCCGAAATTCGACAGCCAGTTGTTGGGCGGCCCGCCGTCGGGGGCGGGATCGCGCCAGATGTACCAGTCGCGCTTCGGGCTCGTGCGCGACGACCGGCTCTCGGCGAACCACGGATGCGCGATCGAGGAATGGTTCGGCACGAAGTCGAGGATCACCTTCAGCCGGCGCCGATGGGCCTCCGCCACGAGGGCATCGAAGTCGGCCAGCGTGCCGAACAGCGGATCGATCCCGCAGTAATCGGCCACGTCGTAGCCGAAATCCGCCATGGGCGAGGGATAGACGGGCGAGATCCAGACGGCGTCGACCCCGAGCCAGGCGAGGTAGTCCAGCCGCGCCGTGATGCCGGGCAGGTCGCCGACCCCGTCGCCGTTCGTGTCGTGAAAGGAGCGGGGATAGACCTGGTAGACGGTCCCGCGCTTCCACCAGACAGTGTCGGTCATGCTGCCCCTCCCGTTGGCGGCCCACGCTTAACCGCTGACCGGCGTGCTGGCGACCGGCGACGGATGCGCTTCGGGCGCGCTCCGGGCGCGTGCCGGGCGGGCGCCGGCGGGCGCGGATCGGCGCGCCCGACACGGAGCGCCCGTCGAGAACCGCGTCCCGGGCATGACCGTGAGCCGCATCGCCGGCGTGCATGACCTTCGCGCAGCGCCGTCGCGCAGATCTGTGCCTGGAATGTCACGCCGCCGCGCCATATGTCTCTCAGCGTACCCGCGGGCTCCGATCGAGCGGCGCTGCCACGACTTCGCCGGAAGCCGACCGCATCGTCGGATGCTTCGGGGCACGGATCGTCCGTCCGTTCATGCGGCGGCAATCCATCAAAAGAGATAATCCGCCCACGATACCCCCGGCGCTAGAATCCGGGGCGACGACTTTGGGGGACCCGCACGTGTTGAACGATGTTCTGACCCGGCCTGTGCCACAAGATGTCGCGCGCGACGAGCGCGCTCCCGAGGCCCCGGCCGCAGGCTCCTGGACCGCCCCGGTGCTGTCCGCAAGTGGTGACGCGGGGGTCGACCTGCGGGAGTCGATCCGCGCCAAGCTCACCTTCGCGCTGGGCCGCACGCCCGAGACCGCACGCCCGCGCGACTGGTTCGCGGCGACCGCCCTGGCCCTGCGCGAGCGGATCGTGGCGGCCGCCCTGGCCGCCGAGCGCAGCGTGCCGAACAAGCGCGTCTACTATCTGTCGCTGGAATTCCTCATCGGCCGGCTGATGTCGGACGCGATGAACAACCTGGGCCTGACCGAGACCACCCGCGCCGCCCTGCGGGAACTCGGGGTCGACCTCGACGCCGTGCAGGAAGCCGAGCCCGACGCGGCTCTGGGCAATGGCGGCCTCGGGCGGCTGGCCGCCTGCTTCATGGAGAGCATGGCGAGCATCGGCATCCCGGCCATGGGCTACGGGATCCGCTACGACCACGGCCTGTTCCGCCAGTCCTTCGAGGACGGCTGGCAGCGCGAGGCGCCAGAGACCTGGCTCGCCGAGGGCAATCCCTGGGAATTCGCCCGGCCCGAGGCGACCTATGCCATCGGCTTCGGCGGCACCGTGACCATGTCCTCCGCGGAGGAGGGGGTGATCCGGCGGCACTGGCAGCCGGCCGAGACCGTGCGGGCGGTGGCCCACGACGTGCCGGTGGTCGGCTGGCGCGGGCGCCACGTCAACGCCCTGCGCCTGTGGAAGGCCGAGGCCGGCGAGCCCGTGGACCTCGCCCGGTTCAACGGCGGCGACCATGTCGGCGCGGTGGCGGCGCGGATGCGCGCCGAGGCGATCTCCCGGGTGCTCTATCCGAGCGATTCCTCGGCCGAGGGCCAGGAGTTGCGCCTGCGCCAGGAATACTTCTTCACCGCGGCCTCGATCCAGGATCTCGTGGCCCGCCACGTGGCCGAGCGCGGCGACGTCCGGTCCCTGCCGGACCACGCCGCGATCCAGCTCAACGACACGCACCCGGCCATCGCGGTGCCGGAGCTGATGCGCATCCTGATCGACGCGCACGGCCTCTCCTGGGAGGATGCGTGGCACGTCACCACGCACACGCTGCACTACACGAACCACACCCTCCTGCCCGAGGCGCTGGAGACCTGGCCGGTGGAGCTGATGGAGCGGCTGCTGCCGCGCCACATGCAGATCATCTACCTGATCAACTGGATGCATCTGGAGGAGCAGGCCAAGCACGCCCGCCAGGACACCGCCTCCGACAACGCCGCCTACCTCGCCTCGATCTCGCTGATCGATGAGTCGCACGGGCGGCGGGTGCGCATGGGGCATCTCGCCTTCCATGGCGCGCGCCGGGTCAACGGCGTCTCGGCGCTCCACACCGACCTGATGCGCTCGACGGTCTTCTCCGACCTGCACGCCCTCGACACGGACAAGATCGTCAACAAGACCAACGGCATCACCTTCCGCCGCTGGTTCCACAACGCCAATCCCGGCCTCACCCGGCTCGCCGTGGAGACGGTGGGCGCCGGCGTGCTGGACAATCCCGAGCTGCTGCGGGGCCTGGAAGCCCATGCCGAGGACCCGGTCTTCGTGGCGCGCTACGCGGCCGTGCGCCGGGAGCGCAAGGAGGCCCTGGCCGACCTCATCGCCGAGCGCACCGGCATCGACGTCGATCCGGCCGCGCTGTTCGACGTGCAGGTCAAGCGCATCCACGAGTACAAGCGCCAGCTTCTCAACATCCTCGAGACCGTGGCGCTCTATCAGGCGATCAAGGCCGAGCCGCACCGGGACTGGACGCCCCGGGTGAAGATCTTCGCCGGCAAGGCGGCGCCGAGCTACGTCCAGGCCAAGCTGATCATCAAGCTCGCCTGCGACGTCGCCAAGGCGGTCAACGACGATCCCGAGGTCGCGGGCCGGCTGAAGGTGGTGTTCCTGCCGAACTACTCGGTGAGCCTCGCCGAGGCGATCATCCCGGCCGCCGACCTGTCGGAGCAGATCTCCACCGCTGGGCTGGAAGCGTCGGGCACCGGCAACATGAAGTTCGCCCTCAACGGCGCGCTCACGGTGGGCACCCTCGACGGCGCCAACATCGAGATCCGCGACCATGTCGGGGCGGACAACATCTTCATCTTCGGCCTGGAGGCCGACAGGGTGAAGGCCCGGCAGGCCGAGCCGGACTACGCGGCCAAGGCGATCCAGGCCTCGCCGCGGCTGGCGGCGGCCCTCGA
Organism: Methylobacterium sp. UNCCL125; assembly: GCF_900116795.1. Lineage (NCBI taxonomy): Bacteria > Pseudomonadati > Pseudomonadota > Alphaproteobacteria > Hyphomicrobiales > Methylobacteriaceae > Methylobacterium > Methylobacterium sp. UNCCL125. The sequence goes on along the minus strand of NZ_FPBW01000002.1, from coordinate 20,784 downwards.
CATGATCGCCGCGGGGCGGTTCTCGCCGGAGGAGCCGGGCCGGTTCCGGCCGCTCACCGACGACCTGCGCCGGCGCGACCAGTACCTGCTCACCGCCGATTTCGACGATTACTGGCGGGTACAGCGCGCCATCGACGCCGCATGGCGCGATCCGCGCGGCTGGTGGGCGAAGGCGATCCGCAACACCGCCCGCATGGCGTGGTTCTCCTCCGACCGGGCGATGCGCGAATACGCCGAGGAGATCTGGCGGGTCCGCCTGGGCTGAGCCGTCGGCCGCCCGACCCGCTCCCATGCGGAAGCGGGTCGGCGCGGGGCCTGCCCGCTCCGGAAGGCTCCGGCCCTCAGGCGGCGCGAACGCCGACCAGGAAGCGGTCCATCTCCGCCGACAGCCGCTCCGACTGGCGTGACAGGGCCGTGGCGGCCGCGAGCACGTGATCGGCCGCCACGCCCGTGCGCTCCGAGGCCTCGGCCACCCCGACGATGGTGCCGGTCACCGCCGTGGCACCCCGGGTCGCGTGGGCGATGTTGCGCACGATCTCCTGGGTCGCCGCGCCCTGCTCCTCCACGGCCGCCGCGATCGCGATCGCCACGCCGTTGATCTCGCGGATCCGGTCGATGATCCCGCCGATCGCGCCGACCGCGGAACCGGTCACGCCCTGGATCCGGCCGATCTGGGCGGCGATCCCGTCGGTCGCCTTGGCGGTCTTCTCGGCCAGGGCCTTCACCTCGGCCGCCACGACCGCGAAGCCGCGCCCGGCATCGCCGGCGCGCGCCGCCTCGATGGTCGCGTTGAGCGCGAGCAGGTTGGTCTGCTCGGCGACGGACGCGATCAGCCGCACCACGTCGCCGATCTCGGAGGCCGCCTGCTGCAGTTCGGCCACGAGGCCGGCGGTCTGGTCGGCCTCGCCGACCGCCTGCTGCGCGAGGTCGGACGAGCCGCTCGCCTGATGGCCGATCGCCTGGATGGCGCTGCCGAGCCGCTCGGTCGAGGCCGCCACCGCGTTGATGTTGGCCGCCGCCGCCTCGGCCGCCGCCGCAACCGCGCCGGACTGGCTGGCCGTCTCCTGGGCGGTCGTCGTCATCTGGTGGGCGGTGCCCTCCAGTTCTCCCGCGGCCGACGAGACCTGCTCGACGATCCTGGCCACCGCCTCCTCGAAGGTCCGAGCGAGGTCCATCGTGGCCTCCTTGCGCACGGCGGCGGCTTCGGCGTCCGCCCGCCGTCGGCGCTCGGCCTCCGCGGCGGCGTTGCGGGCGACCATGGTCCTGATCGCCTCGACCGCCCGCCCGACCATCCCGATCTCGTCGCCGCGCTGCGCCTCGACGATCGCGGCCTCGACGTCGCCCTGCGCCATGCGCCGCAGGACGGCGACGAGGCGCTGCAGCGGCCGCGTCGCGCCGAAGACGACGATCACCGCGGAGAGGCTCAAGGCGGCGAGCAGGCCCGCCAGGGCGGAGCCGATCAGGACCGTCCGCGCCTGCTCGGCCTCCTGCCGGGACGCGCGCCTCGCCTCGCGGAGGCGGGCCGTCGCCTGCGCCTCGTAATCCTGGGCCGCCCTGTCGAACTGCGCCCGGACCTCACGGCTCGCGACGACGCCGACCTGGATCGCCGCAGACCGGTCGTTCCGGAGGGCGAGGTAGTTGGAGCGGTCGAGCAGGTCGAAATAGTCCCGGGCGATCGTCCCGATCTGGCGCTGCATCGCCGCGATCTCCTCGCGCCGCGAGCCCTCGGCCAGCGTCTCGATGCCGTCGGCCACGGCCTTGACGTCCTCGTCGTAGCGCCTGCGAAAGAGCGGGAGGTCCCCTTCAGGGCGGCCGATGATCAAATTGCGATTCATAAGCGCGGCATCGACGAATTTTTCGCGAACTCTCGCGAATATCTCGAGCCTAGCAAAATAATAATCGACCAGATATATGTTTCTTTCCTCCATATATTTGAGACCAGAAATCGAATAAAATACGACCCCCGCAGTGACGATCACCATGAACACGATGGGAACGGACATTTTTACATGCAGGCTTGCATTCCGTAGAAACCGCATATCGTCCGATCCCTTCCCGAACTCCGAATGTCTCTTAGCATACATCCGCGACAGGGATACACGCGTCGCCACGATCGTCTGGCAAATGGACATCGCCAGAAGAACACGCCGAATATTTTCTCAGATGAAAATACTGATGACTTTGAAGAAATACATCAGCGCCATTGAACCGATCGAGCGGTGTGGGCGCGCGTCCGGGAGCGCTTGGCCGATCCGGGTCGGGGATGGAGCGGTCTCGCCGGCGGGCGCGGGCGGGCGCTGTGAGGCCCGGCGTCTCCTTCGCGCCCGGCCCGGGCCGGAATCTCAGGCCCCGCGGACGAGGCCGACCCGCGGCCCGAGGCGGCGCAGGCCGCGCCGCAGCCGGTGCAGCAGGCGCGCGGCGCGCTGGGCGAGGCTCAGCCTGCGCCGGCAGACGACATGCGACACGCGCCCGATCCGCGGGCCCGGATCCGGCGCGCCCTTACGCAGGGCGATGTCCGGCCGCTCCGCCGACTGCGCGATCGTCAGCGCGCGCGCCGCCGGGAGGGTGACGCTGCGGAACATCGAGCGCGTGTAGTAGGAGAACTCGTCGTAGGCGACGAGATCGTGCCCCCGTCCCTTCGCCGGGTCCTGGACCGTCAGCGTGCCCGCCTGGGGGCCGTAGGTCACGAGGAGACCGATCACGTCGCGGGGCCGCCCGAGGGGGACGGTGACGCGGGTGCCCTCGGGAATCTCCAGGAAGTCCAGCGGGATGCCGTTGCGGCGCAGGGCGAACCCGCAGGTCAGACCGGGGAGGGCGCGCAGCGGCACGGCCTCGAACCGGCCCGGCAGGGTCCGGAACCGGTCGATATAGGCGCGGCCCGGGGGCGGCGCGCGCAGGAAGCTGTAGACCAGGGTGCCGTAGAGGTCGGCGCCCACCGGCGTGACGTGGGTCGCATCCGTCAGGAGGTAGGTGATGTCGCCCGCGCCCGCGGCCGCCACCGGGGCGGCGATGTCGAGATAGGGGATCCCGTAGAGGGCGCGGTACTCCGCCAGCAGGCCGGCGACGGGCTCGGCCGCGTAGTCGACGCCGCCCTGGTGGAGGTTGAGGAAGGCGACGGGCAGGTCCCGCCGGGCGGTCGCCGCGAGGATGTCGTCGAGATAGGCCCGCATCGTCGCGCCGTCGAAGTAGCGGACGTTGCCGGTGAACAGCTCGAGGAGGACGCCGTCGCAGGGGAGCGCGTCCAGGATCTCGTCGATCAGGGCGGCGATGGAGGGCAGGGAATGGCCGCCCCAGCCGCTGCGGAGGAAGGTGACCGGACGCCCCTCGGCCTCGGCCAGGGCGTTGGCCCGCTCGACATAGCCCGGCAGCTCCGTGACGCTGTAGCCGAGGCAGAGGACGCGGACCATCGGGGCTCGGATCGGGCTCAGGATCGGCCCCGTGCGGCCGGCCCGGCGCCGGTAGCAGCCGGACGCCGCCGCGTCGAGGCGACGGCGGTCAGTCGATCACGATCGGGTAGCAGCGGGCGCCCACCGCGGCGGCGAGCACCTGCACGGCGCCGACCGTCGAGACGTCGCCCGCCACGTGGACCACGTCGGTGGCGCGCAGGCTCGGCAGGTGGGCGCTGAGCGGGCCGGAGCGCACGTCCGGCGGCCGCTGGCCGCCGCGATCGGCGCAGAGCACGATCCGGCCGACGCCGGTGCGGCGCAGCCAGTCCAGGCTCTCGCGCATGTAGAGGTCCAGGGCGTCGCGGGCGCCGACGGCCAGGGCCATCTCGCGGGCGGGCTCGACGTAGCGGGCCGCCCGGGCGATCGCCCAGATCGCGCCGAAGCCGGCGCCGGCCGCCACCAGCACGAGGCGCCCGCCCCCGGGGCGGTACTGCCCCCGGCCGACCGGCCCCTTGAGGCGCACCGGCTGGTCGAGGCGGAGCGCGTCGAGGGGATCGCCCTCGGGGTCGCGGGCGACGTGGAACACCACGTCGTTGATCTCGGTCGTGCCGTCGACCCGCAGGGTCGGGGACAGCGTCAGGGTGGGCAGCCCCGCGAAGGTCACCAGCGCTTGGTGGCCCGGCTCGCCGGTGGGGCGCCGGGTCAGGGTCGCGACGACCTCGAGGATTCCGGGGCTGAGCCGGCGGATTTCCGTGACCGTGCCCTTGCGGACGGCCACGGGCGGCGGCGCCGCCGCCTCCTGGCCCTGGATCGGGGCGCCGGGAAGGGCCGGGCGCAGGGCCTCGGCCCTGGCCCGGCGGGCCGGATGACGGCGACCGGACGGTGCGGCGCTGCCCTGAGCGAGGCCCTGGCCGGCGAGCAGGTTGCCGGGCTGCGCCTGGAGCGGGGCGATCATGCCCTCGGCCAGCGCGGCCTCCAGCGGCGTATCGCCGGTCGAGACACGCACCGACCGACCGTTGACGACGAGCGAGCAGCGCGCCCCCATGGCTCTCCCCCGCATGCGCTTGTGACGGATCAGCGGGCGCGGATCAGGAGCGAGTCGACCAGGGCCGCCCAGCGCTCGCGGGTCGCGCGGACATCGTCGGTCGGGGCCGAGTCGGTGAGGAGCTGGCGCTGCGCCCGCAGCGACTCGACCTCCTGCCGCTGGGCCCGGAGCACCGCCTTCATCACCTGCAGCTCGGTCTCGAGGCGGGCGATCTCGTCGGCCTCGTCCAGCGCATCCGACGGATCGTCGAAGGCCTCGGGGGATGGATCGGCATGGCGGGGATCGCGGAGCGGCATCCGGGTCCGGGCCTGCTGCTCCAGCCGGACCGGCCGGGCCATCAGGCGGCGCACGAGGTCGGAGCCCCCTGCCTGCTGGTAACGCCGTGCCGCCTCGGCCATCCGACCATCCCCTTCCCGGGCGCTGAAGGGCCCGTCCATCCACAGGAGCTTGGTCGAACATGGTTAAAGGTGGCTTAAGCCGATCGACGGCTTTCGCCGTTTCGGCCTTCAGGCCGCGTCCGCCTGCAGTATCGCGCGGGCGGCCAGCGCGTCGGTCTCGGTCCGGGCCTCCCGGACCTCCGGGGTGAAGTCCGCGCCGAGGTCCTGTTCCAGGGGCCACGGCAGGGCCGCGCCCACCGGCGCGCAGGGGGCGTCCTGCGTGTCGGCCACGGGCCTTGCGTCCGAAGCCTGGAGCGCCGGCGCCGCGGTCTCCGGATGGTTCGGGCTGGCCACCGCCGGCCCGAGCATGGCCGTCGGCGTCAGCGTCTGCTCGGTCCTGTCCGCGGGGAAGCGGGGATGCGATGCGCCGGCGGGGCGACCTCGAACAGGCGGCCTCAGGGCAGGTCGGCCGTCCCGGCCATGGGCCGCACCTTCGCGAAGCCGTCCCGCACGAGCCTGACGTGGTCCGGAGGCATCGCATCCCCGGCCGCGATGGTGTCGGTGGCCGGCAGCACACCTGTCGGCCCCGCAGGAGGGATCTCAGGCCGCCTCAGGCGCCGCGCCGACGATCTGGCGGGCCTGCAGCATGGTCATCGGCTCGCCGAAGGCGGGGCCCAGCGCGTATTCGCAGCCGAGCCCGGCCAGCGCCTGGGCGTCGGCTTCCGATTCGCAGCCCTCCGCCACGATGGCGAGGTTCAACTCGCTCGCCATGCGGACGATGGAGCGCAGGATCGCGGTCTGCCCGGTGCCGATCTGGCGCACGAAGGTCGCGTCGACCTTGATCGTGTCGAAGGGGAAGCGCTGGAGATAGGAGAGCGCCGAGTAGCCGGTGCCGAAATCCGACAGGCACAGGCCGGCGCCGAGGTCGTGGATCCGGGCCAGCATCTGCGCGGCGTATTCCGGATTCTCCATCACGAGGCTCTCGCTGAATTCCAGCTTGAGCGAGCCGGGCAGGGCCCCGGAGCGGGCCAGCACGGTCTTCACGTCGTGCAGGAGGTCGTGGCGCAGGAGCTGGCGCGAGGACAGGTTGCAAGCCGCGAAGATCGGCGGCTCGACCTCCAGGGAGCGCTGCCAGGCGGCGAGTTCCAGCGCGGTGCGCTCCAGGGCGAAGATGCCGAGATTGACCACGAAGCCGCTCTCCTCGGCGAGCGGCATGAAGGTCGAGGCCGGGATGCGGCCGAGCTTCGGATGGTCCCAGCGCAGGACGGTCTCGAACCCCGCCACCGTGCGGTCCTCGAGGCGGACCACCGGCAGGAACAGCACCCGCAATTCGTTGCGCTCGATCGCCTTGCGCAGATCGCTCTCCAGCATCAGCCGGTCGGAGCGGTCGGTGCGCATATGGGCGCGGAACACCTCGATGCGGTCGCCGCCGTTGCGCTTGGCCTGGATCATGGCGATCTCGGCGCTCTTGAACACCTCGTCGCGCTTCAGGTTGGCGCCGGCCTCGTAGAGAGCGAGCCCGATCGAGACGGTCAGAAAGATCTCCCGGTCCGCGTAGGTGATCGGCGTGGCGATCGCCCGGCGGATCATCTCGGCGAAGGCCAGGATCCGGTCGGGGTCGCGCTCCGACAGGAGGATCACCGCGAACTCGTCGCCCGCGACCCGGGCCAGGGTGTCCTGCGGCCGCAGCAGCCGGCCGAGCCGGCGCGACAGGGTCAGCAGGATCGAATCGCCGGCCGACAGGCCGATGGCGTCGTTGATGCCCTTGAACCGGTCGACGTCGAGCACGATCACGGTGGGCTTGAGGCGCTGGTCCTGGCCGGCGAAGGCGAGCGCCGCATCGAGCCGGTCGCCGAACAATTCGCGGTTCGGCAGGCCGGTGAGGCTGTCGTGCACGGCGTCGTGGAGCAGGCGCTCCTCGGCGGTCTTCACCTCGGTGACGTCCGCGATGGTGCCGACCACCCGAATCACCTCGCCGTCGGCGCCGATCACGGGCCGCGCCTTCAGCCGGTACCAGAAGAACGCGCCGGCCTCCGAGCGCAGGCGGAAATCGTGGACGATGCGGCCACGCCGCTCCTCGATCACCGTGTCGAGGGCCGCCGAGTAGCGCTCCACGTCGAAGGGGTGGAGCGCGCCGAGCCAGTTGGTGGCCGGTCCCTCCAGCGTCCCCCGGGCGAGGCCGAGCTGGCCCTCGATCTCGGGGCCCACGAAGACCCGGTCGGCGGGCACGTCCCAGTCGAACACCACGTCGCCGGCGCCGGTCAGCGCCAGCGCACGCCGCTCCGTGTCGGACACGAGGGCGTGGCTGAGCCCGCCCCCCGCGAAGGCGTGCTGGAGCACCGTGAAGCCGATCAGCATCACGATCAGCACGAGGCCGCCGATCAGCGCCGGCTGCACGAGGTCGCTGCCGATCTGGCCGGTGACCGCGAAGCCCGCCGCCGTCACCCAGACGACGAGGAGCAGCCAGGTCGGCACCAGCAGGATGGCGCGGTCGTAGCCGTTATGGGCGGCGAGGTAGACGATCAGCAGCAGGCCGATGCCGGCCACCGCCGCGATGGAGATCCGGGCCACGCCCGCCGCCACCGGCGGGTCGAACACCGCGAGCCCCACGAGGCCGGCCAGGAAGGCGAGCCAGAAGAACGCCACATGGCTGTAGCGCACGTGCCAGCGGGCGAGGTTGAGATAGGCGAACAGGAAGACCAGCAGCGTCGCCCCGAGCACCGCCTCCGCGGAGGCCCGGTAGACCCGCTCGGCCAGTTCGGTGACCGGGAAGACCCGCTGCAGGAAGCCGAAATCGATGCAGGCATAGGCGAGCACCGACCACGCGAGCGCGGCGGCGGCCGGGAAGATGATCGCGCCCTTGACCACGAACACGATGGTCAGGAACAGGGCCAGCAGGCCGCTGATCCCGATGATGATGCCCTTGTAGAGGGTCAGGCCTGCGGCCTTCCGGCGGTAGGCGTCCTGGTCCCAGAGGCGGAGCTGGGGGACGTTGGAGCCGCGCAGTTCGGCCACGTAGGTGACGGTGGCGCCGGGATCCAGCGTGATGGTGAACTGGTCGGCTTCCGGGTTCTCGTCGCGCTCCGGGCGGATGCCCTGGCTCGCCGTGATGGCGGCGATCCGCGAGCCGCCGAGATCGGGCCAGATCACCCCGGAATCCACCAGCCGGAAATGCGGGGCGACGAGGATGCGGTCGATCTGCTCGTCGGTGTCGTTGGTGAGCGCGAACACGATCCAGTCGGGCCGGGCGCCGGCGTCGCGGGCCTTCACGACGATGCGGCGGACGATGCCGTCCTTGCCGGGCGCCGTGGAGATCTGGATCAGGTCGCCGTCGGAGCGGTAGCGCTCGATCGCGGTGGTCAGGTCGATCACCGGCGCGTCGAGGGTGACGCGGACCGCTTCCACGGCCCGGGCCGGCCCCCCCAGCGCGAGGGCACCGACGAGACCGCCGACCAGAGACAGGAGGAGGGCGAGGATGCGCAAGGGTGTCTTGACTTCCGGCCGTGCGAGGTTCGGCGTCAGCCGCCCGGGCGGCCTTGATCGATAGGGGTGGGCCTCACCTGGGGCAAGGTCGCCCCGGGGCCGGTCCACCGCCCGCGGATCGCGCCCCTTTGCGGCCAAATCAAGTTGGGCGGGGCGGGGGGCGGCTCCGCGGCAAGATTCTGAGCATCTCGGAACCGGTCCATTCCACACGCCCCCGCAGCCTGCGGTGCCCGCGTCGGCGGGCGCCTCGGGATGCGGGGGAGCCGGATCCCTGTTCGCGGAGATCCGACCGCCTCTCAGGCCGCTCGGAGCGCACCTGCGATCTTGTCGAGGGCGGGCAGCTTGCGGATCGGGCCGATCGCCGCCAGCGTCGGCGTGCCCTGCAGCATCGCGGCCGCCGCGGCCCGGACATCCGCCACCGTGACGGCGTCGACCTTGTCGATCACCTCTCCGGCGGGGATCACCCGGCCCCAGGCCAGGATCTGGCGGGCGTTGCGCTCGATGCGCCCGCCCGGCGTCTCCAGCGCCGAGAGCAGCGAGACCTTGAGCTGCGCCTTGGCGCGGGCGATCTCGACGGCGTCGAGGTCGCGGGCCGCCCGGGCGGTGGCCGCCAGCGTCACGTCGACGAGTTCGGGCAGGTCCGCCCCGGCGGTGCCGGCGCCGATCCCGAACAGGCCGCAATCCGAGAAGGGCCAGTGGAAGGCCTGGATCTCGTAGGCGAGGCCGCGGGTCTCGCGCACCTCCTGCCAGAGCCGCGAGGTCAGGCCTCCGCCCAGCACCTGCGCGAACATGTGCAGCGCGTAGTAGCGGTCGTCCCGGAAGGAGAGGCCCGGCAGGCCGATCACCACGTTGGCCTGCTCGAGCTTGCGCGGCATCCGCCGCTCGCCGCCGCCGTAGACGCCCGGCACGGAGGCGGGGGCGGATTTGGCGGGCCGCCCCCCGAAATGGCGCTCGGCCGCCGCCACGATCGCCTCGTGGGTCACGGCCCCGGCGCCGGCGACGACGATGCGGTCCGGCGTGTATTCCCGGTCGAGATAGGCGCGGATGCCGGCCTCGTCGAAGCTCCGGATCGTCTCGGGCCGCCCGAGGATCGGCCGGCCGACCGGCTGGTCCGGGAAGGCGGCCTCCGTGAACGCGTCGTAGACCACGTCGTCGGGGGTGTCCTCGACGGCGGCGTATTCCTGCAGGATCACGCCCTTCTCCCGGGCGAGCTCGCCCGCGTCGAACACCGAATCGGTGAGGATGTCGCCGATCACGTCCAGGGCGAGGCCGGCATCCTCGCCCAGGACCCGGGCGGTGTAGCTCGTCCCCTCCGTGGAGGTGGCGGCGTTGATCTCGCCGCCGACATTCTCGATCTCCTCGGCGATCTTCTGCGCCGAGCGCGTCCGCGTCCCCTTGAACGCCATGTGCTCGATGAGGTGGGACAGGCCGGCCTCGTCGGCGCGCTCGTTGCGCGAGCCGGCCCCGACCCAGACGCCGAGGCTGGCGGTGGCGACCCCGGGCATCGGCTCGGTGACCACCGTGACGCCGTTGTCGAGCCGCGTGGTGCGCAGGGACGGCGAGGCGGCGTGCGTAGAGAAGTGCTGGTTCATCGACGGCTCGTCGCGAAGGGGGCCGGATCGGGCGCGGGTCCCCTCTCCCGTGCGGGAGAGGGGGCTCGTCGCGCGACTCGCGCCAAGCTCACGCCCCCCTCGTGATGCGGGCGCGCTCGCGGATGAGCGTCTCCAGAGCGGCCTGGTCGTTGGCCACCCGGGTCAGGCGCTCGGGCCGGTCCATCAGGTCGGCGAGGTGCGGGGGCAGGGCGGGGCGCAGGCCGCCCGTGGCCTTGGCGACCGCGTCCGGGAATTTGGCGGGATGCGCGGTGGCGAGCGCCACCACGGGGGTCGCCGGATCCTGCTCCAGGAGCCGCCGCCCGGCCCGCACGCCGATGGCGCTGTGGGGGTCGAGCACCACTCCGGTGGCGGCCTGGGTCAGGGCGATTTCTTCCATCACGTCAGGCTCCGGCACCGCGACGGCGTCGAAGTCCGAGCGGACCGTGGCGAGAACCTCGGGGCTCAGCGAGAACCCGCCGGACTGCTTCAGCCCCGCCATCAGCCGCGACAGGGAGGAGGAATCGCGCCCCAGCGCCTCGAACAGCAGCCGCTCGAAGTTCGACGAGATCTGGATGTCCATGGAGGGCGAGGTGGTGGGCACCACGCCGCGCAGCTCGTAGGCGCCGTGCTCCAGGGTGCGCACCAGGATGTCGTTGGCGTTGGTGCCGATCATCAGCCGCCCGACCGGCAGGCCCATCTGCTTGGCGACCCAGCCGGCGAGCACGTCGCCGAAATTACCGGTCGGCACCGCGAAGGAGACCGGGCGGTGCGGCGAGCCCAGCGCCACCGCGCTGGTGAAGTAGTAGACCGCCTGCGCGGCGACCCGGGCCCAGTTGATCGAGTTGACGCCCGACAGCCGCACCGCGTCGGCGAAATCGGCGTGCTGGAACAGGGCTTTGACGAGGTTCTGGCAATCGTCGAACGTGCCGTCGACGGCCAGCGCGTGGACGTTCTGCGCCGGCACCGAGGTCATCTGCCGCCGCTGGACCTCCGAGACCCGCCCGTGCGGGTAGAGGATGAACACGTCGACCCGGTCGAGTCCGCCGAAGGCCTCCACGGCGGCCGAGCCGGTATCGCCCGAGGTCGCGCCCACGATGGTGGCACGGGCGCCGCGCTGGGTCAGCACGTGGTCCATGAGCCGCCCGAGCAGCTGCATCGCCACGTCCTTGAAGGCGAGCGTCGGCCCGTGGAAGAGCTCCAGCAGGAACAGGTTGTCGTCGAGCTGGGTCAGCGGGCAGACCGCCGGGTGGCGGAACGTCGCGTAGGCCGCGTCGATCATCCGGTCGAGGTCCGGACCGGCGACGTCGCCGTCGATCAGCGGGCGCAGCACGCACTTGGCGGCCTCCGCGTAGGGGCGGCCCGCCAGGGCGGCGATCTCCGGACGGCCGATCTGCGGCCAGGTCTGCGGCACGTAGAGCCCGCCGTCGCGGGCCAAGCCCGCCAGGAGCGCGTCCGAGAAGGAGAGCGGCGCGGCCGCGCCGCGAGTCGAGACGTGGAGCACAGGGTCCTCCGAGGGAAGGCGCTCCCTCTACACGATGCGGGCGGGCCTGTCGAAAGCTCCGGACGACGCGGCCGGTCCGCCCGGGGGGCCCGGCCTTTAACCGGGGCTGAACGGGCCGGTTCAGGGCCGGTTTCCCGGGCACGCCCTAGAGCCGGCGCACCCCGCGGCGCCCCAGCCGGCGGGGCGGATCGAGCCTCGGAGAGAGCCGACATGACCCGACTCATCGCCCTCGCGGGTGCCGCGGCGCTGCTGTGCGGCACCGCCGCCTTCGCGCAGGCCCCACCGCCGCCGCCCGGCGGCCCGCGGCCCGGCCCCGAGGCCGGCGCGCCACCCCCGCCGCCGCCGCCCGGCGACCCGAGGCGCGGCCCCGGTCCCGACGGGCCCCCGCCGCCACCTCCGCCGCCGCCACCGCCGTCGCGGGCCGCCCATATCGTGCTGGAGCGCGGCGACGCGCGCCTCGACGTGAAATGCGCCGACGACGATTCGACGAAGGCCTGCGCCGACGTCGCCCTGCAGATGCTCGACAGGCTCGCGGCGTTCCGGCCCTGAGGCCGACAGGCCCGTGCCCGCCGCGACGGTGGCGGGCACCCCTCAGGCGCGCGCGCCGGGTGCCTTGACCAGGCGGCAGCCGGTGATGCGCCACTGCCCGTCCGCGTCCCGGGCGAGGCTGTACTCGGCCGTCCAGTCGATGCCGTACTCGTCCTGGATCGCCACCGACTGGACCACGCCCGCCTCGTCCGTGTCCCGCGCCTCGCCGAACACGAAGCTGCGGTGGCGGTAGACCGGACGATACTGGTTCCGGACCATGCCGATGAACAGGTCGGCATTCGGGAACAGGTCCCGGATCCCCGGCGCGGCTTGCTCGTAGGCGGTCTGCGCGTCGTCGCGGCCCAGCGCCTGCTCCTGCTTGGCGATCACCGCCCGGGCCGCCGCGCGCGCCGCCTCGTCGGCCACCGCCGGTCCCCCGAGGCCGAGGACGAGGAGCAGGACGGGCCACACGCGCATCGATGTCACTCCGGCAGGGTCGGATCGAGATTTATCATTGTCGTGTGAAGATGGTCTCCGCTCCGTCGACGGCAATCGATGCCCGACATCGCCGGTAATCTTGCCGCACGAAAGCTTGTCTCGGCGGGTCGGCGCGGCCGGACGGGACGCGCGCACGGGTTGAGCAGACATCGCGCCTCGGTTGTGCAAGCCGCTGGAAAGATAGGCATTTTCGCGCCGCACGGGCGCCGCGGGTTTGACCCTCCGCCGCGGTTTTGCGAGCCTCCGCGCGTCGACTCGGTTCCGGCGGAACCGACCGGACGGAGCGTGGGACGATGATGCAGAGCCATGCGGACGATCGCGCCGGCCCTCGAACCGGGCCGCCCTTGGACGCGATCCCGGACGCGATCCCGGACGCGGCCGCTCCGGACCGTGGAGCCGGGCCGGTGCCCGGAGCCGGGCTGGCGCCCGGAGCGGGGCCGGCGCCCGGAGCCGGGCCGGCCATGAGCGTCGGGGTGTTCATTCCGATCGGCAACAACGGCTGGCTGCTCTCGGAGAACGCCCCGCAGTACCGCCCGAGCTTCGCGCTCAACAAGGCGGTCACCCTGAAGGCGGAGGGCTACGGCCTCGACTTCGCCCTGTCGATGATCAAGCTGCGCGGCTTCGGCGGCAGGACCGAGTTCTGGGACCACAACCTCGAATCCTTCACCCTGATGGCGGGGCTCGCCGCCGTCACCACCCGGATCCGGCTGTTCGCCACCGCGGCGACCCTGTGCCTGCCGCCCGCCATCGTCGCCCGCATGGCCGCGACCATCGATTCGATCTCGGACGGGCGCTTCGGCCTGAACCTCATCACCGGCTGGCAGAAGCCGGAATACGACCAGATGGGCCTCTGGCCCGGGGATGAGTATTTTGCGAAGCGTTACGACTATTTAGCGGAGTATGCTCAGATTCTGCGCGATCTGTGGGAGACGGGTGTCAGCGACCGCAAGGGCGCGTTCTTCCAGATGAACGATTGCCGGCTGAGCCCCCGTCCGCAGGCCCCCATGAAGATCATCTGCGCCGGCCAGAGCGGCGCCGGCCTGGCCTTCACGGCCCAGTACGCGGACTACAATTTCTGCTTGGGGAAGGGGCTCAACACGCCGACCGCCTTCGCCCCCGTGGTGGAGAAGCTGGCGGAGGCCAGCGCGCGGACCGGGCGGCGGGTGACGGCCTTCGCCCTGTTCATGATCATCGCCGACGAGACCGACGAGGCGGCGATGGCCACCTGGGCGCACTACAAGGCGGGCGCGGATTCCGAGGCGATCGCGTGGCTCGGCCTCCAGGGCGCGGCCGACACCAAGTCCGGCGGCGACACCAACGTGCGCCAGCTCGCCGACCCGGCCTCGGCGGTGAACCTCAACATGGGCACCCTGGTGGGCAGCTACGCCGGCGTGGCCGCGATGCTCGACGCCGTCATGACCATCGACGGGGTGGAGGGCGTGCTGCTGGTCTTCGACGACTTCCTCAAGGGCCTCGACGCCTTCGGGACGCGGATCCAGCCGCTGATGCGGTCGCGCCGGCACGTGACGGCGGCGCCGCTGCCCGAGGTGGCCTGATGGACGCCCCCGCCGGATATCGCGACCCGAACGGCCGCCACGGCGGCGTCATCCTGCCGGCCCGCCCGGAGCCGATCGCCTTCGATCCCGCGACCACGGTCCTGATCGTCGTGGACGTCCAGAACGCCTATGCCAGCCCGGGCGGCTATCTCGACCGGGCCGGCTTCGACGTGTCAGGCACGGGCCCGGTGATCGCCCGGATCGCCCGGGCGGTGGCGGCGGCCCGGGCCGCCGGCATCCCGGTCCTGTGGTTCCAGAACGGCTGGGACCCGGCCTATGTCGAGGCCGGAGGCCCGGGCTCGCCGAACTGGCACAAATCCAACGCCCTCAAGACGATGCGCCGGAATCCTGAAGCGAACACGCAGCTTCTCGCCAAGGGATCCTGGGACTACGCGCTGGTGGACGCCCTGAGGCCGGAGCCCGGCGATATCGTGATGGGCAAGCCGCGCTACAGCGGTTTCTACAACACGCCCCTCGACAGCACCCTGCGGGCCCGGGGCGTGACCACGCTGGTCTTCACCGGCATCGCCACCAACGTCTGCGTCGAGTCGACCCTGCGGGACGGGTTCCACCGGGAGTATTTCGGGATCGTGCTGGCCGACGCCACGCACCAGGCCGGGCCGGAGAGCCTGCACCACGCGGCGCTCGCCAATATCGAGACCTTCTTCGGCTGGGTCTCGGACGTCCCCGCCTTCGAGAGAGCACTCGGGGCGCCTTCACCCGCTGCGGTTGACGCTGCCGGCGTCGACCTGGCCGGATAAGTGCATCGCGCATCCGGCCGGTGACCGGCAGGGTGCCCGAACGCCGCCGCGCTGCGGCCTCCCGCGCAGCCTGCAAGGGCCGGCCGACAGGTCGCGTGCGGGAGGCGCAGGGGAATGCCCAAGCAGGTCGTGATACCGCCGGGAACCGGCAAGCCGCTGGCCCCCTACGTGCCGGGCACGCTGGCCGACGGGGTCCTGTACGTCTCGGGCACGCTGCCGCTGGATGCGGATGCCCAGGTGGTCCATGTCGGCGATGCGGCGGCTCAGACCCGCCACGTGCTGGAGACCATCAAGGGTGTGGTGGAGGCCGCGGGCGGCACGATGGCCGACGTCACCTTCAACCACGTCTTCCTGGCGGACTGGGCCGACTATGCGGCGATCAACGCCGTCTACGCGGAGTATTTTTCGGGCGAGAAACCGGCGCGCTACTGCATTCAGTGCGGCCTCGTGAAGCCCGAGGCCCGCGTGGAGATCGCCTCCGTCGCCCATATCGGCCGCTGATGGCCAGGCGCGCGGCGGGGGCGGCCTCCCTCCATCACGCGGTGGCGGGCCCGGCGGACGGGCGGCCGGTGCTGCTCTCGCCGGGGCTCGGCGGCGGGGCCGGCTATTTCGCGCCGCAGATGGCGGCCCTGACCGCGCGGTTCCGGGTCGTCACCTACGACCATCGCGGCACCGGGCGCTCGCCCGGCCCCCTCGGGCCGGACCACGACATCCCCGCCATGGCGCGGGACGCGTGCGCGGTGCTGGACGAAGCCGGGATCGATCGGGCGGACGTGGTCGGCCACGCCCTGGGCGGCCTGATCGCCCTCCAGATGGCGCTGGACGCGCCCGACCGGGTCGGGCGGATCGTGGTGATCAACGGCTGGGACGCCCTGGACCCGGCCACGCGCCGCTGCTTCGCGGCCCGCCGGGCGATCCTGGCGGGGGGCGGCCCGGAGGCCTTCGTGCGGGCCCAGGCGATCTTCCTGTACCCGGCGCCCTGGCTCTCCGCGCAGGCCGAGCGCGTCGCCCGCGACGAGGCGCAGGCGCTGGCGCATTTCCCCGGCGCCGAGACCGTGCTGGCGCGCATCGCCGCCCTGGAGCGCTTCACGGTGGCGGAGCGTCTCGGATCGATCGGCCACGAGACCCTGGTGATGGCGGCCCGGGACGACGTGCTGGTGCCCTACACGCGGTCCGAGCGGCTGGCGGCGGCGCTGCCCAAGGCCCGGCTCGCCCTCGCCCCCGACGGCGGCCACGCCCACAGCGTCACCCGGCCCGAGGCGTTCAACCGGGCACTCTTGGACTTCCTCGACCGGGACTGAGCGTTTCTCCTACGGCCGCAGCGCGATCATCGGCAGCGCCACCGCGTCGAGAGCGGCGGCCAGCACCACGAGCAGGGCCGGCCAGCGCAGGGCCGCCGCGGTGCCGATCCGCCCCCGGGCGAAGGCCAGAATCGGCATCGGCGCCAGCGGCAGCAGGTCTCGGATCTGCAGCCCGCCGGGGCCGCCCGCCGGGGCGAGGGCCTGCGCCCCGACCATCAGCCAGAGGCCGAGCAGCGCGCCCCCCGAGAGCCACAGCCGCTCCGCCCGCGGGGGCAGGGGGCCGCGCCGCAGCGCGACCAGCGGCACCAGCAGCGCGACGGCCCAGAGCCCGAAGAGGAAACCGGGCAGCGGGACGGGCAGGGCCATGGGCCCGTGCCCGGCTCCGGCGGGGTGCGGCGTCCCGAGGCTCGCAGCCGAGAGGGCCGGCAGAAGGGCGGGCAAGAGGGCGATTGCGGCGAGGGGCAGCCGCTCCCGGCAGGTGCGGGCAAGCCGTCCCGGCGGCGGGAACGGCACCAGCAGCATCCCGGCGAGGGGGGCGCAGGCCGGCCGCGCCAGCACCACCAGGGCGATCGCCAGCGTCGCTCCGGCGAGGCGCGCAGGCCTGTACCGGCCCGTCATCGGCCGGGGGCTGAGCAGCGCGGCGGCGAGGGCCGCCAGCGCGAGGACGAGCCCGTCCGGACCGGAGGCGGCCGCGAGGGAGGCCGGCCAGCACAGCAGCGCGAACAGCGCGGCCCGTCCCCGGGTCGCCACGGCCAGGGCGGCGAGACCCAGGCTCAGGAACGCGGCGATGCGGGGGAGCCGGACGAAGGCATCGAGGGCGGACGGGGTCTCGCCGGGTAGATCGATCCAGGCCAGCGCGAGGCAGACCGGCAGGCCGAGGCCCAGGAAGGCGCAGGCCCAGAACCGGCCGTCCCCGGCGAAGGTCAGGTTCACGGCCGCATCCGGTGCGGCGCCGCGGCCCCGGCCCGGCCGATGAGGCGGCCGGCGGATGTGAGCGGGGATGCGCGGAGGGCGCTTCGGGTCGCGTGCGGCATCGCCATCCCGCTCAGCCGGCGGCCCGCGCGCGCGCGGACCCCAGGAGGTCCGGCACGAGCCCCGGCAGCGCCGCGGCCAGGAGGCCCGCCGCCCGCAGGACCTCCGCGGCCTCCCCGGGGGAGCGGCGGGCGAGGGCCAGGGCGAGCCGCAGGGGCACCTGCGCGCCGAAGCTCGCCGCCGTCAGGGCGAGGGCCGCGGCGACGCCGTGGTGCTTGCCGGCATAGAGGATCTGGCTGCGCAGGAAGTAGAACAGCCGCCGCGCCCGCACCTGCCGGGTCGTGCCCTGGCCGAGATGGCGGGCGACCGCCCCGGCCACGTGCCGCACGGAAAAGCCCGCCGCCCGGGTTCGGGCGCAGAGGTCGGCATCCTCCCAGTAGACGAAGAAGCGCGGGTCGAAGCCGCCGAGCATCCGGAACAGGTCGCGGCGGATCATCAGGAAGGCGCCCATCACCTGGTCGACGGCGCGGTCCGCGGCATGGTCCCATTCGAGGAGGAAGTGCGGCCGCAGGAGGCCGAGGCGGTCCAGCGCCAGGGCGCGGCCGAGGAGGCCCAGCGCCGAGGGGGTCCGGGCGCAGGAGCGCGCGGTCCGCCCGTCGGGTTCGACGAGGCGCGCGCCGACGATCCCGGTCCGCGGGTCGGCCATCAGCGCGGCCAGAGCCACGCTGAGCGCGTCGGGCGCGACCTGCGTGTCCGGGTTGAGGAACAGGATCGCGGGGGCGTCGCCGGCGGCGGCGCCCTGGTCGCAGGCCCGGCCGAAGCCGAGATTCGTGGCGTTCCGGATCAGCCGGAGCGGGCGGGGCAGGGCGGGCAGGGTCTCGATGGAGCCGTCCGTCGAGGCGTTGTCCACCACGGTGACCTGCACGGCCGCGGCGTCCTGCGCGGCCGCGAGGCTCGCGAGGCAGGCGCGCAGCAGCCCGCCGCCGTTCCAGTTGACGATCACCACGTCGAGGGCAGGGCGGTCGGTCACGGCAGATCTCTCGGCTCATCTCTGGGCAGATCCCGGGGCGGCCCGAGGCGCCCGAGGGCGCCGTCGCGGGCGGCCGCGAGGAGCCTGAGCAGCACGGCGGGCCGCCAGCCCGAATCCGCCCAGTACAGCCCGGCCTGGAGCGGCAGGTAGGCGGCCTGGGCGAGCTTCCAGCGCAGCGGCACGTGCGGCAGCCGCCACGCGTAGATCGCGTTGCGCAGATAGGTCCCCATGCGGAACAGGGGCTGGCGCGGCATCGCGATCCCGAAGGCCCGGATCGTCCCGCCGCCGACGCGGTGCGGGATCGCGACGGCGCGGGTCTGGTAGCAGCCGTAGCCGAGGCTCCAGGCGCGAAAGCACCATTCGAGCTCGACCCCGTCGATGAAGAAGTCGCCGCGGAAGGGCCCGACCCGGGCGAAGGCGGCGAGGTCGACGAGCGAGCCCGAAGTCGCCAGGAACTGCACCGGGGCGAGGTCGCCATGCCCCGGCGCGCCGGGACGGGGCGGGTAGGCGGGCGCCTTGTGGCCCGGCGCCGGGGCCGGGGCCGGGCCCACCACCGCCGCCGGGATCCCGGCCGCCCGCAGCCGGTCCTGGGCCGTCAGCAGCGCGGCGGCGAGATCTCCGGGCGGTTCGGCATCCTGGTCGAGGAGGAGGAGGGCCCCGGCGCCCGCGGCCTGGGCGGCCGCGGCGATCCGGTTGAGCGCCTCGGCGATGCCGAGATTCGTCCCCTCCGACAGCAGCGTGACGCCGGCCCGGGCGAGGCGCTCCGCCGCCCCGGCCGGGAGGCCGCCATTGTCGAAGGCGATCACCGCCGCGAAGCCGGCCGAGGCCAGGGCGCACAGGCGCTCCACCTGTTCCGGACCCGGCCGGAACAGGGTGACCCCGAGCATGAGGCGGCTGAGCCGCGGGTCAGGCACCGGTCGCGTCCCGGCGGCGATCGCGATCCCTCACGCCTGTTCCACCGCGGCGGTCGCCGCCTCCAGCGCGGCCGTGACGGCGGCGGCCTGCTCGGCGCTGAGCGGACCGCGGGCGAGCCGCATCTGCAGGGCGAGCTTCAGACCCTCCTGAGCGCGCACCACCGAGGGCGGCGGACCGTCGCCCCGGGCGGCCTCGGCCTCCGCCATCCGGGCGAGGATCGCGTCGAGGACCGGGCGGTTGCCGTCCAGGACGGACTGCCCTTCCGGCGTGATCGTGTGCAACCGCTTGGTGCCCTCCCCAGGGGTGACCGTGACGTGCCCGAGCTCCTCCAGCAGGGTGAGCGTCGGGTAGACCGTCCCGGGGCTCGGGCTGTAGGCGCCCCCGACCCGCTCCTCGATCGCCTTGATGATCTCGTAGCCGTGACGCGGCTTCTCGGCGATCAGGTGCAGGATGACGAGGCGCAGGTCGCCGTGGGCGAAGAAGCGCGCGAGGTCGCCCCGGCCGCCCCGGCCGAACATCCGGCGCTCCCCGGGTCCGCGACCGTGGTGGCCGTGCGGACCGTGCCGCCCGCGGGGATCGGCCCCCATCGGGCCGCGATGGGCACGGACGCGGAAGGCATCGAAGGGATCGGCGTGCAGGACATCCGGGCGGTGTGGGTGCATGATTTTCGACTCGATTTCGATATGTCTAAATATAAGATATATCGAAAACCGGATGCCCGCAAGGCGCCTGCCTCCGACCCGCGACGCCGCCATCCTGGGCGGACGGTGCCGGCGACCCACGGTTTACGGATTCCGCCGGTTCCGTTAGTGCGACAGGTGTCCGACAGGATGACCGCTCCCGCGCCGCCTTGCGCCCCCGACGCTGCCCGCCAGCTGCCGCCCATGACCCGATCAGAGCCCCGCGCCTCGACCGCGCCCGCCCGGCGGGCGGCCGATGGATGCCGCGCCTCGTGACGGCCCGCGGCGAACGCCCCTCCGCAGAGTCCTGAGATGCGCCGCGGCTCCGACGGGACCGGCCGGACCTCGGCCCTGACGCGGATGCGGCGCCGCCTCGGCCGGCTGCGCGATCCGCTGGCCAAGCCGGCGGCGCTGCACCGCCGCTGGGCCGGTGCGGCGACCGGTGCGGATCTCGAGGCGCGCCTGATCGGCGCCCTCGCCCCGCATGTCGACGCGGCCTTCTACGCGAGCTGGTACGGGATCACGGCCGATCCGGTGCGCGACTACCTCGTCCACGGCTGGCGTGAGGGCCGCGACCCGCGCCCCGACTTCGACTCCGCCGCCTACCTCGCCGACCGCCCCTACCTCGCCCGGGCCGGCATCAACCCGTTCCTGCACGCCCTCACGCGCCGGCGCGCCCGGGCCGGCGGCGAGGGCGGGGCGGCCGGCGCGGCCGGCGCGCCCCTGCCCAAGCCCGACACGGCCCAGGCCGAGCGCCTCGCCCGCCGCCTCGTGGACGGGGCCTTCTACCTGGCCAACAACCCCGACCTCGCCGCCGCCGGCGTCGATCCGGTCGACCACTACATGGCCTCCGGCTGGCGCGAGGGCCGCGAGCCGGCACCGCAGTTCGACACTCTGGCCTACTGCCTCACCCGCGGCCTCACCTTCGCCACCCAGAACCCGCTGGTGCACTACGTCCGCAACGGCGGACCCGCCCGGCCCGACCCGGACGCGGCGCTGGCCCTGCGGATGGAGACCCTCGCCCCCTACTTCGACGCCGCCCATTACCGGCAGCGCCTGCCCGGCCCCCAGGCCGAGGCGCTGGCCGGGGCCTCGGACGCCGCGCTGCTGCGCCACTACGTGGCGGAGGGCTGGCGGGCGCGGGTCAGCCCGCGGCCGG